>CAVWTZ010000069.1:0-5941 GCA_963757485.1 uncultured beta proteobacterium
GTACGTATCGTACCTCCATCAAATGGTGGTTCGCAAACTCATCCGGGTGCGACAGGAACGGCGCATGTGCCGCGCCCTTGATTTCAACCACACGCGCATTCGGCATCGCATGTGCCAGGTAACGGGAAGCCTGCGGCGGACTAAGCCGGTCGCGTTCTCCGGCAATGACCAGCGCAGGCTGGCTTATTTCCGGCAATGCGTCGCGCAGATCCAGATCGCGCAATATCTCCAGCCCGCCGCGCAGCGCATCCGGATCCGGCCCGCCGCGGCTGTCCAGCCGCTCGCGCAAGGCCGCCAGCAATTCCCGCTCGCCCTGACTGCCGCGCACCTGAAGCCCGAGGAATCTGCGCAAGGTTGCGCCATGGTCCTGTTCCAGATCGGCAGCGAACTGGCGCAGCGTGTCCGCCGGGATGCCGAATTGCCAGTCGCCGCGTTCGGCAAAGCAGGGGGTGCTCGTGACCAGCACCAGACGCTCCACCTGCCGGGGATTGCGCAATGCCCAGCGCATCGCGATCTGCCCGCCCATCGACCAGCCGCACAGCGCGAGCGGTTCTTTGAACTGCGCCGACAACTGGTCAACGATGGTTTCCAGACCAACTGGAAAGGCGGGGTCTTCTGCCTTGTCTCTTGTCTCTTGTCTCACGCGCCTGTCGATGCTGCGACCGTGCCCCGGCAGATCCACCACCAGCACGGGAAAATGCTGCGCGAGCCTTTCCGGAGCATCGCCCCACATGCCGCCGTGCATGCCCCAGCCGTGGACCAGCAACAGCGGCACCCCGCTGTCCCCGCTTCCGGCATATTCATAACGCTCAACGTGCAAGTTCATGCAACGTTTCTATCAAGCGCGTCACATCCGCTGCACCATGAGCTGCCGACAAGGTGATGCGCAAACGTGCCGTACCCTGCGGCACGGTGGGCGGGCGTATCGCCGCGACCCAGATGCCGTGTTCGCGCAACCTTTCGCTCAGCCCCACTGCCGCGAGGTTGTCGCCGACCAGCAGCGGCTGTATCGCCGTTGCGGATGGCAGCAGGTGCCACGGCAGGCCGCGCAGGCCGCTGCGCAACTGCGCGACCAGGCGTTGCAGATGGCCGCGCAGCTCGTCGCCCCTGGCGATCTGCTGCAGGCTCTCCAGCAGCGCGCTGGCCAGTGCCGGCGGCGCCGCGGTGGTGTAGACATAGCTGCGCGCATGGTTGACGAGCGTATCGATCACTGTCTGTTCCGCCGCGACGAAAGCGCCGAACACGCCCGCCGCCTTGCCCAGCGTCGCCATGCAGATCACGCGTTGCGATGCGATGCCGAAGTGCGCCAGCGAGCCGCGACCCTGTGGCCCCAGCACGCCGAAGCCGTGCGCATCGTCGATCAGCAGCCACGCATCATGCCGCTCGCACAGCGCCAGCAATTCAGGCAACGGCGCGAGGTCGCCGTCCATGCTGAACACTGCATCGGTGATCACCAGTTTGCGCCCAACACCTCGAACAGTCTGCTGCGCGTGCGAACTGCTGTGACGCGTGCTCACTCGCTCCTCGTCTACCACTTCGGTATGCCTCGTCGCTTGTTGCGCGGCTCCTTGCATTTCGCCCTGCTCACGACGACTGCTCGAGGTGTTATCACATTGCTCTAATAATCTTGCCAATTGCGCCATGTCGTTGTGGCGGTAGCGCTTCACTTTGGCGCGCGACAACAGCATCGCGTCGTTCAGCGAGGCGTGGTTGAATTTGTCGGCAAACACCGTATCGCCCTTGCCGACCAGCGCCTGCACGACACCCAGGTTCGCCATGTATCCGGTGGAAAACAGCAGCGCGGCAGGCTTGCCGACGAAGGCGGCGAGTTCGTTTTCCAGCTGATGATGGCTTGCGCCGTGACCGCTGACCAGGTGTGCTGCTCCTGCCCCGACGCCGTGCTGCTGCGCGCCCTGCTGCAGCGCCGCAATCAGTTGCGGGTGGTTTGCGAGACCCAGATAATCGTTGCTGCAGAACGACAGGTAGGATTTGCCGTCCACCACGATGTGCGGTGACTGCGGGCTTTGCAGCATGCGGCGCTGGCGCAGCAAACCGAGTGCGGCGCGTTCGTTCAGTTCGTTTTGCAGTTCATTGAAAGGCATTTATTGCCACAGAGCACACAGAGACCACAGAGAAAAACCTCTGCTTTTGCTTTTCTCTGTGTACTCTGTGCTCTCTGTGGCTATTGGTTTTCAGCAAATGGGTACATCCCCAGTTGTCCAGCAACGCACGGTCGTGTTCCACCTCGGGTATTGCCGGTCGTCAGCAATTGTTCGCCATAAAAGATCGAATTCGCTCCGGCGAGAAAACACAGCGTTTGTATCGCATCCGACATCTTGATCGCCCTGCGCGACAGCCGCACACGCGCGGCCGGCATCGTGATGCGCGCGACCGGCGATGGTACGCACGAAATCCAGCGGGTCGAGATCCTCGGCGTCGGCAAGCGGCGTGCCCTCGACCTTGACCAGATCGTCGACGTCGGCACGCTCTCGGGATAGGGTTCGAGGTCGGCCAGCTTGCGATTAAAACCGGCGCGCTGCGTCAGGTTCTCCACCCATCCCGACGATGCCGCCGCTGCATACGTGCATTCCGGCTTTGCGCACCCGTTCCAGCGTGTCCAGCCTGTCCTGGTAATCGCGCGTGCTGATGATGTCGCCGAAAAACTCCGGCGAGGTATCCAGGTGGCGGTTGTAGTCTGCAGCCCCGCATCGCGCAACGGTGCCGTCTGTCTGTCATTCAGCATGCCCAGCGTGGCGCAGGTCTCCATGCCCAGGTCCCGCACCGCCTTGACCATTTCCACCACGCTGGCCATGTCCTCATCGCTGGGTTCGCGCCATGCCGCACCCATGCAGAAACGGCTCGCGCCGCTTTGTTTTGCTGCAAGCGCGGCAGCCACCACGACATCCAGCTCCAGACATTTGCTTGTTCTCCACGCCCGTGGAATGCGGGAACGCCGATTGCGGGCAATATCCGCAATCCTCGGAGCAGCCGCCGGTCTTGATCGACAGCAAGGTGGAAAGCTGCATGCATTCGGTCGAGATTTTCCCGGTGCACCTGCTGCGCGCGGAACAACAGATCGGCAAACGGCAGTTTCAACAGGGCTTCGACTTCGTCCACGCGCCTACGTTGCGGAACAGCGAAGGTGTTGACCGGGCGGATGAATTCGATAGTTTGGGTATTCATAAATTTGAGCGTTCGGTATGATGAGGTCTATGTTGCCGATCACGCACATGGAACAAGGATACCAAGTGGGCATGGCGACAGGCTGGTTTGCACAGGGACACATCATCCTTGAAAGGCTGATAGCTTGTCAATTTTACGCAACCATTTCCTGAACATACGCTCAGGATTTAAGCATATCCTGCCGGCACAGCCCGTCATGGCTCATGCAGCCGCACAGCACACAGGGCTGTGCCGGCAGGATATGCTTAAATCCTGAGCGTATGTTCAGGAAATGGTTGCGTAAAATTGACAAGCTATCGCCCTTTCAAGGATGATGTGTCCCTGTGCAAACCAGCCTGTCGCCATGCCCACTTGGTATCCTTGTTCCATGTGCGTGATCGGCAACATAGACCTCATCATACCGAACGCTCAAAATTTATGAATACCCAAACTATCGAATTCATCCGCCCGGTCAAACCTTCCGCTGTTCCGCAACGCTGGCGCGTGGACGAAGTCGAAGCCCTGTTCAAACTGCCGTTTGCCGATCTGTTGTTCCGCGCGCAGCAGGTGCACCGGGAAAATTTCGATCCCAATGCAGTGCAGCTTTCCACCTTGCTGTCGATCAAGACCGGCGGCTGCTCCGAGGATTGCGGATATTGCCCGCAATCGGCGTTCCATTCCACGGGCGTGGAGAACAAGCAAATGCTGGAGCTGGATGTCGTGGTGGCTGCCGCGCTTGCAGCAAAACAAAGCGGCGCGAGCCGTTTCTGCATGGGTGCGGCATGGCGCGAACCCAGCGATGAGGACATGGCCAGCGTGGTGGAAATGGTCAAGGCGGTGCGGGACCTGGGCATGGAGACCTGCGCCACGCTGGGCATGCTGAATGACAGACAGACAGCACAGTTGCGCGATGCGGGGCTGGACTACTACAACCACAACCTGGATACCTCGCCGGAGTTTTACGGCGACATCATCAGCACGCGCGATTACCAGGACAGGCTGGACACGCTGGAACGGGTGCGCAAAGCCGGAATGCACGTATGCAGCGGCGGCATCGTCGGGATGGGTGAGAACCTGACGCAGCGCGCCGGTTTGATCGCACAGCTGGCCAACCTCGAACCCTATCCCGAGAGCGTGCCGATCAACAATCTGGTCAAGGTCGAGGGCACGCCGCTTGCCGACGCCGAGGATCTCGACCCGCTGGATTTCGTGCGCACCATCGCGGTCGCGCGCATCACGATGCCGGCCGCGCGTGTGCGGCTGTCGGCAGGGCGATCACAGATGTCGGATGCGATACAAACGCTGTGTTTTCTCGCCGGAGCGAATTCGATCTTTTATGGCGAACAATTGCTGACGACCGGCAATCCCGAGGTGGAACACGACCGTGCGTTGCTGGACAAACTGGGGATGTACCCATTTGCTGAAAACCAATAGCCACAGAGAGCACAGAGTACACAGAGAAAAGCAAAAGCAGAGGTTTTTCTCTGTGGTCTCTGTGTGCTCTGTGGCAATAAATGCCTTTCAATGAACTGCAAAACGAACTGAACGAACGCGCCGCACTCGGTTTGCTGCGCCAGCGCCGCATGCTGCAAAGCCCGCAGTCACCGCACATCGTGGTGGACGGCAAATCCTACCTGTCGTTCTGCAGCAACGATTATCTGGGTCTCGCAAACCACCCGCAACTGATTGCGGCGCTGCAGCAGGGCGCGCAGCAGCACGGCGTCGGGGCAGGAGCAGCACACCTGGTCAGCGGTCACGGCGGCAAGCCATCATCAGCTGGAAAACGAACTCGCCGCCTTCGTCGGCAAGCCTGCCGCGCTGCTGTTTTCCACGGGATACATGGCGCAACCTGGGTGTCGTGCAGGCGCTGGTCGGCAAGGGCGATATGGTGTTTGCCGACAAATTCAACGACGCCTCGCTGAACGACGCGATGCTGTTGTCGCGCGCCAAAGTGAAGCGCTACCGCCACAACGACATGGCGCAATTGGCAAGATTATCAGAGCAATGTGATAACACCTCGAGCAGTCGTCGTGAGCAGGGCGAAATGCAAGGAGCCGCGCAACAAGCGACGAGGCATACCGAAGTGGTAGACGAGGAGCGGAGTGAGCACGCGTCACAGCAGTTCGCACGCGCAGCAGACTGTTCGAGGTGTTGGGCGCAAACTGGTGATCACCGATGCAGTGTTCAGCATGGACGGCGACCTCGCGCCGTCGCCTGAATTGCTGGCGCTGTGCGAGCGGCATGACGCGGGCTGCTGATCGACGATGCGCACGGCTTCGGCGTGCTGGGGCCACAGGGTCGCGGCTCGCTGGCGCACTTCGGCATCGCATCGCAACGCGCGGATCTGCATGGCGACGCTGGGCAAGGCGGCGGGCGTGTTCGGCGCTTTCGTCGCGGCGGAACAGACAGTGATCGATACGCTCGTCAACCATGCGCGCAGCTATGTCTACACCACCGCGGCGCCGCCGGCACTGGCCAGCGCGCTGCTGGAGAGCCTGCAGCAGATCGCCAGGGGCGACGAGCTGCGCGGCCATCTGCAACGCCTGGTCGCGCAGTTGCGCAGCGGCCTGCGCGGCCTGCCGTGGACCTGCCGCCATCCGCAACGGCGATACAGCCGCTGCTGGTCGGCGACAACCTCGCGGCAGTGGGGCTGAGCGAAGGTTGCGCGAACACGGCATCTCGGTCGCGGCGATACGCCCGCCCACCGTGCCGCAGGGTACGGCACGTTTGCGCATCGCCTTGTCGGCAGCTCATGGTGCAGCGGATGTGACGCGCTTGA
>CAVWTZ010000070.1:0-18783 GCA_963757485.1 uncultured beta proteobacterium
GATGAACAGTTCCTCGCCCAATCCGCCACTGGGCCTTCGCGAGCGCTAATAGCCGTCCATCAGGCGCGCACTCGCCAGTGTTACATCCAGAATGTGCTGCAAATCGTGATAGCCGGTATCGCAAGGGGCGTAGACCGTATTCTCGCCGCGATAGAGTTCGGATATATGGTTGATCGCATTGCGCAGCATGTTGGCGCTTGCGCTGGGAAAGAGGTCGAGGAAAATACTTTCCAGCGCGCTCTCCAACGGCAATCGGATCGGTCACATTGACGGTGTTGGCCACGTCAAAATTATTTCGACGGAATTTTGAGTCCCTGTTTTGCATGGCATTATGCTATCACGAAGCCGAAAGCGATTTTTTTTGTTTTTGCGGGAATATCTGTCTGTATCTGGTTCGGCTTGACTGGGGTTTAATGCCAAGCCAAACACGTTATGGCATAATCAGCAGCTCTGCAAACCAGCATCAGGCAAGCGAAATGACATGAAAGCGCAAACTCTTTACGACAAACTCTGGAATGCCCACGTGGTCCGGCAGGAAGCCGACGGCACCGCATTGATCTATATCGACCGCCATCTGGTGCATGAAGTGACCAGCCCGCAGGCTTTCGAAGGCCTGAAGCTGGCCGGCCGCAAGCTGTGGCGTACCGCCTCCATCCTCGCTGTGGCGGACCACAATGTGCCGACCACCGGGCGTGCGCAGGGCATCTCCGATCCGGTCTCGCGTTTGCAGGTGGAAACGCTGGACAGCAATTGCGCCGAGTTCGGCGTGAACGAATTCAAGATGTCCGATGCGCGCCAGGGTATCGTGCACGTGATCGGTCCGGAGCAGGGCGCGACCCTGCCGGGCATGACGGTGGTGTGCGGCGATTCGCACACCAGCACGCATGGCGCGTTCGCTGCGCTCGCGTTCGGCATCGGCACGTCGGAGGTGGAGCATGTGATGGCGACGCAATGCCTGCTGATGAAAAAATCGAAGGCGATGCAGGTCGTGGTCGAGGGCGCGCTGGGGCGTGGTGTTACCGCGAAGGATGTCGCGCTGGCTGTGATCGGCAAGATCGGCACGGCTGGAGGAACCGGATTTTCGATCGAATTCGCCGGCAGCGCGATACGCGGCCTTTCCATGGAGGGGCGCATGACCCTGTGCAATATGGCGATCGAGGCCGGCGCGCGCGCGGGCATGGTCGCGGCCGACGACACCACCATCAGCTATCTCAAGGGTCGTCCGTTTGCGCCCCAGGGCGGGTTGTGGGACAAGGCAGTGGCCTACTGGCATACTTTGCACAGTGATGCAGGCGCGCAATTCGACCGCGTGGTCAGCCTGGATGCGGCGCTGATCAAGCCGCAGGTGACCTGGGGTACGTCGCCGGAAATGGTGGTGGCGGTGGACGGGCGCGTGCCCGATCCGGCGAGCATCATCGATCCCGTCAGGCGCGAGGCGGCCGAGCGCGCGTTGAAATACATGGACCTGAAGGCGAACACGCCGATTTCGGAAATCAAGATCGACAAGGTGTTCATCGGTTCCTGCACCAATTCGCGCATCGAGGATCTGCGCGCGGCGGCGACAGTCGCGCGCGGCAAGCATGTCGCGGGCAACGTCAAACTGGCGATGATCGTGCCGGGTTCCGGAGTGGTGAAACGGCAAGCCGAGCAGGAAGGGCTCGACAAGGTCTTTGTCGCGGCGGGTTTTGAATGGCGCGAGCCCGGCTGCTCAATGTGTCTCGCGATGAATGACGACAAGCTCTCGCCGGGCGAGCGCTGCGCTTCCACGTCCAACCGCAACTTCGAGGGGCGGCAGGGGCAGGGTGGCCGCACCCATTTGGTCAGTCCGGAAATGGCTGCTGCGGCGGCGATTGCCGGGCATTTTGTAGATGTAAGTACGGTAAGTCGATACGGGAGCGATTGATGAAATCAGCGGTATTGTTGTTCTTGGCGCGCTTCAGAACCAAGGAAGGTCCGGGCAGGGATATTCGGCAGGGCGGTGCCGCATTGGCAAAGGCGGTCAACAAATAATGCAGAAATTCACGTTGCTGAACGGGTTGGTCGCGCCGCTGGACCGCGCCAATGTCGATACCGATGCGATTATCCCGAAACAATTCCTGAAGTCGATCAAGCGTTCCGGTTTCGGCCCCAACCTGTTCGACGAATGGCGCTATCTCGATCATGGCGAGCCGGGAATCGATAATTCGAAGCGTCCCCTTAACCGCGATTTCGTGCTGAACCAGCCGCGCTATCAGGGCGCGCAGATATTGCTCGCGCGTGAAAATTTCGGCTGCGGCTCGTCACGGGAGCACGCGCCCTGGGCGCTGGAAGATTACGGATTTCGCGCGATCATCGCGCCCAGTTTCGCCGATATCTTTTTCAACAACTGCTTCATGAACGGCTTGCTGCCGATCCGCCTGGCTGCGGAGCAGGTGGATGAATTGTTCAATGCGGTTGCTGCGAACCCCGGCTACAAGCTGGTCATTGATCTGGAACAACAAACCATCAGCACACCGGGCGGAAAGGTGTACAAGTTTGAAGTGGAAGCCTTCCGCAAGCATTGCCTGTTGAACGGTCTGGACGACGTCGGTTTGACTTTGCAGCACGTGGACGAGATCAAGGCATACGAGGCGAAACACCTCGCGGCACAACCGTGGCTGCTTGCGTAATTGAATTGCAATTCTGACTGGAACAAGAAATGAAAATTGCAGTATTGCCCGGTGACGGTATCGGGCCGGAGATCGTTGCTCAGGCGGCAAAGGTGCTGGATGCGCTGCGCCGTGACGGATTGAAGATCGAGCTCGAATATGCGCATATCGGCGGGGCGGGCTATGATGCGGCGGGCGATCCGCTTCCCGAGGCGACGCTGAAGCTGGCGCAAGCGTCGGACGCAGTGCTGCTCGGTGCAGTGGGCGGTTACCAGTACGATACGCTGGCGCGCCCGTTGCGCCCCGAGCAGGGCCTGCTGCGCATACGCAAAGGTTTGGGCTTGTTCGCCAACCTGCGCCCGGCGCTGGTGTATCCGGAACTGGTCAATGCGTCCAGCCTGAAGCCCGAACTGGTATCGGGCCTGGATATCATGATCCTGCGCGAACTGACCGGCGACATCTACTTCGGCCAGCCGCGCGGCATACGCACACTGGACAACGGCGAGCGGCAGGGATTCGACACCATGCTCTACAGCGAGTCCGAGATCCGCCGCGTGGCCCATGCCGGGTTCCGGATCGCGATGAAACGCGCCGGAAAGAGCGGCCGGGGAAGGATGTGTTCGGTGGACAAGGCCAACGTGCTGGACACCAGCATGTTCTGGCGCGAGATCGTGACCGACGTGGCGAAGGAATACCCCCGGGTCGAGTTGTCGCACATGTACGTGGACAACGCAGCGATGCAACTGGTGCGGGCACCGAAACAGTTCGATGTGATCCTGACCGGCAATATATTCGGCGATATTTTGTCTGACGAAGCCTCGATGCTGACCGGATCGATCGGCATGCTGCCGTCCGCTTCGCTGGATGCCGACAACAAGGGCCTGTATGAGCCGTGCCACGGTTCGGCTCCGGATATCGCGGGCAAGGACATCGCCAATCCTTTGGCGACTATCCTGTCGGTGGCGATGATGATGCGCTATACCTTTGCGCATGAAGATGTCGCGCGGCGCATCGAGGCGGCGGTACGCAAAACGCTGCAACAGGGATTGCGGACTGCGGATATCGCCGAAGCAGGCAATCGGAAGATCGGTACAGCGGCGATGGGTGATGCGGTCGTCGCGTCGCTATGAATATTATTCTGGATTAGAGAGAACAAGAATGAACAAGCAATATGACCTTTGTATACTGGGCGCGACCGGGGCAGTGGGCGAGGCGATGCTGGCTATACTTGAGCAGCGCAAGTTTCCGGTGCGCAATCTTTACCCGCTGGCGTCCAGCCGTTCGGCGGGTTCAACCGTGAATTTCAAAGGTGGGGAACTGACCGTTATCGACGTGGATGATTTTGATTTCGCCAAGGCACAGATCGGATTGTTTTCGGCCGGTGGCAGCGTGTCGGAAAAATATGCTCCGATTGCAGCGGCAGCGGGTTGTGTGGTGATCGACAATACCGCGCATTTCCGTTATGAACGCGACATTCCGCTGGTGGTGCCGGAAGTGAATCCGCATGCCATCGCGCAATACACGAATCGCGGCATCATCGCCAATCCGAATTGTTCGACCATACAGATGGTGGTAGCGCTTAAACCGATCAAGGATGCGGTCGGCATCGCGCGTATCAATGTTGCGACTTACCAGGCAGTGTCCGGCACCGGCAAGGAGGCGATCGAAGAACTGGCCGAGCAGACCCGCGCGCTGTTCAATCACAAGGAAGCCAAAGTCGAGGTGTACCCCAAGCGCATCGCATTCAACGTGCTGCCGCATATCGACGTGTTCCTGGAGAACGGCTACACCAAGGAAGAGATGAAGATGGTGTGGGAGACCCGCAAAATCATGGAGGATGACTCCATCCTGGTCAATCCGACTGCGGTGCGTGTGCCGGTTTTCTACGGGCACTCGGAAGCAGTGCATATCGAGACCCGCAAAAAAATCACGGCTGCCGAGGCGAGAGCCCTGCTGGAGAAGGCTCCCGGCGTGGTCGTGGTGGACAAACGCGAACCGGGCGGATACCCGACAGCCATCGATGCGGCAGGAAACGACGCCACTTACGTCGGGCGCATCCGCGAAGATATCTCGCACCCGATGGGCCTGAATCTGTGGGTGGTCAGCGATAATGTGCGCAAGGGTGCGGCATTGAATAGCGTGCAAATTGCAGAAATTTTAATTGCGAAATATATAAATTGAGACATAATGCGAAGCATATTATCAGCTTGTGCTGATAACTCTATGATGTTATTTTATATTCTCTAATAAATATGGTGAGGGTGGACGCGTGCACAAATCACTACTAAAGCTGCTCGGCATTGCTGCTGCTTTGATGCTGTCTACTACTGTTTCTGCAATAGGCCTGGGCGGAATAAATGTGGCTTCCGCGTTGGGGCAAACGCTTAAGGCCGAGATAGAATTAGCGGACATCAGCAAGGCTGACAAGGATAATCTGGTCGTTCGCCTTGCCTCGCCTGATGACTACAAGAATTCCGGTCTGGAATATCCTTATGGGAACAAGTTCAAATTCGAGATTCAAAGTCGCGCTGACGGCCAGCTTTACATCAAGGTCAGCAGCGAACAGCCAGTCAACGATCCATTTGTCAGTCTGCTGGTTCAACTGACCTGGCCCGCCGGGAAACTGTCGCGCGAGTATACATTCCTGCTGGATCCTCCGGGTTATTTGCCGGTACAACCTGCTCCGGCTGAAGTCCGGGCCGTCGCGCCGGAAGTGCCGGCGCAAGTACCAGCGGTAGCGCCAGCGGCGTCTGCCGTGGCCGCGGTCCCCGAACAAGCCGCAATGCCAGTGGAGCAAGCTGCCCCCCCGCCTGCCGCAACGACTCCTGCGGAACAATCGGCACAGGAAACACCTGCCAGGCAGAATGAACCAGCCAAGCAAAATGAACAGGTTGCGCCGATGCAAACCATACTCAAGCCTGCGGAAAAGGCTGCCGTTGTGGAAGTTGCAGAGTTGCCGAAATACCCGCAGTATTTTGCAGTTAAACGCGGCGACACGATGTACAAACTCGCGGAAAAATACCAACTGGCCGATATGAGTCTGGATCGTATGCTGGTGGCGCTATATCGCGTCAATGCCGACAAATTTGGCGGCAGAAATATGAACCGCATCAAGACCGGCCAGGTCCTGCGTCTACCCAGTCAGGAAGAGTATGCGAAAGTGACGGAGGCTGAAGCGGTAAAGGAAATTCATGCCCAGGCTGCCGATTGGAATGCGTACAGGCAAAAACTTGCCAGTGCTGCTTCGGTCAGCAATCAGTCGCAGGCATCGGAGCAAGTGGCTACCGGCAAGATCAGCAGCTCGATAGCCGATATGGCTCCGGTGGCCAAGGAAACTGCCAGGGAGGTGCTGAAACTCTCCAAGGGCGAAGCCCCTGGAGACTTGGTCGGGGCTCAGTCCATGTCCGAGCAAGACAAGAAGAATGCGGCACAGGAAGATGCCATTGCGAAGAGCAATGCATTGAAGGAAGGACAGGAACGCGCCGCGCTGCTGGAAAAGAATCTCCAGGATATGCAACGTCTTGCCAAATTGAAAGTTGAAGCCGCTGCGCTGGCACGACCGCCGGTTGTGGCCAACGCCCCTGTCAGCGCAGTGGCGGCAACGAACGCGGTCAAGCCGGCGCCTGTTGTCAAGCCCCAGGTACAACCCAAGGTACAGCAGGTCAAGCCGGAGCCATCCTTGCTGGATCGGCTTATGGAGAATCCGCTTTACCTGGCTGGCGGCGCAGCTGCGTTGATTGCTTTGGGTGGTTTGGGCTTTATCGCGTACCGGAGAAAAAAATCCTCGAACCAGGCTGCCGAGAAAGCACCCGAGCACATAGGCGACATAACCGGCCGTTTGACGTCGCCGGTTGTGCCTTCTCCAGAAACGGGCGACTTTACCGTTGCGGCGGCCACTACGCCGGTTGAGGAAATTTCCCAGTCGGATATCGTTGATCCGATCAGCGAGGCAGACCTGTTCCTTAATTTCGGGCGCGACGTTCAGGCCGAAGAGATTCTCAAGGAAGCGCTGCAAAGTACCCCGAACAATCACCAGATACAGCTTAAGCTGTTGGGAATTTATGCCAACCGCAAGGATAAAAATTCCTTCTCGATTTACGCCCGCCAGTTGCAGGATTCCGGCGATGACGCCGCATGGCAGCAGGCCGTTGCCATGGGGCGCAAACTGGACCCGGATAATCCCATTTATGGTGGCGGCTCACGGTCAATGGAGGATACCGGCAGCGCAACGGTGCAAGTCCCGGCATTTGCTGCAACGGCGGCACCGGCAAGTGTTCCGAAGGCACAACCCTCGGCGCTTGATTTTGACTTCGACGTGAGTGGATCAGCAGACCAATCGGTTTCATCGCCGGAGCAGGACTTTTTGACCGGTGAAGAGACAATGAATATGTCGGCTGACGGCAGGCTGGTCGCACAGGGTGCGAAAATGGATTTTGACATTACATCCGAGAAAACCCTTTCCCCTGTGAGCGAGCAGCATGGCGGGCTGGATTTTGATATTACCTCCACTAATCCGTCGATGCCTGCAGCTGGCGAGCCACAAACAAGCAAGCCACCAGCAGCAGCTGACGATGGCGTGATGGAGTTCACGCTGGACTTCCCGGTTGAGAACAAGGCCGAAAAATCTGCCGCTGCGGCACAATCTGCCGCGTCGAGCTTTGCGGGTATCAGTTTGAATTTTGATGATGCGGCACCTATTGCCGAATCGACAGCAGAAAGCAGGGACGATGCTTGGCAGGATGTCGCGACAAAACTGGATCTGGCCAAGGCATATCACGAAATGGGCGATGCCAGCGGTGCGCGTGAAATCCTTGATGAAGTCATGCGCGAGGGCGATGCGGAACAACGCGAATCCGCACAAGCTCTTTTAGAAATGCTCGGTTAATCATGCGTTTTGTACAGCCAGCTGACTGATGGAACAACTAGCCATTCCACTTGGCAATCCGAAGACGGTTGCTAAGTGGTTGGTTATAAGTTGGCAAACTGTGCCAACCAGATTGTTGGTTTGTTTTGCATTGCCATTCGGCTAAGTCACCAATAGGCGGTGACATAAGCCGCTGGTTGGCGGCAGCTCGGTATTGGGCTGCCGTTTTTGTTTGAGAAGAGGTTATGCAGTGAAATTTCATCCTGCCGCTCAGATCGTGACATGGTGTCTGCTGGTTGTGATTCTGCAATTCCTGACACTCAAAATCCTGCTGGCTGCAGCCGGATTTATTTTCCTGGCTGCCTTGTGGCTGTCAGCCCACAAGCTCAGGCAGTTGCTGCGCCGAACCCGCTGGATCATGCTGTCATTATTGCTGGTTTATGCATACAGCACGCCCGGACAGCCGCTGTTGGAAGCGTTCGGCATGTTCAGCCCCAGCCGCGACGGACTGGCTGACGGTGTGCTGCAACTTACCCGTTTGTTGTCCGCATTAGCCGCACTGGCGATCTTGCTGGACAGGCTGCACAGGCAGCAGTTGATCGCGGGCCTGTACAGTTTGCTCGCTCCTTTGCAGTTGCTCGGCATGTCCCGTGAACGCGTTGCGGTGCGCCTGGCATTGACGCTGCATTATGCCGAGGTTGCGATGCTGCGCGAGACGAACACCTGGCAGGACAGCTTGCGCAGTTTGTTTGAACCGCACGGCGAGACCAGCAAGCACCTGGAGCTGACGCTGTATCGCTTTGGCATCGCCGACGGGCTGCTGGTGGGCCTTGCGCTGCTGCTGCTATACGGGACGCTGCGATGAGGATCGCGCTGGGCGTGGAGTACGACGGCTCTCCGTTTTACGGATGGCAGAGCCAGTCGGACGGAAAGACCGTACAGGACACGCTGCAACATGCGCTGGGCAAAATTGCGGGCGACCGGCCTGCCGGACAGCAGGTTTCGGTCGTCGCGGCGGGGCGTACCGACACCGGTGTGCACGCGCTCGAGCAGGTGGTGCATTTCGATACACAGGCAGAACGCCCGCTGAGCGCATGGGTGCGCGGCGTGAATGCGCTGCTGCCGGACAGTATCGCGGTGCGCTGGGCGCATCCGGTTCCGGATGAATTTCATGCGCGCTTTTCTGCGCATGGCCGCAGCTACCGCTACCTGTTGCTCAATCGCGCGGTGCGCCCGGCCATCCAGACTGGCAAGGTTGGCTGGTATCACGCGCCGCTGGATCTGGCCGCGATGCGGGCCGCCGCGCAATGCCTGCTGGGCGAGCATGATTTCAGCGCATTCCGTGCATCGCAATGCCAAGCCAAATCGCCGGTCAAGCACCTTCACCGGCTGGAAATTCGCAGACAAGGCGAGATGCTGATATTCGATGTGAGTGCCAATGCATTCTTGCATCACATGGTGCGCAACATGGTGGGATGTCTGGTATATGTCGGCAAGGGCAAATACCGGCCTGCCTGGCTGGCAGAGGTGCTGGCCGGCCGCGAGCGCAGTCTCGCCGCGCCGACCTTTGCGGCGGATGGCTTATACTTGCGCCGTATCCAATATGAAGCGAAGTGGGGATTGCCGCAAATGGAAAACGATGCAGTATCGGGAGAAGTGCCGTGACCCGAATCAAGATTTGCGGCATCACGCGCGTGGAAGACGCCTTGGCCGCCGCGCGCAGCGGCGCGGATGCGATCGGCCTGGTGTTTTATCGACGCAGCCCGCGCCATGTTGTTATCGGACAGGCCAGGCAACTGGCAGACGCATTGCCGCCGTTCGTGTCCGTGGTCGGATTGTTCGTGAATGCCGAAACGGCGTTTATGCGCGAGGTATTGGCGGCTGTGCCGCTGGATCTGTTGCAATTCCACGGCGACGAAACACCGGAATATTGCGCGCAATTCTTGCGGCCTTACATCAAAGCGATCCGCGTTAAACCCGGAGTGGATTTGCTACAATGCGCGTCCGATTTTCACGGTGCCAAGGGATTGCTGCTGGATGCCCATGTGGAAGGAACACCGGGCGGTACCGGCACCGCATTCGATTGGGCATTGATACCAGGAAAGCTGCCGTTGCCGGTGATCCTGTCCGGAGGACTGAATGCGGAAAATGTCGCGGAGGCGATCACACAGGTGCGGCCCTATGCGGTGGACGTGTCGAGCGGTGTAGAGTCGGGCAAGGGAATCAAGGACGCGGCGAAGATTGCCGCATTCGTCAATGAGGTCAAACGAGTGGACAACAACGTCAATGTATAACTATCCGGACAGCACTGGACACTTCGGTCCCTACGGCGGCATTTACGTTGCCGAAACCCTGATGGGCGCACTGGACGAACTGAACCAGGCCTATGAAAGATATCGCCATGATCCCGAATTCATAGCCGAGCTGAATTACGACCTCAAGCATTTCGTCGGCCGTCCCAGCCCGATCTATCATGCGAAGCGCTGGTCCGAACACCTCGGCGGCGCGCAGATATTTCTGAAGCGCGAAGACCTCAACCACACCGGGGCGCACAAGGTGAACAACACCGTGGGCCAGGCATTGCTCGCCAGGCGCATGGGCAAACCGCGCGTGATCGCCGAGACCGGCGCGGGCCAGCACGGCGTGGCGACTGCCACGGTGGCGGCGCGTTACGGCATGGAGTGCGTGGTTTACATGGGCTCGGAAGACGTGAAGCGCCAGGCGCAGAACGTGTATCGCATGAAGCTGCTCGGCGCGACCGTGATCCCGGTGGAAAGCGGCTCCAGAACGCTCAAGGATGCGCTGAACGAGGCGATGCGCGACTGGGTGACCAACATCGAGAACACCTTTTACATCATCGGCACGGTGGCCGGGCCGCATCCTTATCCGATGATGGTGCGCGATTTCAATTCCGTCGTCGGCAAGGAATGCGTGGCGCAAATGCCCGAAGTTGCGGGCGGCCAGCCGGATGCGGTGATCGCCTGCGTCGGCGGCGGCTCCAATGCGATGGGGGTGTTCTACTCCTATATCGACGTGCCCGGCGTGAGACTGATCGGCGTGGAAGCGGGCGGGCACGGCCTCGCCAGCGGCTCGCATGCCGCGCCGCTGACCGCAAACAGCCCGGTCGGCGTGCTGCACGGCAATCGCACCTATCTGATGCAGGATGCGGACGGGCAGATCATCGAGACGCATTCGATCTCGGCAGGACTGGATTATCCGGGCGTCGGCCCCGAACACAGCTGGCTGAAAGACAGCGGGCGCGCGGAATACGTCGCGATCAACGACGACGAGGCATTGCGTGCTTTTCACGACCTGTGCCGCCTGGAAGGCATCATCCCGGCTCTGGAGTCCAGCCACGCGCTGGCCCACGCGGCCAAGATTGCGCCGAGCATGGGCAGGGACAAAGTCCTGCTGGTGAACCTGTCCGGGCGCGGCGACAAGGATATGGCGACGGTCGCGCGTGCGTCGGGTATCGAATTTTAGGTTTTTGAATTCCGGGAACTATTTATGTCGCGCATCCAGGCCACTTTCGAGGCACTCAAACAGAACAAGCGCAAGGCGCTGATCCCGTTTTTCACGGCGGGCGATCCCGACCCGAAACTTACCGTGCCGCTGCTGCATGCCGTGGTGGAAGCCGGCGCGGATGTGATCGAGCTGGGCGTCCCGTTCTCCGACCCGATGGCCGATGGCCCGACCATACAGCGCGCATCCGAGCGCGCCCTCAAACATCATGTCGGTCTGCACCACGTGCTGGACATGGTCGCCGAATTCCGCCGCAGCGATGGCGCTACGCCCATCGTGCTGATGGGCTATGGCAATCCGATCGAGGCGATGGGTTGGGAAACGTTTGCGAAACGCTGCGCAGAAGCCGGGGTGGACGGCGTACTGACCGTGGACTTCCCGCCGGAAGAAAGCCACGAGGCGTTTGCGCATCTGGACAAGCATGGCATCGATCCGATCTTCCTGCTCGCGCCGACCAGCAGCGATGCCCGCGTGGAACGCGTTGCAAAGCAGGCGCGCGGTTATGTGTATTATGTTTCACTCAAGGGGGTGACGGGCGCCGGGCATCTGGATCTGTCCGCCATCGCACAAAAGATTCCGCAGCTGCGCAAGCACATCAAGCTGCCCATCGGTGTCGGCTTCGGCATCCGCGACGCGGCGACCGCACTGGCGGTGGCAAAGCTGTGCGATGGCGTGGTGGTGGGCAGCCGCATCGTACAGGAAATTGAAAATTCGACCGTGCAGAATGCCGTTGCCAACGTGAGCAAGCTGGTCAAGGAATTGAGACAGGCAGTAGATAAGGCCTAAAGGAGAGCACCATGAGCTGGTTCCAGAAGTTATTGCCGCCGAAGATCAAGCGCCGCGAAGGCGACCTCAAGAAGAACGTGCCGGAAGGTTTGTGGACCAAATGTCCATCCTGCCAGGCGGTGCTGTATCACTCCGACCTGGAAAAAAATCAAAGCGTTTGCCCAAAGTGCAACCATCATCACCGCATTACCGCGCGCACCCGCCTGGATTTACTGCTGGATAGCGAAGGGCGATTCGAGATCGGCGCGGAAGTGTTGCCGATAGACACGCTCAAATTCCAGGACCAGAAGAAATATTCGGAGCGTCTGGTTGCGGCCAAGCAGAGCACCGATGAGGATGATGCGCTGGTGGTGATGCAGGGCAGCATTCATGCGGTTCCGGTGGTTGCGGCGGCGTTTGAATTCGCGTTCATGGGCGGTTCGATGGGTTCGGTGGTGGGCGAGCGTTTCGTGCGCGGTGTGCAAGTCGCGCTGGAACAGAAGTGCCCGTTCATCTGTTTCAGCGCAAGCGGCGGTGCGCGCATGCAGGAAGGACTGTTGTCACTGATGCAGATGGCGAAAACCTGTGCGGCATTGACGCAGTTGAGCCATGAACGATTGCCCTTTATCTCGGTGCTGACCGACCCGACCATGGGAGGCGTGTCCGCCAGCTTCGCTTTCATGGGCGACGTGGTGATCGCCGAACCCGGCGCGCTGATCGGCTTTGCCGGCGCGCGCGTGATCCAGCAGACGGTGCGCGAAACCTTGCCCGAAGGTTTTCAGCGCGCGGAATTCCTGCTGGAGCACGGTGCCATCGACATGATCATCGACCGGCGCGAGATGAAAAACCAGCTGGTGACGCTGATCACGCTGCTGACCAAACAGTCTGCGGTGGCGGAGATTGAAGCAGCGTAGGGTGGCACGTCTTTGTGCCCGCGCTGATTTTCGTACCGCACAATGCAAATGGAAACATCTAGAAATTCGTTTTCCGGGATGGCAGGCTGGACACGGCGATGCGAAGCATTTGGGGCGGGCAGGCCTGCTGCTCCGCGCTCCCGCACCGGAGGGCTGCGCCTCACCGCGTCGCGCGGGCATCGCAAGGAGCCGCGCATAACCAGCGACTTGCCCGCTTGCGGGCTTAGTCGAATGGCTAGTAGTATCATCAGCGAATGACGAGACACACCTTGATGGTAGGCGAGGAGTGAGCGAGCACGCGACACCGCGATTCGCCCGGAAAACGAATTTACATGCCTGATACACTGGCCGACTGGCTGACCTACCTCGAATCCCTGCACCCCAAAACCATCGCGCTGGGCCTGGAGCGCGTGGCGCAAGTCAGGCAGCGGCTGGATCTTCAACCCGATTTCCCGATCATCACTGTCGGCGGCACCAACGGCAAGGGTTCGGTGTGTGCGATGCTGGAATCCATCCTGCATGCCGCCGGATACCGGGTCGGCTGCTACACTTCGCCGCATCTGCTGGATTACAACGAGCGTGTGCGCATCGCAAAGCGGCAGGCGAGCGATGCCGAGTTGTGCGCGTCGTTTGAAAACATCGAGCGGGCGCGCGATGGGATTTCCCTGACTTATTTCGAATTCGGTACGTTGGCCGCGATGCAGTGTTTCATCGAACACAAGGTGGATGTCGCGATCCTCGAGGTCGGCCTGGGCGGCAGGCTGGATGCAGTGAATGTATTCGACAATGATTGCGCGGTGATCGCCAGCGTGGATATCGACCACACCGATTACCTGGGTGAAACGCGCGAGCAGATCGCGTTCGAGAAGGCGGGCATCATGCGCAAGGGCCGCGTGGCGGTCTGCGCGGATCAGGATGTGCCGCAGGCGATATACAGCCATGCGCATCGGGTCGGCGCTGAGCTGTGGTGCATGGGGCGCGAATTCGGCTATACAGCACACCGGGGACAGTGGGATTTTCGCAGCAAGGTTGGCACGCGCAGCGCGTTGCCCTGGCCCGCGTTGCGCGGAGCGTATCAGTTGCGGAACGCCAGTGCGGCACTGGTGGCGCTGGATGCGCTCAAGGACCGTTTGCCGGTAAGCATGGAAGCGGTGCGGCGCGGGTTGGTCGAGGTGCAACTCTCGGGCCGTTTCCAGGTTGTGCCCGGCAGCCCGGCGCTGATCCTGGATGTGGCGCACAATCCCCATGCCGCGCGCTCACTGGCGGAGAATCTGGCGGGCTTGCCGCCTTGCCCGCATACCTATGCGGTATTTGCGATGCTGGCGGACAAGGATATCGCCGGCGTGGTGGCGGCACTCGATCCGCATATCGACACCTGGCTGGTGGCGGGTGTGGACACTCCGCGCAGTGCGACCGCGCAGCAGCTCGACAAAGTACTGGAGCAGTGCCGGGTGCGCGGCGAGATTAAAATCTGCAAAAACATCGCCGACGCGCTTAGTTATGCCTGTAACGCGGCAGGCGAAAATGATAGAATTATCGCCTTCGGCTCGTTCTATACGGTGGCGGAAGTGATGGTCGCAAAAAGGTTGTCCATTGCCCGGTAAGAAATCAAGGGTCCCTTAAAGCGAGAACAAGGCATGGCTAAACAACAGACGGAAGACGAACTGAATCTCAAGCGCAAAGCGCGCCGCCGTTTGATCGGTGCTGTTGCGCTCACCCTGGCGGTGGTCGTGATATTGCCGATGGTGCTGGACAGTGAACCGAAGTCTACCGGTAACGATATTGATCTGAGCATTCCCGACCCGAATAAAGTCGGCGCGTTTGTTCCGCATGCAGCGGTTTCGGGAGTGAATCCGCTACCAACCGGTTCAGCCGCGGTGACTGGTTCCACTCCGCCTGCCCAGCCAGCTGGTCAGGCCAAACCGGGTACTGCACCGCTTCAGCCAAAGAAGGTCGTGACTGACAAGGCACCACCCACGAACCAGACATCAGCAGAAAAGCCGGTCAGCACCGGGAGTTATGCCGCGCAGGTCGGGGCATATGCAAATGCGGCCACCGCGAAGCAGGAATTCAAAAAGTTGAAGCAATCGGGCTTCAAGGTTTATACCGAAAAAGTTGGCGGCAACATACGGGTGCGCGTTGGTCCCTACACGGATCGCGACAAGGCTGAGAAAGTAGGACATCTATTGGAAAAACATGGATATCATCCGGTGATCGTCAGCAGCAAATGAACGGTCTGGATTTCGCCGTCATCGGGATATTGCTGCTTTCCATGTTGCTCGGTTTGTCGCGCGGCCTGCTTTACGAGGTATTGTCGCTGTTGGGGTGGCCGATCGCGATCATCCTGAGCAAGTTATCCGCCGCCAGCGTGGCCCCGCTGATACCGATTGCACAGGAGGATATGCGTGTCACGGCGGCCTATGCGCTGGTGTTTGTTGCCGCCTTGATTGCGTGGGGTATAGTGGCCAGGCTGATCGCAAAGTTGCTGAACGCGATAGGATCTGACTGGGCGGATCGGGCGATGGGCGGGGTGTTCGGGATCATGCGCGGCATGTTGATTGTGCTCGTTCTGGTTTGGCTGGCAGGATTGACCCGTGTTCCCGAACAACCTTTCTGGCATCGCTCGCTGACTGGCAAGACACTGGAAAATATTGCACTTCCGACAAAGACGTGGTTGCCGGCCAGCATTGCGCAGCGCATCCATTATCGAACTCGCAGTTAAATTTTTGGGATAGAAAAACATGTGCGGCTTACTCGGATTGATCTCGCAATCGCCGGCCAATCAGTTGTTGTATGATGGCTTGCAAGTCTTGCAGCATCGCGGCCAGGATGCTGCCGGTATCGCGACACTGGAAGGACATACCTTCCATCTGCACAAGGACAACGGGCTGGTGCGGGACGTGTTCCGTACTCGCCATATGCGTTCCTTGCTGGGCAATGCGGGGATTGCGCACGTGCGCTATCCGACTGCCGGATCTGCGGTGGACCACAACGAGGCACAGCCGTTCTACGTGAATTCCCCGTTCGGTATCATGCTCGGGCACAACGGCAACCTGACCAACGCGGATGAGCTGAAGCAGCAGTTGTTCGCGGAAGACTTGCGCCATGTCAACACCAACTCCGATTCCGAAGTGCTGCTGAATGTGCTGGCGCACGAGTTGCAGATCAATTCCAAACAATACCGCCTCGATGTGCAAACCATTTTCAAGGCAGTATCCGGCGTGCATCAGCGTTGCCGCGGCGCGTATGCTGTAGTGGCGATGATTGCCGGCTACGGCCTGCTGGCGTTTCGCGATATCTATGGCATCCGTCCGCTGGTGATCGGCGTGCACGAAACCGCGGCCGGATCGGAATATCTTGTCGCATCGGAAAGCGTGGCCCTCGATACCCTGGGATTCAAGTTCCTGCGCGACATCGCGCCGGGCGAGGCGGTGTTCGTGGATTTCGACGGGATTCTGCACAGCCGGCAATGCAGCGACAGGGCCAGCCTGAATCCGTGCATATTCGAGTACGTCTATCTGGCGCGGCCTGATTCGGTGATCGATGGTATCTCGGTATATGAGACGCGCCTGTATATGGGTGAATATCTGGCCGACAAGATCCAGCGCAGCTGGAACGAGATCGATATCGATGTGGTGATCCCCATTCCTGATTCGAGCCGACCCAGCGCTTTGCAATTGGCGAATCGGCTCAACATTCCCTTCCGCGAAGGTTTCGTGAAGAACCGTTACATCGGGCGCACCTTCATCATGCCGGGGCAGGCAATGCGCAAGAAATCGGTGCGACAGAAACTGAATGCCATCGGCGTCGAATTCAAGGGCAAGAACGTGCTGCTGGTCGATGACTCGATCGTGCGCGGCACCACCAGCCGCGAGATCGTCCAGATGGCCCGCGATGCCGGTGCGCGAAAAGTGTATTTCGCTTCCGCCGCTCCGCCGGTGCGCTTCCCGAACGTGTATGGCATCGACATGCCCAGCCCGCAGGAACTGATCGCCACCGGACGCAGCGACGATGAAATCTGCCGCGAGATCGGCGCCGACCGCCTGATTTATCAGGACCTTGATGATCTCAAGGCGGCGGTTCACAAGGCCAACCCGAAGATAAACAACTTCGATGCGTCTTGTTTTGACGGAATCTATATCACCGGCGATATCAGCGCCGATTATCTGAACCGGGTCGAGGCTCTGCGCGGCGGCGCGGCAGCCAACCCGCCGATCGAAGACGACCAGTTGGAGCTGAATCTGGCGGTCAGTTCCACATCGATGTGATGGCGAGCCGAAGTTGACGACATGAGAAGCGGGGGAGGCACGCTACAGAAGGGTGTCATGCTCGATTTTCCGCCTGCCCTAAGCCCGCCCATGCCCCGTCGTCCCGCATCCATAAATAATGTGATGCTGAGTCCTATAGCTCCGTCGGCGGAGAAGATATTGTGGCCGCGCTGCACCACATGGCGGGGCACGACCGCGACGGTTATGCTTGCACGTCGGGCATGACTCAGCTCCCGCTCAATTGATGTCGTTGGGTGATTTCAATTGAGTTCCGTCCCGACAGTTCATCAAGAAGAAATCGACTCCGGTACCTTTGGTTCAGATGGCGACAATGACATGGTCAACCAAGGCGAATTGGAATTATGAAGCCTGCGCGCCGGGAAATTCGAGCTCAATTTATTTTTCATTTCGCTCTCTTTCAAAATCGCAACTTGCAAGTAATCGGGGACAGACCACGGTTTTTTGTGGGGCAGCAACGAGCTCGCAGTCTTGCATTAACACATTTGATCTCCAGCATGCGTCCTCCTGTGAGCATACAACTCGTTTTGGCGGATTCTAGCTCAACAGGGCTTTGATCGGAGCTATCCTTGGGTTCAGTGACTAAAGAAGCCAAGCCTGAATTATTTTCACGGCTGCCAGGAATAGCAATGTTTTCCGGTTGACAGGCATGCGTGCAGAACGCTACTCTACGTCTGCGCCGATTTGAGGAACAGCTTGCGGGCGCATAATAAATACAGCTAAAGCGCGGGAAACCCGGTTTAGCGTTAAGCTTTCCGGGTTTTGCTTTTCAAGGGGTTATCATCATGTCCGAATCATCCTACCAACCTGAAACCCTGGCGGTACATGCCGGCACGGTGCGCAGCCAGTTCGGCGAACACAGTGAAGCGTTGTTCCTGACTTCCAGCTTCGTGTTCGAGAACGCCGCACAGGCCGCCGCGCGTTTCATCGGCGAGCAGCCGGGGAACATCTACTCGCGTTTCACCAACCCCACCGTCACGATGTTCGAGGAACGCCTCGCCGCGATGGAAGGCGCCGAGCAGTGCGTGGCGACCGCCTCAGGCATGTCGGCGATACTGGCCTGCGTGATGGGCGTGCTCAAGGCGGGCGATCACATCGTCGCCTCGCGCAGCCTGTTCGGCGCGACGGTGAACCTGTTCAACAACATCATCAAGAAATTCGGCGTGGAGACGACTTACGTTTCAGCAACCGATGTCGCGGAATGGCAGGCCGCGGTGCGTCCCAACACCAGGCTGTTCTTTCTGGAAACGCCATCCAACCCGCTCACCGAGATTTCCGACATCGCGGCGATTTCCGCGATAGCCAAAAGTTGCGGCGCACTGCTGGCAGTGGACAACTGTTTCTGCACGCCTATCCTGCAAAACCCGCTGAGATTGGGTGCGGATATCGTGATCCATTCCGCGACCAAATACATAGACGGGCAGGGGCGCGCGCTGGGTGGCGCGGTGCTGGGCACCAAAAAGAACATGGAAAGCGTGTACGGCTTTTTGCGCACCGCCGGCCCGACGATGAGCCCGTTCAATGCCTGGGTGTTTCTGAAAGGCCTGGAGACGCTCAAGCTGCGCATGGATGCGCACAGCGCCAATGCGCTGGAGCTGGCGCGCTGGCTGGAAAAGCAGGCGAATGTCGCACGGGTGCTGTATCCGGGCCTGCCATCGCATCCGCAGCACGCGCTGGCGATGAAGCAGCAGAAGACTGGCGGCGGCATCGTGTCGTTCGAGGTCGTGTCATCCCGGGGGAGCGGCAAGGAAGCTGCCTGGCGGGTGATTGACCATACAAGATTGCTGTCGATCACCGCCAATCTG
>CAVWTZ010000071.1:0-27551 GCA_963757485.1 uncultured beta proteobacterium
ATGGGTGGCAAGTCCACCTACATGCGCCAGGTCGCGTTGATCGCGCTGCTCGCGCATGTCGGCTGTTTCGTACCGGCACAGCAAGCTGTGGTCGGCGAGATCGACCAGATCTTCACGCGCATCGGCGCATCGGACGACCTTGCCAGCGGGCGCTCGACGTTCATGGTCGAGATGACCGAGGCCGCCAACATCCTGCACAACGCGACGGATAAAAGCCTGGTGCTGGTGGATGAGATCGGGCGCGGCACCTCCACTTTCGACGGCCTTGCCCTCGCCTACGCGATCGCCCGCCATCTGCTCGAAAAAAACCGCAGTTACACACTGTTCGCGACCCATTATTTCGAACTGACGCGGCTCGCCGAAGAATTCGCGCAACTTTCCAACGTCCACCTCGCAGCGATCGAACACCAGCACAGCATCGTGTTCCTGCACAGCGTAAACGAAGGCGCGGCCAGCCAGAGCTACGGCCTGCAGGTCGCCGCGCTCGCCGGCGTGCCGAACGACGTGATCCGCGCCGCGAAGAAACAACTGCTCAAGCTGGAACAGAACAGCGCCGCGCAGAATCCGCAGGGCGATTTGTTCGACCACAAGGCGGTTGTTGAAGAACTGGAAGAACCGGCGGAACATCCGTTGTTGGCTGCGTTGCGCGAAGTTCATCCGGATGAATTGAGTCCGAAGGAAGCATTAGAAAGGCTCTACAAACATGCAGCCCGCGCTCCCGCCAGCCTTTTCAACAAGCTCCGACCATGAAGTGACAGGACCCGTTATGAACGTCAGCATAAAGTTATGCCCATTTGGACTTTTATCGGTGTTTTTGTGCTGTCTGCTGACGTTCCAGGCGCATGCCGCAGAAGGCGAACAGCCCAAGCTGGGCCACACGCTAACCGCCATATCCAAACCCGTTCCGGCACCGGACTTCACGCTTGAAAACATGGATGGAAAGAACTTCAGTCTGAAGGACTATCGCGGCAAAGTGGTATTGCTCAATTTCTGGGCAACGTGGTGTCCGCCTTGCCGAAATGCCCTCAATGGAACGTCTGTACGACAAATTCAAGGGCAAGAATTTTGTCGTGCTTGCACTTAACCAGATGGAGGATGTTGACCAGGTTTTTACTTACACAGGCGACTTGTAGGTTAGCCCGACATTCCCCATTCTGTTTGACAAGGACAGTATCGCAGCTAACCCGTGCGTACAGCGTGCTGGGGATTACCGACTACCCATCTGATCGACAAAAAAGGAAATATACGTTTTCGGGCCATCGGCGGGCGCGACTTTGATCACCATGATGTGGAAAAGCTGATTCTGCAGTTAATCCAGGAGTAGAACGCGTGTGCAGCCGGATGAATTGGGTGAGCAGGAGGCGCTGGGGAATTTGTATCCGTTGAAGAAGCTGGTTTAGCAGCGACTAGGAACAACTTTGCCGGGCAACGCCCGACGACATCTCCCATTTCAATTGCGCGACCAGCTACCACTTACGATCGAACGAATTGGCAGCACCGCTGCTGCGAACGGCCTGGCGCGCAGGCCGCGACCTGATGATGTTGCTAAGGGATTTTCCCGGCAGCCGCGATACCTGAAATCCTGCCGAGAACCCCGGTCAACCGACCTTGGCCTCCAGCTCGGCCACTTTTTTCAGGTTGTTTTCCTGTCCGGTACAACTCTTTCCAGATTGGACTTCCAGCGCAGCAACAACCTTTGCCATTTCCGTTTCGCCCGTCCCTACCTGAGGCTTTCCTGCAGGTTCGCGATCGTTTCCAGTTGTTCGAGCGACCTGTTCTTTTCTTCTGGAAGTTGCGCAGTCCGCTTCACCAGCTCCAAAGCATTGTCTCGCTCTTCGGGCAAAGATTGCTCTGCGCTTCAACGCCATTCGCCTCGCCGGCATAGGCGCGAGTTTGAACATCGTCCGACTGGTTTTGACATCGCTAGTACTCTCTTGTGGCCAAAAAAGTTCGATAATAGTCAGGCATGCATACCAATATCGGCGATTGCCGTTCGTCAATCCTGCGCGCTGACCGGACCTTGCGGCTGCCCATTGCCCGCGGGCAATGGTGTCGAAGCGTCTAAGGGCATGCCAAGCGGGGCAACGGCCCCGGTATGTCTGGCGTGTCGCGGACTTCTCGCCACGCCGATGCACAGGTGATCTTGTTCTGCCTGCCGGTGAATCCGCACCATGAGATCGCCAGCCGGATTGCGCCCCATCTTGTGAAGGGCAGTTTGTGCCTGACCATCGCGAAGGGGCTGGATGAATCGGGGCGAACGGCGGCGCAGGTGTTTGAAAGCGTATTCACGGGCGGGCAGCACTACGGTGTGGTCTATGGCCCGATGATCTCTGAGGAGATCAAGGACAGGCAGCATGCCTTTGCCGATGTGGTGTTGTCCGACATGCGGATTCCGGAGTGGAGACAAAGCTGGTTGGCAGCACGCTGATCTGCCAGCAGGCGTCGGACATGCACGGCAGGAGCTGGTCGGTGATCCTGAAGAACGTTTATGCCATCATGTTCGGCGTGTCGGATGCGAGCTGGGCAAAACAGTGCGCGGCAATCCCTATGGTCACCGCCATTGCGGAATTGTCCGGCATCGTGCAATCGTTCGGCGGGCAGGCACACACTCCTTACAGCTATGCCGGACTGGGCGACCTTATGACGACGGGCACCAGCGAGGATTCGCATCATCATACGCTGGGGCGCCATCTGGTTTCCGGCGACTGGTCAGACATTTCCGGCGAAGGGGTGCATACCTTGCAGATGGTTGAGAAATACCATCCGTTGAACTGGCGCGGCTACCCGCTATTTGCACTGGCGCACGATATCGTCACTCAACCTTCGATGCTGCGCGAGCGGGTGGAGGATTACCTGAAGCAGTTGCGGGAACTGGAGAGCTCGCACGGATCGCAATTCCGGCAAGCGCCTGCGGAAAATTCGCGACGCCGAAATATTCGCCGCCGTAATGAAACTCGGCATATTCGGCAACAGCTTGTCCGTTTTCGTAATGTGACCGCTGACGCGATTCGGCGACCACTAGCGGAATCCGGCATGCTGGGAAGAAAATGGCGCGGAATGCATAGCGCGCCGTGCCGCGCTTTTCCGTTCCGCCGAGGAAATCCACGAACCGGCCTGTTTGTGGCGCCCGTCAAGGTCTCGGCGTCGTGACACTCGTACAGCGGATGCACTTCAAAATGCTGAACGGATAGATTCGGGCCACTGCCAGACATTACCGACCACATCGCAGACTCGCCGTGCGCAAACTCGGTGACCGGGCACTGAAGACGCATAATGATCCAGATGGATGTTGGCTGCTGTGCGGCCATCGTGCTCAATTTCCGCACATCCGGCAAAGTCGTACAGGCGATAACCCATCCTCGCTGGGGAGCTGACTGCCTGCCGTGTGCAATTTTTTCCAGTTGCAGAATGCCTTGGCTTCGTGATAATTCACCTCGACCGGCCAATCCCCATGGGATCGCCACTTCTTCGGTCATCAGGCGCAGCAGCCGCCGTCGCCTTGCCTGACCCAGAATGCGGGATGCGCCGCATGCGTGTAGTCGCGCCAGTCCAAAACCCTCCTGTTCCCAGCACGCATCGTTGGCATAACCGCCATCCTCCACGAAGCCGAGAAACTCACCGTTGCTGACCAGGTAGCGGCTGGCCTGAAAATCGGCAATGCCGGCCTCGTGCGAACCGTACTCGTTGTCCCAGCCGTACTTGTCAGCCGATCGTTCCTTGCCCAGACGCACCTTTCCGGCGGGTATCTGCACCAGCCGGTTTTGCGGCGCATCACCGCTCTTGCGGCACGGTTGCCAGGCCGGATGCGGCTTGACGTATTCAAGGGCGTGCTGGCGTATCAGCACGGAAGACGTTTCCAGATGGATGCGCCTGCTCGACCTGCACATCAGTATCGCCCACCACGGATGATTCCAGCTGACCGGCAGCGCAAGCGGCATCGTCTGTATCAGTTCATCCATGACCTCGCGCACCCGCTTGCGGTATTCCCGCACTTCATCGACGCGCGGCCAGTCGTAATGGGCTTCGTCGAGGTCGTCCCAGCTCATTTCGTCCACGCCCACCGCGAACATCGCTTCGAATTCCGGATCGATGCGTTCCCTGACCAGCCCGGCGAGCACCAGCTTGTTGATGAAAAAGGTCGCCGTATGGCCGAAGTAGAAAATCAGCGGATGGCGCAGCGAAATCGGTTTGCTGAAATACGACTGATCGCCTACAAGCGTTTCGAACAGCTGTTCGTAGCGGTTGAAGGTGGAAATAAAGTATTCGCGAATTTCCCTGCGCGCATCATCGGCATCGCTGCCGGACAGCACGGGAGTGCGTTCAAATAAGCTGGGGCGCATTGCGTCTCCTGTTTCGGTGTGGTTGGCTTCAATATTCCGATTCAGTCATTCCGGTGTGACGATTCTTCCGGAGTCGCCTGCCTGTGCCGAATTTTAACAGCGAATATGCCTGCATATAAGCGGTGTAAAATAATCCCGCACAAAATACAACTTCAATTTAATGCGCAACGCCCTCCGCATCTCGTCGTCAACATATCCGGCCACGGTTTCGGCCATGTCGCGCAGACTGCGCCGGTTCTGAACCTGTTGCATGAACGAATACCTCATCTCAAGATAACAGTGCGCTCCGCCTGTGCCCCCGGCCCATCTGAGTTCGCGCATCCATGCACCCTTCGCACATATGCCCAGCGAGGGCGATATCGGCATGGCGATGTCTTCGGCGCTGGACGTGCTCGTCGAAGAAAGCCGTGCGGCCTACCGGGCTTTCCATCGGGACTGGGATCAGCGTGTCGCCGACGAGGCGAATCTGCTGCGCGAGCTCGGCGCCGACCTGGTATTTTCCAACGTCGGATATCTGCCGCTGGCGGGAGCGCAGCGGGTGGGCATTCCAAATGCCGCGCTGTGTT
Source organism: uncultured beta proteobacterium (assembly GCA_963757485.1). Taxonomy (GTDB): domain Bacteria; phylum Pseudomonadota; class Gammaproteobacteria; order Burkholderiales; family Gallionellaceae; genus Gallionella. The sequence continues at coordinate 4,907 of CAVWTZ010000071.1, forward strand.
CGCTGAACTGGGCGGACATCTACCGCCACTACTGTGGCAACAATAACATCGCCGCGCAGATGGCCGCATGTTACGCCGGCGCCGACGCCTTCCTGCGTGCGACGCCGGGCATGGCCATGGACTATCTGTCCAATCTCGTCACGGTCTCGCCCATCGCCGCGATCGGCGCCAACCGGCGCGCAGAAGTGAACCGTCGGCTCGTTCTTTCCGGCGAAGAAAAACTGGTGCTGGTCAGCCTGGGCGGTATCGACAGCCGCCTGCCGATCGAACGCTGGCCGCGCATACCCGGCGTGCGCTGGCTGATTCAGGACAGCTGGCATATCGAACATCCCGATGCGATCGTCCTGGAATCACTGAACATGCATTTCGGCGACCGGCACGCCGCAGCTTGCCGCTTCGACGAAGCTGCCATAGCCGGGCTTGCAGATCAGCGCGTCGCTGCTGGCGAGCAGGTCGCCGAAATGCATGTTCAGTGATTCCAGGACGATCGCATCGGGATGTTCGATATGCCAGCTGTCCTGAATCAGCCAGCGCACGCCGGGTATGCGCTGCCAGCGTTCGATCGGCAGGCGGCTGTCGATACCGCCCAGGCTGACCAGCACCAGTTTTTCTTCGCCGGAAAGAACGAGCCGACGGTTCACTTCTGCGCGCCGGTTGGCGCCGATCGCGGCGATGGGCGAGACCGTGACGAGATTGGACAGATAGTCCATGGCCATGCCCGGCGTCGCACGCAGGAAGGCGTCGGCGCCGGCGTAACATGCGGCCATCTGCGCGGCGATGTTATCGTTGCCACAGTAGTGGCGGTAGATGTCCGCCCAGTTCAGCGAACACAGCGCGGCATTTGGAATGCCCACCCGCTGCGCTCCCGCCAGCGGCAGATATCCGACGTTGGAAAATACCAGGTCGGCGCCGAACTCGCGCAGCAGATTCGCCTCGTCGGCGACACGCTGATCCCAGTCCCGATGGAAAGCCCGGTAGGCCGCACGGCTTTCTTCGACGAGCACGTCCAGCGCCGAAGACATCGCCATGCCGATATCGCCCTCGCTGGGCATATGTGCGAAGGGTGCATGGATGCGCGAACTCAGATGGGCCGGGGGCACGGCGGAGCGCACTGTTATCTTGAGATGAGGTATTCGTTCATGCAACAGGTTCAGAACCGGCGCAGTCTGCGCGACATGGCCGAAACCGTGGCCGGATATGTTGACGACGAGATGCGGGGCGTTGCGCATTAAATTGAAGTTGTATTTTGTGCGGGATTATTTTACACCGCTTATATGCAGGCATATTCGCTGTTAAAATTCGGCACAGGCAGGCGACTCCGGAAGAATCGTCACACCGGAATGACTGAATCGGAATATTGAAGCCAACCACACCGAAACAGGAGACGCAATGCGCCCCAGCTTATTTGAACGCACTCCCGTGCTGTCCGGCAGCGATGCCGATGATGCGCGCAGGGAAATTCGCGAATACTTTATTTCCACCTTCAACCGCTACGAACAGCTGTTCGAAACGCTTGTAGGCGATCAGTCGTATTTCAGCAAACCGATTTCGCTGCGCCATCCGCTGATTTTCTACTTCGGCCATACGGCGACCTTTTTCATCAACAAGCTGGTGCTCGCCGGGCTGGTCAGGGAACGCATCAATCCGGAATTCGAAGCGATGTTCGCGGTGGGCGTGGACGAAATGAGCTGGGACGACCTCGACGAAGCCCATTACGACTGGCCGCGCGTCGATGAAGTGCGGGAATACCGCAAGCGGGTGCGCGAGGTCATCGATAAACTGATACAGACGATGCCGCTTGCGCTGCCGGTCAGCTGGAATCATCCGTGGTGGGCGATACTGATGTGCATCGAGCACGAGCGGATCCATCTGGAAACGTCGTCGGTGCTGATACGCCAGCACGCCCTTGAATATGTCAAGCCGCATCCCGCCTGGCAACCGTGCCGCAAGAGCGGTGATGCGCCGCAAAACCGGCTGGTGCATATTCCCGCCGGAAAGGTGCATCTGGGCAAGGAACGATCGGCTGACAAGTACGGCTGGGACAACGAGTACGGTTCGCACGAGGCCGGCATTGCCGATTTTCAGGCCAGCCGCTACCTGGTCAGCAACGGTGAGTTTCTCGGCTTCGTGGAGGATGGCGGTTATGCCAACGATGCGTGCTGGGAACAGGAGGGACTGGACTGGCGCAACTACGCGCATGCGGCGCATCCGGCGTTCTGGGTCAGGCAAGGCGACGGCTGGCTGCTGCGCCTGATGACCGAAGAAGTGGCGATGCCGTGGGATTGGCCGGTCGAGGTGAATTATCACGAAGCCAAGGCATTCTGCAACTGGAAAAAATTGCACACCGGGCAGGCAGTCAGGCTGCCCAGCGAGGATGAATGGTATCGCCTGTACGACTTTGCCGGATGTGCGGAAATTGAGCGCGATCGCCGCGCGGCAGCCAACATCCATCTGGATCATTATGCGTCTTCGTGCCCGGTCACCGAGTTTGCGCACGGCGAGCTCTGCGATGTGGTCGGTAATGTCTGGCAGTGGACCGAAACGCCGATCTATCCGTTCAGCGGTTTCGAAGTGCATCCGCTGTACGACGATTTCACGACGCCGACCTTTGACGGGCGCCACAACCTGATCAAGGGCGGCTCGTGGATTTCCTGCGGCAACGAAGCGCAGCACAGCGCGCGCTATGCATTCCGCCGCCATTTCTTCCAGCATGCCGGATTCCGCTACGTGGTCGCCGATGCGCCCGCCAGCGTGCCGGCGTCGCATTACGAAACGGACAAGCTGTTGTCCGAATATGCCGAGTTTCATTACGGCGGCGAATATTTCGGCGTCGCGAATTTTCCGCAGGCGCTTGCCGGAATTGCGATCCGTGCGATGGGAGACAAACCGGCGCGCAATGCGCTCGATCTGGGTTGCGCGGCGGGCCGGGCCACATTCGAGCTGGCGCGTCATTTCGATCATGTCACCGGCATCGACTTTTCCGCGCGCTTCATCCGCTCCGGCGTGCAGCTCGCCGAACAGGGCATATTGCGCTATACCCTGATCGAAGAGGGCGAGCTGGTCAGCTACCGGGAACGCAAGCTGGCCGATCTTGGGCTGAACGCGGCGCGGCACAAGGTGGACTTCTTCCAGGGCGATGCCTGCAACCTCAAAACGGTATTCGGCGGCTACGACCTGATACTCGCCGCCAACCTGATCGACCGGTTGTACAGCCCGAAAAAATTTCTCGCCGGCGTGCACGAGCGACTCAATCCGGGCGGCGTGCTGCTGATCGCTTCGCCCTATACCTGGTTGGAAGAACACACCAGCCGCGCAGAATGGATAGGCGGGTTCAAGAAAAACGGCGAGAATTTCACCACGCCGGACGGCCTGAAAGAACTGCTCGAACCGCACTTCCGTCTGCTCGGACCGCCGCAGGACGTTCCTTTCGTGATCCGCGAGACCCGGCATAAATTCCAGCACAGTCTTTCTGAAGTCACCTTGTGGGAGCGCATTGCTTGAACTTCGATTTCGATCGGGAAATCCCGCGCGACGGTACGGCCTCAGTCAAGTATGACGGCCGCGTCGCGTATTTCGGCACGGCGGATGTGCTGCCATTGTGGGTGGCCGACATGGATTTCGCGGCCCCGGAAGCGGTGACGCGCGCGCTGGCCGAACGCGCCGCGCATCCGGTATACGGTTACACCTTCTACCCGGACAGCATGTACGACGCATTGATAGCCTGGCTGAAAAACCGCCACGGCTGGACGGTGCGGCGCGAATGGATCGTGATGGCGCCCGGCGTGGTGCCGTCGCTGTTTGCAACCGTGATGGCCTGCGCGCAACAGGACGAAGGCGTGATCATCCAGCCGCCGGTCTATGCTCCGTTCTTCTCGGCGGTCACGAACAGCGGGCGCCGCCTGGTCGAGAATCCGCTACATCTGGAAAGTGGGCGTCTGGAAAATGGCCGCTACACGATGGACTTCGATCACCTCGAACAATGCGCCGCGGACGGCGCGCGCTTGTTGCTGCTGTGCTCGCCGCACAATCCGGTGGGCCGCGTATGGAGCAGGGCCGAGCTGCAAGGACTCCTGCGCATCGCACGGCGCTACGATCTGGCGATATTGTCTGATGAAATACATGCCGACCTGGTCTATCCAGAATCGCAGCACACCGCACTGGCGACGCTTGCGGGCACTGGCGATCAGCTGATCACTGCGGTGGCGCCGAGCAAGACTTTCAACATTCCCGGACTCGGCCTGTCCAGTCTGATCGTGCCCGATGCGGCGCAGCGCGACGCGCTCCGGAAAGTTTTCGACAGCCTTCACGTGGGGAACACCAATCCGTTCAGCATCGCCGCGTTCGAAGCCGCCTACCGCGGCGGCGCAGCATGGCTGGACAGCCTGCTGGCCTATCTGCGCGACAACCGCGATTTCGTCGGCGATTATCTGGAAACGCATTTGCCCGCCATCCGGCTCATCCGGCCCGAAGGCACGTATCTGCTCTGGCTGGATTGCCGCGGGCTGGGAATGAACGATGCGCAGCTGCGCGAGTTTTTTGTGCGGCAGGCCGGGGTCGGAATGAATCCCGGTATCTCGTTCGGGCAGGGCGGCAGCGGTTTCATGCGTCTCAACATTGCATCGCCGCGCCGTGTGATCGCCGATGCGCTGCAGCGTATCGCGAATGCGCTGCGGCAGCCTGGTTCAGCCGGCGCAACGCGCTAAATCGCGCAGCTGACCATCTCGCGCAGCTGCTTGAGATATTCCTCCACGCGTTCACGCAGCGTTTCAGGCGCGGTGACGATGTCATGCGCCAGCGCGAACAGCGGATAGGCACGCCACTCGAACAGATGATATTTCTCGACCATGCGCAGGGTATGCACCCCCTCGCCGGAGATGTCGGACCATTCGCCGCGAACCAGTTGCCGCCCGAGCGTATGGTGATGCGAATCCTCGCTGGTGGCCGTCGCCACCAAGTCGCCCAGCCCGGCATAGCTGTAGGGTGTGTACGCCTTCCCGCCGAACGACTGCACGATGCCGGACAACTCGGCAATCGCGGTAACCATCAGGTGCCCGCGCATGTTCTTGCCCAGTTCCAGTCCATCCGACACGCCGAACATGATCGCATACACATTTTTCAGGATCACCGACCAGCTCCTGCCGTGCATGTCCGATGCCTGCTGGCAGACCAGCTTGCTGCCGAGAAACAGGCTTTGTATCACATCGAAATCCGCGCTATCGGACAGCACCGTATCGGCAAAACCGTGCTGTCCCGCCCTGAGTTCCTCCGAGATCATCGGGCCGTACATCACCCCGTAGTGATGTTTGTCGCCGAACACATCTTCGAATACCTGGGCCGCAGTCTGTCCCGATTCATCCAGTCCCTTCGCGATCGTCAGGCATAGGCTGTCTTTTGCAAGATGGGGTACGATGCGGCCGGCTATCTCGCGGTGCGGATTCACCGGCAGGCAGAACAGGATCACCTGTGCCTCGCCGACTTCCTGCTCCAGCGCCGCATGGCGACCCTTCACCACCACGCCCATATCCCAGATGCGGATATCATGGCGTGCCGAGAGCAGATGTTCCATGGCGTGGCCCATTTCGCCATAGCCCAGAATCAATACGCGTTGTTTCATGCAAACACCTCAATATGAAAGGACGGGCAACAGCATCATAAAACCAAAATCTGAAGACGTGGGTTTTGTTTTTGGAACCTCTGATCACCAGAGAATTTGAAAATAGGCCGTTTGGCTCCGCACTGTCCAACCTCATGTTTTGGTTGTATCACGCTAATTCCTTGTTATCATACGGATATGAAACGGTAATATTCAGAGGACAGCATAAATGGGGTATGAAATCAGCGAATTCGATATTCCGGATCGCCAATTGCTGGCAACCAGCTCACCATGCAGAGTGCGTAATATGTCGGACGTTGGCGAGGCGAAGATCACCCATACCATTTTTGGCAGGGTCAGGGTCAGGGTGATCCGCGAACAGGATAGGAAGCGCCGCGCATGGTTGCTGGCGGCGCTGGTGGCGACAGCGATTGCTGCCGCCGGCTGGAAGGGATGGATCATTTCCCAACAAATGCAGTACCCGGCCCCGCCTGCTCCCTTGAGCGAAAGAATAGAGGTAAGCCAGCCGGTTTTCCGGCCCGCAAACATTCCGCCCGACCCGCATCCGTCGAGTCTAAAATCAGAATCGTTGATACAAACCGAAATCGATCGCCTGCTGTCAGGTCCTCTGCCGCGCCATCCGCCGCCCGGATTGAGTGCTGCCGCGAAGCGGGCCAAGTCCGAGCCGCTGGCAGCAAACAAGCCGCAGATAACGTCAGTTACCACAATCAAGAACCCCTCGATGAATCAAACGGACAGGCAACCGGCCCTCAAGCATTCGGCCGCGCTGCAACCGTTAACTGCAACCGTGGCGAGAAGTCCGCGACACGCGCCAGACATACCGGGGGCCGTTGCCCCGCTTGGCATGCCCTTAGACGCTTCGACACCATTGCCCGCGGGCAATGGGCAGCCGCAAGGTCCGGTCAGCGCGCAGGATTGACGAACGGCAATCGCCGATATTGGTATGCATGCCTGACTATTATCGAAATTTTTTGGCCACAAGAGTATAGCGATGTCAAAACCAGACGAGACGACGATCAAAATTCGCGCCTATGCCGGCGAGGCGAATGGCGTTGAAGCGCAGAGCAATCTTACCGAAGAGCAGAACAATGCTTTGGAGCTGGTGAAGCGGACTGCGCAACTCCAGGAAGAAAAGAACAGGTCGCTCGAACAACTGGAAACGATAGCGAACCTGCAGGAAAGCCTCAGGCAGGAACAGGCAAAGACAGCAGAAATGGCAAAGGTTGTTGCTGCGCTGGAAGCCCAATTGAAAGAGCTTGCCGGACAGGAAAACAACCTGAAAAAAGTGGCCGAGCTGGAGGCCAAGGTCCAGGAGCTAACCGGGGTGCTCGGCAGGATTTCAGGTATCGCGGCTGCCGGGAAAATCCCTTAGCAACATCATCCAGGTCGCGCGGCCTGCATGCAGGCCGCGCAGGCGGTGCTGCAATTCGTTCGATTGCGTAGAGCTGGTAGCTGGTCGCGCAATTGAAATGGGAGATGTCGTCGGGCGTTGCCCGGCAAAGTTGTTCCGGTCCTTTTAAACCAGCTTCTTCAACGGATACAAATTCCCCAGCGCCTCCTGCTGACCCAATTCATCCGGCTGCACACGCGTCTACTCCTGGATTAACTGCAGAATCAGCTTTTCCACATCATGGTGATCAAAGTCGCGCCCGCCGATGGCACGAAAACGTATATTTCCTTTTTTGTCGATGAGATAGGTAGTCGGTAATCCCAGCACGCTGTACGCACGGGATACGTTACTGTCCTTGTCAAACAGAATGGGGAATGTCGGGCTAACCTCAAGTTCGCCTGTGTAAGTAAAAACCTGGTCAACATCTTCCATCTGGTTAAGTGCAAGCACGACAAAATTCTTGCCCTTGAATTTGTCGTACAGACGTTCCATTGAGGGCATTTCTCTCCGGCAAGGCGGACACCACGTTGCCCAGAAATTGAGCAATACCACTTTGCCGCGATAGTCCTTCAGACTGAAGTTCTTTCCATCCATGTTTTCAAGCGTGAAGTCCGGTGCCGGAACGGGTTTGGATATGGCGGTTAGCGTGTGGCCCAGCTTGGGCTGTTCGCCTTCTGCGGCATGCGCCTGGAACGTCAGCAGACAGCACAAAAATACCGATAAAAGTCCAAATGGCATAACTTTATGTATGTTCATAACGGGTCCTGTCACTTCATGGTCGAGCTTGTTGAAAGGCTGGCGGGAGCGCAGCTCATGTTTGCAATCATTCCCTGGTGTTTTATGCCGTCGAGTGTCCAGGTGTAAACAAGATCAAATTTTTCATCCCGGCCTATTTTTATGGTGGTAAAACCCTGTTGCCAGTCACCGATTCCAAAGTCACCGCTTCCGGGGAGCAGTGTCCATGCAAAAGGGATGCCCGCCTTGCGCCATTCTTCGAGCCACTGGGCTTTGGTTTTGACAGGATAGGTTTTACCGTTTTTATCGATATAGCGCCAGTCCGAAACCCGGTAACTTAATTGCTGCCGTGAAGTGTTCCGGATAATCGTGCCAAAATCACAGTAACCGGCGATGCGCTCGACCTCACCGGCAGGCAAGCCGTGCTTGTCGTACACGGCACGAACAAAGTCAGGAAGCAGTTGAATGAGTTCCATGCTGAAGCCATCATCCTTTGCTGTCCATGTCAGCAGACCGCTTGCATCATTTTTCTGCATGGTGACTTCCGCGGCCTGAAGCTGCGCGTGAAGCAGGCAGAGGCAGATAATCATCAATAGCTGAGAGTGGATTGCTTTTCGCGGCATGGATTGTTCAGTGTCGATTTAAGTACTGCGAGTCCTCGATTTCGCCGGTCCGCACGGGCATAATGGAACGGTCCGAAGCGAAGGGCTGTTTGCGCCACACAGCCGTCCGTTGAGCGTTGCAATAGCCTACCTGAAACCTGCACTGGGCGCTTTGCATTCTGCCCGCGCGAAATCAATTAGTCGGCGGGCAACTTTTTGCACCCGGCGGTTTCGCTGTTGATTTATCTAAACCAGCTTTTTCAACTGATACAACTTTTCCAGCGCCTCCCTCGGACTCAATTCATCCGGCTGCACATCGCGCAGCGCCGACACCAGCGGATGTTCCTCCGGCTCTTCCGGTTCAATAACAGGCTTATGGTCGAACAGATCGCCCTGCGGATTCTGTGCGGCGCTGTTCTGCTCCAGCTTGAGCAGCTGTTTTTTTGCGGCGCGGATCACGTCGTTCGGCACGCCGGCCAGCGCGGCGACCTGCAGGCCGTAGCTCTGGCTGGCGGCGCCTTCGTTGACACTATGCAGGAACACGATGCTGTGCTGGTGCTCGATCGCGGCAAGGTGGACGTTGGCGAGCTGCGCGAATTCTTCCGCGAGCCTGGTCAGTTCGAAATAGTGGGTCGCGAACAGGGTGTAGCTGCGGTTCTTTTCCAGCAGGTGGCGCGCGATTGCGTAGGCCAGCGCGAGGCCGTCGAAAGTGCTCGTGCCGCGCCCGATTTCGTCAACCAGCACCAGGCTCCTTTCAGTTGCGTTGTGCAGGATGTTGGCGGCTTCGGTCATCTCGACCATGAACGTTGATCTCCCGCTGGCGAGGTCGTCCGATGCGCCGACGCGCGTGAAGATCTGGTCGATCTCGCCGAGCACCGCTGTCTGCGCCGGGACGAAGCAGCCGACATGCGCGAGCAGCGCGATCAGCGCGACCTGGCGCATGTAGGTGGACTTGCCGCCCATGTTCGGGCCGGTGATCAGCAGCATGCGGCGCTTCTCGTTGAGCGTTGTGTCGTTCGGCGTGAAGCTATCCACTTGCGCCTCGACCACCGGATGCCGCCCCTTGATGATGCTGATCTGCGGCTCGACGGAAAACTGCGGCGCACTGAGATTCAGCGTCGCGGCTCTTTCGGCAAACGTCGCGAGCACGTCGAGTTCGGCAATCGCGGCGGCGATGCGCTGCAGTTGCGGGATGAACGGCGCAAGCTGGTCCAGCAGCTGCTCGTAGAGAAACTTCTCGCGCGCCAGCGCGCGCTCGTTGGCAGACAGCGCCTTGTCCTCGAAGGTCTTCAGTTCCGGCGTGATGTAGCGTTCCGCACTCTTCAGCGTCTGGCGGCGACGGTAGTCGTCCGGCACGTTGACGCTTTGCGCCTGGCTCACCTCGATGTAGAAACCATGCACGCGGTTGTATTCCACCTTGAGCGTGGCGATGCCGGTGCGCGCCCGTTCGCGCGCTTCCAGCGCCAGCAGGAAATCGCCGCAGTTGGTCTGGATGCCGCGCAACTCGTCCAGTTCGGCATCGAACCCGTCGGCGATCACGCCGCCTTCGCGCAATACCGAGGAAGGTTCGGCACGCAGGGTATCTTGCAGGATGGAGACCAGCGGCACATCGGCTTGCAGCGCATCGCCCAGCGAATTGACCAGCGGTGCATCGCAGGCGGCCAGCGCAGTCTGCAGCTTCGGCAGCTGCGCGAGCGTGTCGCGCAAGCCGGACAGGTCGCGCGGCCGCGCGCTGCGCAACGCGATGCGCGCGGTGATGCGCTCCACGTCCACGCAGGGCTTCAGCTGTTCGTGCACCTTGTGATGCAGTTCGCCCAGTTTGTCCACCGCATCCAGACGTTCATTCAGCACGGCACGGTCGCGCAGCGGGTGGTGCAGCCAGCGGTGCAACAAACGGCTGCCCATGTTGGTTGCGCAGCAGTCCAGCAGCGAAAGCAGCGTCGGTGCAGCTTCGCCGCGCAGCGTCAGGGTGATTTCCAGGTTGCGCCGTGTTGCGGCATCCATGCGCAGGTAGCGCTCCGCGCTGTATACCTGCAGGCTGCGGACGTGGCCGATGGCCTGGCCCTGTGTGAGCCTGGCATAACCGAGCAAGGCGCCTGCCGCTTCCAGTCCGGCGGTGAAATCATCGCAGCCGAATCCGGCCAGGTCCAGCGTGGCGAACTGCTGGCACAGCGCTCGCCGGGAAGTTTCCAGATCGAAATGCCAATCCGGCAATGTCTTGTCCGGAACATTGCCGTGCGGCACAGCGCTGTTTTCCGCATGCAGAATTTCCGAGGGCTGCAGCCGTTCCAGTTCGGCTGGAAGATTTTCGGGTTCCGTTTCGCTGACGAAAAATTGCCCCGATGCCAGATTCAGCCAGGCCAGGCCCAGCTTGCCGTGATGTTCGTGCAGCGCCAGCAGCAGGCTGTCGCGCTTCTCTTCCAGCAGCGCAGAGTCGGTGACGGTGCCGGGCGTGACGATGCGCACCACTTTGCGCTCCACCGGCCCCTTGCTGGCAGCGGGGTCGCCGATCTGCTCGCAGATCGCGACCGATTCGCCCATCTTCACCAGCCGCGCCAGGTATTGCTCGGCGGCGTGGTAGGGCACGCCCGCCATCCTGATCGGCGCCCCGTTCGAGGCACCGCGCTGGGTCAGCGTGATGTCGAGCAGTTTGGCTGCGCGCACCGCATCGTCATGGAACAGCTCGTAGAAATCGCCCATGCGGTAGAACAGCAACATGTCGGGATGTTCCGCCTTGATGCGCAGATACTGCTGCATCATCGGCGTGTGAGAGGCGGTGTTCATGCAGCCTTACCCATGAACCACATAGCGGCCCGAAAATTCGACGGCAGGCCGATTGTCCTGGCTGATGGTGACATCAAGCGATAATCGGGCGCGGCCATGTTTCTTGAGTATGCGCAAGAAGTGCTGGAACGCGTCATTGTCGAGACGGCACTCGGCATGCAGGCCATGCCCGACCGGGTGCAAATAGCGGATGCTGCTTTCCTGTATGACGATGTGCTTGTGCAGTTTGGCTTCGGCAAGCTTGAGATCCAGCAAACCCCATCCGCACAATACCGCAAGCGAGTACAGGCTGCCGGCAAACACGGTACCGTGACGATTGGTGTTCGGCGCAAGCGGGGCAGACAGCGCCAGACTCGTCCCATCATAGCTGGCTACCCGGACGCCAATTGCCTTCGAGATCGGGATCTCGTTGTGCAAGATTTGCTCCAGTGCCACGGTCCGAAACATGTTCAGCCCTTGGCAGACTTCAGGCTGACGGTCAGGTGCGGCGCCATCACTTTCAGCAACAGCGGGTGGATGTCGGGATTGCCCGCGCACAGATGGCCGGTCTTCAGGAACGTGTCGGAGCCGTGCAGGTCGCTGACCATGCCGCCGGCTTCGGTGATCAGCAACGTGCCAGCCGCGATGTCCCAGGGGTGCAGTCCGGTCTCGAAGAAACCGTCGTAGCGTCCCGCCGCCATCCACGCCAGGTCCAGCGCGGCAGAACCGGGGCGGCGCAGGCCTGCGGTCTGCTGCATCAGGTCCTTGAAGATGGCGAGGTAGGCATCCATGTGCTCGAAGCGCGTGTACGGAAAGCCGGTGCCGATCAGGCTGTCTGCAAGATGCAGCCGCTTGGTTACGCGCAGGCGTTTGTCGTTCATGAACGCGCCGCGTCCGCGCGTTGCGGTAAACAGCTCATTCTTGGTCGGGTCGTACACGACGGCCTGGGTGATGATGCCCTTGTGCTGAAGCGCGATGGATACCGCAAATTGCGGAATGCCGTGCAGGAAGTTGGTGGTGCCATCCAGCGGATCGATGATCCAGAGGAATTCCGATGCGCCTTGGCTGCCGCTCTCTTCTGCTAGAATCGCGTGGTCCGGATAGGCATCCAGCAAGGTCTGGATGATGGTTTGCTCGGCGGCGCGATCGACTTCGCTGACGTAATCCGCGTGAGACTTCTTGCTGATGGTGAGATGATCGATCTTGTCGGCGGAGCGCTGGATCAGATTGCCGGCACGACGCGCGGCTTTCACCGCGATGTTGAGCATGGGATGCATGTTGGTACGACCTTTTTAATGAGCTGGAGAAATTCAGCCCGCATTTTAACACTTATGAAAACAGTCGCCAGACGTTAGTCGCCAGTTAAACTGCGCTGTTCTTCGTCGGGGTCAGGACAGGCCTCTCGGATAGCGCAACCAACGACCAACGTCCAACGACTGTTCTTAATTATGCTAGACAACATCAGAGTCGTCCTCAGCCATACCACCCATCCGGGCAACATCGGTGCGGCGGCGCGCGCGATGAAGACCATGGGCTTGCACCGCCTGTACCTGATCAATCCGCGCCGTTTCCCCGACCCGCAGGCGGATGCGATGGCGGCGGGAGCCGATGACGTGCTGCGCGATGCGGCGGTGTGCAGCTCGATTGATGAAGCCCTGCACGGCGTGGTGTACACGGCCGCGATGACGGCACGGTTGCGCGATATCTCGATGGAGGTCAAGACACCGCGCGAAGCGATGCCGCTGTTGTTGCAGCAGGCCGCGACACAGCCCGTGGCGCTGTTGTTCGGCACCGAGATGTCCGGCCTGACCAATGAGGAAATGGGCAAGGCACAGGTGCTGGTGAATATTCCCGCCCATCCGGATTTTTCCTCGCTCAATATTGCGGCGGCGGTGCAGGTGGTGGCTTACGAGCTGGCCGTGGCCGCGCAAAGCTATGTGCCGAGCGTCCCGGAAACCCATCCCGCGCCGCATGAGCAGGTGGAAGGCTTTTTCGCGCACATGGAGAAGACCTTGTTCGAGATCGGCTTTTTCACCACGCAAAACCCCGCCCGGCTGATGCAGCGGCTGCGCCGCCTGTATGCGCGGACGCGGCTGGAACAGGAAGAGATCAACATCCTGCGCGGCATATTGAGCATCGCCACCGAGTATAATGCGCGCCTCAGGGCACGTTACCGGAAAGAGCATCCAAACAGTTCAAAACGCGATGATGTTCCAGAACATTAAAGATGACATACGCAGCGTATTCGACCGCGATCCGGCCGCACGCAGTACTTTCGAAGTGTTGACCTGCTACCCGGGTCTGCACGCGCGCATCATCCATCGCATATCGAATAGCCTGTGGCACGCCAATCTGAAATGGCTGGCGCGCTTCCTGTCGTATTTCGCGCGGTGGCTGACCGGTATCGAGATTCATCCCGGCGCGACCATCGGCAAGCGCTTCTTCATCGATCACGGCATGGGTGTGGTGATCGGCGAGACCGCGGAGATCGGCGATGATGTGACTTTGTATCATGGCGTAACGCTGGGCGGCACGTCGTGGAAGGAAGGCAAGCGCCATCCAACGCTGGGCAACGGCGTGGTGGTCGGCGCGGGCGCCAAGATACTCGGCCCGATCAGCATCGGTGACGGCGCAAAGATCGGTTCAAATGCGGTGGTGGTGAAGGATGTTCCGGCCGGAGCGACGGCGGCGGGCGTTCCGGCCCGAATTCTGGACGAAGAGAGGAAAAGCGCCGGCGGCTTCAATGCGTACGGCATCGGCAACGACCAGAACGATCCGGTCAACAAGGCTTTGCACGGCCTGATCGGGCATAGCGTGACAGTCGATCAGCGCATCGAATTTATTCTGCAGCAGCTTGAGAAGATGGGCGTACCCGTGGATGAAGAACGCGCCACGGCGGACAAGTTTGATCCCAATCACCTGAACAAGATCGTTGACTAGGTTCCCTAAAATATTGTTGACTGGAATATTCGGGTATTCTATCATTCCCTTCCATGGATATTCATCGCGCATAAAAGGCTGCTTTGGATTACCGAACTCTATCAATGACCGGGAGATGACATGCGATTAACTACCAAAGGACGTTTTGCCGTGACAGCAATGGCTGACCTGGCCATGCGCGGCGGAAAAGCACCGGTAACGCTGGCGGCGATCAGCGAGCGGCAAAAGATTTCGCTCTCTTATCTCGAGCAATTGTTCGGCAAGCTGCGCAGGAACAATATCGTTGAAAGCGTGCGCGGACCCGGCGGTGGTTATTATCTGGCCCGTCCAAGCAGCAAGATATCCATTGCGGAAATCGTGACGGCGGTGGACGAACCGCTGGATGCGACCAAGTGCGGCGGTATGGGCAACTGCCAGGGCGAACAACAGCCGTGTATCACACACGATTTGTGGATGGGGCTGAACGAGAAAATTTACGACTATCTGGAAGAAGTATCTCTGCAACAACTGGTGGAAAGCTACACCAGGCGCAATCAGCAACCTGCACCGATCTCCATGCAGAAGATGATTAAACCGGAGAATATTCCGGCTTAAAGCATCAGGCAGTGGCGGTTCGCCGCACCGCCACTTGCCTGGCTCACTCTGCAATCACATTGATACGCCCGCATCCGACGGATAGAATCACCCCGTTGCCACACCGAAAATTATCCTGCGCATTGGTTCTGACAGAAAGACCACGGAAGTCGCAGGATTTCGCGTGTGCGGTTTCCCAAAAAAGTCATAAAGGCGCGCATGAATATGTTTAAACTTTGGCACAGCCTGTCCAATCGCTGGCTATATCTGGCAGGAGCGCTGTTTGCAGGCGGACTGATCGGATTCGCGCTGTTTCTGCAATACGTCGAACATCAGGATCCGTGTCCGTTGTGCATAGTCCAGCGCGTGGTATTCATAGCGATCCTGGCAGTATCCGCAGTTGCCGTTTTGCACGGACCAAAGCGTTTGGGAGAACGCATCTACGCGGTGCTGATCGTGTTGCTGTCGCTGACCGGGGTGGCTGTCGCGGCACGCCATATCTGGATTCAGCACCTGCCCGCGGATCAGGTGCCCGCCTGCGGTCCGGGTCTGGACTACATGCTGGATACCATGCCGATGTCCAGCGTGCTGAAAGCGCTGATGCACGGCTCCGGAGAATGCGCGGCAAAAGGCTGGACTTTCCTCACGCTCGGCATCCCGGAATGGTCGCTGCTGTGCTATCTGGCACTTGGCATGTGGGCCGTGTTGATTGCGATCAGAGCAAAAGCGAAATAGGGACTATTCCGCGAGCACCGTGCGCACACTGGCGCGCCTGCCCATGCGTTCGAACCACGCGGCCAGGTTGGGATGCGGCCCGCGCCAGTTGCGTTCGGGCTGGCGCAGGTCCAGATAGACCAGTGCGCTGATCAGCGCCAGGTCGCCCAGCGTGACCGCTGCGCCTTCGCACCATTCATTCTTTCCAAGCTGCTCGGCTGCAAATGGCAGCGCGCGCGTGATTGCATCATTGTGCCGGACGATATTGTCGGCTTCCTGTCTTTCTTCCGGACGAATGCGCTCGGTGCGCACCACCACTGCCGAATCCATGATGCCATCAGCCAGCGCTTCCCAGCGTTTGACGCGCATCCGCGCCACCGCATTGTTGCGCGGAATCAGGACAGGCGCATCGTTCAGCGTGTCGGCATACTCGGCGATCACAGGCGAATCGAACACGCAGCTTTCGTCATCCAGTATCAGCGCGGGAATACGCCCGAGCGGATTGACGCGGGCCACCTGGCTGCCAGGTTCGCGCGGCGCATCGACGAGGTATTCGTGGGGAATGTTCTTTTCCAGCAGCACCAGGCGCACCTTGCGCACATAGGGGCTGTTGAAGGTGCCTAACAGTTTCATGGTTTTCCTCCGGTATGTCATCGCCGCCGCAACACCGGCCGCAACGTTATTGAGCCGGTATGCTCAGGACTATTTATCCAGCTTGTCCTTAAGGGCCTGTCCGGTTTTTTCCAGCGCCTGCCCGCCTTTTTCCAGCGTCTCCCCGGTTGCCTTCTTGATTTGCTGGTCGATGGTGCGCGCGTCAAACGGGTTGGAATACAGCGGCACGTCGCGTCCGATATTCACCCCGAGCCACATTCCAACGGCAACGCCGACAACAAGGCTAAGCAATATTGCTTTAATCAGTTTCATCTGTTTCTCCAATGATTTGATTCAAAAATTGCGATGGAAAAGAACATTCCGGCAAGCACGCCCGCCAAGGTACCAGCATAGCCGGATTATAGGTTATGCGGATACAACATATCCACCAGGCTGATTCCGGATGGCGATTTCTGCACACCGGGTTTATGCCGAATCCTGATGTCTGTAATCTGATTGAAACAATTGACCGCCATCATCGAAGAAAGCGGCTTGGCTGCGCGTCTTCGCGAATGACGCAGTGTATGCGCTTCCCGGGCACCCTCCCGTTTCCAAGTGCGAAACCATGCCGGCCAATGGGCGCAATTCCGCCGAACCGCGCGTAGTCGATATATGCATGCAGCTCATTCCATTTTGATTATTGAAGACGATGTGATGATAGGACGAAAGCCTGACTCGGGCGCTGGTCGATATTCGGATGAAGGTCGATTGGTGCCGGGACGGAATCGCAGGCCATGCAGCCATCGAGTCGAATCCATATGCGCTTGTTCTGCTGGATCTGGGTCTGCCGCTCAAGTCCGGCTTCGAAGTGCTCAAATCGATCCGCGATCGCGGCATTCGCACGCCCCTGTTCATTATCACTGCCCGCGAGGAGATCGATGACCGGGTGACCGGGCTCGATCTCGGGGCGGACGATTATCTGGTCAAGCCTTTCAGCATCAAGGAACTGATTGCGAGAATCCGCGGCGCATTGCGCCGCAACGGCAGTCTGATGATGCCGGCTATGAGCAACGGAGAGATCACGATCAATCTTGCCACGCTGGAAGCGAATTACCGGGACAAATCGCGCTTCCTGTCCGCCAAGGAACTTTCGCTGTTGCAGGCGCTGATGGAACGCCCCGGCATGATCCTTTCGCACAGCCAGATCGAGAAGCGTCTGTACGGCAGCAACGAGGAAGTGGGCAGCAACGTCGTCGAAGTGCTGATACACGGCCTGCGCAAGAAATTCGACAAGGAAATCATTCGCAATGTGCGCGGCATCGGCTGGATGGTGCTGAAACACCCTTCATGAAATCGCTCAAGAAACAACTTATCGTCTGGCTGCTCGGACTTCTGACAATGGTCGGCCTGATCACGGGTGGATTTTCCTACTGGCTTGCGCAAAAAGACGTCAGCTCGCTGCTTGATCACCAGTTGCGACTGGTGGGCGAAAGCATAGACGACGGTTCCAGGCTGCCTGCAATGCAGAACAAGTATGCAGTCGAGACCGATAACGAGCGGAAAAGCGATTTTGTGATCCAGGTTTGGCATTCAAAAACCATGCAAGCATCCCACCCCGACTTTGAGCTTCCGGCCGCTGGTGCCACCGGTTACTCTGACCTGGAACTGCACGGGCAGAAATGGCGCGCCTATACCATCGTATATCCCGACCGCACCGTGCAGGTTTCCCAGTCTGACCAGGTGCGCAGGGATATCGCGACCGATTCTGCATTGCGCGCGCTGTTCCCGATCGCGGTATTGCTGCCGCTGACATGGGTGCTCGTCGTGATCGGGGTCAACCGCATCATGCAACCCCTTGCACGGGTCAGCGAAGCGGCGATGCAGCGCGATGCTGAAAGTCTCGCGCCGCTGCCGACCGATCATGTACCCGCTGAAGTCGCGCCGCTGATCAGCGAGATCAACGGTCTGCTTGCGCGCATCCGGGAAACGCTGGAATCGCAGCGCCATTTCATGCTGGATGCCGCACATGAGTTGCGCACCCCGCTCACGGCATTGCAATTGCAGATCGAGAATCTCTCGCAAAGCCGATCGCAGAATGACATGGACGACCGCATTGCCGAGCTGAAATCCGGCATCAAGCGCGCCTCGCATCTGGTCGGGCAGCTGCTGAAAATGGCCCGCTACGAGTCGGAAAAAATCACGGTCAGGGCAGGGGTGGATTTGGCGGAACTGGTGAAGGATTGCATCGGCGACTTTATCCCGATTGCCGAAAGGCGCGGCATCGACCTCGGCATGACCCACTGTGAACCCGCGTCCATCTGGGCGAATTCTGAAGATTTGCGCATCCTGTTTCACAATCTGATCGACAACGCGATTCGCTATATGCCCGGCAAGGGGCAGGTCGATGTCAGCGTGAACGTCTCCGGAACAAAGGCGGTGGTCAGGATACTCGACAGCGGACCGGGTATTGCCGAAGCGCTGCTGCCGCGCGTCTTCGACCGCTTCTTCCGCGTTGCACCACATGAAACGGAAGGGAGTGGAGTAGGGCTTGCCATCGTGAAGGCGATTGCAGCCCGCGAATCCGCCACGGTCAGTTTGAGCAACAGGCGGGACAGGAGCGGCCTGGCTGCGGAAGTCGTTTTGAACTCTTTTGTACCGGCATGAATGGATAGTCACTTTCCGGGGCGGGAAAGCGCCCGATTACATCCGTGGTTTCGGCCTGCAGAAAAGCAAACCTGCCCCTCGTTCCCCGCAGCGGCAGACGATTACTGGCCGTAATAAAACTTTCACAATAATTTCACTTTGAATTAAGTCTGCCTGCGTAATTTGCACTCCGCGACGACCTTGGTCGTTTTAGTGGCCGCTTGAAACTGTCCGAATCCAAACCGACTAATTTAGGAGTGTGTGATGCGTAGCAAATCCAAATTCAAGATGAAATACCTTGCGCAGCTGATGCTGAGCGGCGCCCTGATCAGCGCGGCAGGCGTTTCGTTCGCGCAGGACGTGATCGACGTGGGCACGGTGCAAAGCAACGCCGGCACGGTCCAGAGCCAGGACTCGGCGACCTATCAGGCGCCGACACAAAGTTCTTTGACTGCAACGCAGCCGCAGTCGTTTATCAACCAGCACTACATCCAGGAAAATGCCGCGCCCAGCGCGAACTTTTCCGACATCGCAAACATTGCGCCCAGCGTGCAGAGCATCGATCCGAACGGTCCGGGCCTGATGGAAACCCAGGGCCTGTCGATGCGCGGCTTCCAGAACGGCGAATACAATGTGACCTTTGACGGCATTCCCTGGGGCGACTCGAACGACTTCACGCAGCACTCGACGTCCTATTTCATGGCGCAGGATACCGGCAGCGTTCTGGTTGACCGCGGCCCCGGCGATGCGAGCAATATCGGCAACGCGACCTTCGGCGGCACCATCGCCTCCACATCAAAGGACATTAAGCCGAATGCCGGCGTCACGCCCTACGCCTCGTTCGGCAGCTTCAATACTAAATTATTCGGCGTCGAAATGGACACCGGCGTGATGCAGAACACCGGCGATGCCAGCGCATTCATCGACTACAAGAACCTGACCTCGGACGGTTACCTGACCTATGCCGGCCAGCGCCGCCAGAACCTGTTCTTCAAGTATGCCAAGCCGCTATCGGATAATACGGTGCTGACCTTCGTCACGATGCAGAACAAGCTGCACCAGAACGTTGCGCTGGGCACCACGCTGGCAAACATGCAGCTCTACGGCAAGAATTTCGGGCTGAACAACGACCCGACCAGCCAGGATTACTACGGCTACAACTACGACAACATCACCGCCGACTTCGAGTATCTCGGCCTGAAGAGCCGCCAGGGCAACCTGTCCGTGGACAACAAGGTCTACACCTATGCCTATTACCATGACGGGTTCAACGGAGCAGATCCGGGACTGGGTCAACCGAATGGCACCGGATATGGCGCGAACAATGTTCCGGGACAGAAGATGGACATGAACTACCGATCCACCGGCGACCTGTTGCGCATGGCCAAGGATATCGGATCGGACAAGCTGGACTTCGGCGCCTGGGTTGATTACCAGACCAACAACCGCATGCAAGCGGAAGTCGATTACACCCTGGGCGGGGCACTTGATCCGACTGCGGGCAAGGTGGGCGCACTCGATCGCCTGATGACGGACAGCCTGACCACGATACAGCCCTATGTGCAGTATGAATGGAGAGTTTCCGATGCTTTGACGGTGACCCCTGGCCTGAAATACGTGTCGTTCAACCGCAAGATCGATGCGATCGTCAACCAGGGTTCTAACAATGGACCATTGAGTTCTTCGCAGACCTGGACCAAGGCATTGCCGGCAGTGACCGCGCATTACACGATCCAGCCGAACTGGACCGCGTATGCGCAATTTGCCAAAGGGATGCTGGCACCCAACCTGAACAGTTTCTATCCCAAGTCGGCAACCGGCATCAACGATGTCTCTACGCTGGATCCGGAACAGACCACCAACTACCAGCTCGGCACGACGTGGGCGGGCGACCGGCTGACGGTGTCCGGCGACGTGTACTCGATCGATTTTTCGAACAAGATCACGTCAGCACCGTGCGGCATCAACACCTGCTTCAGCAATTCCGGCGGCGTGAAGTACAACGGTATCGAGGGGGAAGCCACCTATGTGGTCGGCGCGGGTTACAGCCTGTACGGCAACTACGCGATCAACAATTACACGGTGAGTTCCGGCGGCAATATACAAAACGCGCCGAAAAATACCGCGGCGGCGGGCGTGATCTATAACCAGGGACCGGCCTATGCCTCGCTGATCGCGAAGGAAATCGGCACGCGCTACAGCGGTACCGATATCAACGGCAACGATATTCCGATGTCCAGCTATACCGTCGTGAACCTGGCGACCAGCTACGAGATCAAGAACGTCGCCGCGCCGGGCAAGAGCGCGAAGGTCGGGTTCCAGGTCAACAACCTGTTCAACAACAATTCGATCTATGCATCGTTTGCCAACGATGCAAACGGCAACCCGATGTTCTATGCGCTGCCAACCCGCAGCTACATGCTGAACCTGTCGGTTGATTTGTAATCCAGAACGGCACACCGTGCCGTTTGTTTAACTTAACACTGGGGGCGTCTAGCCCCCATTACCATTGTATAAATTATGAATATCAATCACATTTTTGAACTGGCCAACCATTCCGGCGGGACGCTGTACCTGATGATCGTGCTGCTGCTGATCGCGCTGACAGTGATTGTCGAGCGTACCCGCTTCCTGTCCAACATGCAGGGCGGCGGTGCGGAGTTGATCGGCCTGCTGAAGCAGCAAGAGGGAAAGATAAGCAGTCTGGTGTTGACCGACAAGCAGTTGCGTTTGCCGCATGCCCGCCTGTTTGAAATCATGCAGTCCGAGCCGGAAAACACCGATCGCGACAGCCTCGGAGACCATCTGGAAGAGGCGATCATGCATGAAGTGCCGACGCTGGACCAGTCGCTGTGGATGCTGGACACGGTGATCACGCTGGCGCCGCTGCTGGGTCTGTTCGGCACCATCATCGGCATGTTCAACGCGTTCCATGCGCTGGGCGATGTGATGAACGACACCACCCAGGTGACCGGCGGGATCGCCGAGGCGCTGATTGCGACTGCGTCAGGTCTGTTCATCGCGATGATCGGCCTGGTGTTCTTCAATGCGCTTTATACGCGCGTGCGCATCATCCTGCACCAGTTGGAATGCTGCCCTCAGAGCGTTACATTCGATTCACCTCCGATCTGATTGCCTTCCATCCGTAAGGAGTAACTCGAACCGCGCAGATCGGGGGCGCCAGAAGGGTTGCATCGGTGAAGTGCTGTAACCGGATCGGAGCGAGCGGAGGGAGCTGCCAGCGGAAGCGCCACGCGGACGCTGGTGCCGGGGTTGCAGGAGCAGATTTCGAGATGTCCGCCTCATTAGCCGACGCGCTCCCGCATGCCGCTGATTCCCACTCCGGCTCGGCTGAAGACGTATCCAGTCGCCGAAGCTGTTCTTCGGAGACGCCACGGCCATTGTCAGAGATCTCAAGACGAAATTGACCATTGTCGAGGTTGAGGCGGATGCTGGCGCTGGTCGCTCCGGAATGGCGGTGAACATTGGTCAAGCTTTCCTGCAATACACGGAACAGGACGAGTTCGCATGGCCGGGGCGGGCGCGGCATGTTTTCGTCGATATCGCACTGCACCTGAATTCCGCTGCGGCGTGCGAATCCGTCGACGAACCAGCGAGCGGCCGAGGCGATGCCAGCTTCGTCGAGCAGCGGCGGATGGAGCGGATCAAGAGGTGGTACGAACTTCCTGCAGCGCCTCGTCCGTCAGCGCATTGAGGTCGTCGATCAACGGCTGAAGTCCGGGAGTGGTGCTGTCGATCTGATGAATCAAAGCGATTGACATCTTCATGGCAGCCAGCGTTTGGCCGGCTGTATCGTGCAGTTCGCGGGCAATGCGGCGGCGTTCCTCATCCTGCAGCGTCATCAGCCGGAGGGACAGGTGTCGGAGATGCTGTTCCGCTTGTTGGCGCACGCTCATTTCAGATTCCAATCGAGCCAGGGCTGCAGAGAGTTCGCGGGTGCGAGCCTGGAACCGTAATTCCAATTCGTCGTGAGCGTGGCGAAGTTCCTGTTGCGCGCGCTTGCGTTCGCGGGCTTCGGCGGTGAGCGCGCAGACGCTCTCGTTGAGCCGCAATTGCTTG
>CAVWTZ010000072.1:0-39338 GCA_963757485.1 uncultured beta proteobacterium
GCCTCACGCTCGATCGAGGAAGTGATGATGTGCGGGGCTGGCTCGGTAAGAAGCGAGGGAACGCGAGGCCGCGGCAACCACTCCGAAAATCGCGTGATTGTCCGATTCCGTGCCGCCGCTGGTGAACATAATTCCTGCGGCCGGGCATTCAGAAGAGCCGCCACCTGCGCGCGCGCTGTTTCCACCGCCGCGCGGGCGCGCTGCCCAAAGGTGTGGATCGAGGAGGCGTTGCCGAATTCGCCGGAGAAATAGGGCAGCATCGCCTCAAGCACAGCCGGCTCGACAGGCGTGGTGGCGTTGTGATCGAGGTAGATGCGCTTCATAACAGTGGCCAATTCAGCATAGAAGGGAAGCGAGTTCCACGCAACCGGAGCGCAGGGATTCCTTTGGAGTGCGGAGCTTGCTCCCGCTTTTGCGACGTAATCTACTTCTGCCAAACGATTGATAGGGCGCCACTCAGTCAACCGTAAAAGCGACGGCGAGCCGCCGCACTCCAAAAATGTCGGCGCGCCGACAGCGTGGTGTTTTTTTTCGCACGTGTTGCAGGGGAAGGAGTTAGGAGAAACGAGGTTTGCATGTGTGGGAACTGCAGGGGCTATAGGGGGCCTGAAATGAGACAGATGCGCATGTGTTGATTGCAGAGGGGTTGGGAGCGGAGATTGCGCAAGTGTTGAAAGTGGGAGGGTTGCGGCGGAAAAAGGTGTCGTGCCAAGAAAAAAGCGGCAATGGCGGCAATGTGGCGGTCTGGGCGGACAACACCACCCGCTATTACGGCAACATCAGCGCGCGCGGCGGTGCGAACTCCGGCGACGGCGGTTTTGTCGAGGTATCCGGTAAACACTACCTGGATTTCGGCGGCACGGTTGATACCCGCGCGCCGCTGGGCCAGGCCGGGACCTTGCTCCTCGACCCGGATGAAATCCAGATCGTCAATGCTGCCGGAGGTGCAGCCCTTGCAATGACGTGCACGGGTGGCGGTGACTGTACGACGCCTTCGGGGACCGGCCCCTACGCGGACACCGCAGCCGCGTATTTTGCTCCTGCCTTTACCGTCGGGATCCTGCCTGACAACTCGATCAATCAGCAGCTGGCGTTTGGCAATGTCACAGTCACGACTTCGCTTGGCGGCATACTCATTTCAAATGTCAGTGGCACAGTTGCAATCGGCCCGGTCATCGGTTCGACCGACGCAGATCCCGGCGCCGTCCCCGGCTCGAATGCCAATACACTGACTCTGAATTCCGCCACCAATATTTCGTGGAACGCGGCTTGGTCCTACAAGAATCTCGGGCAGCTCACGCTGCTCGCAAATTCCGGAAGTATCGCGGGTACCGGCGCGCTTACGCTCGTGGACGTTTCTCCGGTTCTGCTGCAGGCGGCGACCGATATCGGCTCATCAGGGACACCGATGGCCATCTCCGGGAACGGCGGCAACGTAACGATCAGTGCCGGGAGCTCGGCCACCCTTGGCAACATCAGCACAGGCGCGGGCACAATATCAGCAACGAGTTCCGGAGTTGGAGACATCACGATCAGTGGTGCCCTCACAAGCACGAATTCGGGCGCTTCTTCGGTAGTACTCGATTCGACCTCCGGCACCGGCAATGTCGTGTCCGGCGGCGGTTCGATCAGCACCCCCGGACGTGCAACAATTTTCACCAACACCATTGCCGGAAGCTCTGGTGTGTCCACCCTGGTCAGCCTGGGCAGCGGCAATTTCCGCTATAACGGAGTAACCACCGGATTGGGAACGGGGATATATGCCGTCTATACCGAGCAGCCCACGATCACAATTACCGCCGACAGTCCGACTGCAATTACCTACGGCGATGCTACTCCAGCTCTGACTACTGCCCTGTCTGGTTTACAAAACGGTGATAGCGCCGCGCAGGCAGTGGGCACGACAACCACGGTTGCGGTTGGTGGTCCCACTTCGAACTCTGGGAACTACACGGCCGGAGCCCACACCCTCACGCCATCTGCAGTCAGTCAATTGGGCTATGCGCTTAGTTATGTCAACGGTACGCTAACGGTCAGCCCACTGGCGCTGGCCGGTTCGATCGCAACCGGAAGCTCGGTCTACGGCGCGGCGTTGGTACCGGGAGCGGCCAGCTTAAGCGGCATTGTTTCGGGCGACGAGGTCACCCCCGGCACGGTCGCGGTCACCCCGGATGCCGTCAGCACCAGCGGACACCTGACCGCCGGCAGCCACACCGGGATTGAAGCGGTCGGCAGCACGCTCGGCGGCGCCGATGCGGGCAACTACACCTTTGCCGGTGCCGTTGGCGACTACACGGTCAGCCCACTGGCGCTGGCCGGTTCGATCGCAACCGGAAGCTCGGTCTACGGCGCGGCGTTGGTACCGGGAGCGGCCAGCTTAAGCGGCATTGTTTCGGGCGACGAGGTCACCCCCGGCACGGTCGCGGTCACCCCGGATGCCGTCAGCACCAGCGGACACCTGACCGCCGGCAGCCACACCGGGATTGAAGCGGTCGGCAGCACGCTCGGCGGCGTCGATGCGGGCAACTACACCTTTGCCGGTGCCGTTGGCGACTACACGGTCAGCCCACTGGCGCTGGCCGTCAGCGCGACCGGCGTGAACAAAGTGTATGACGGGCTGACCTCCGCCGCCGCCACCTTGGCAGACAACCGCGTAGCTGGCGACCTGCTCGCCACCACGTACGGCACAGCATTCTATCTGGACAAGAACGTCGGCAACGGCAAAACCGTGAACGTCGGAGGCATAACTTTGACCGGGACAGACGCCGGCAACTATACGGTCAACACCACCGCTACGACCACGGCTGACATCACCCCGGCGGCACTCGCGATCAACGCGGTGACTGACAGCCGCGTGTATAACGGCACCACCAGCTCTGCAGGTGTGGTGACCTACAGCGGCCTGCAACCCGGAGACACACTCACCGGCCTGAGCCAGACGTACGCCAGCAAGAATGTAATGGGTGCGCTCGGCAGCACCCTGAACGTCAATGGCGGCTACACGCTCACCGACGGCAACGCGGGCGGCAACTACACCGTCACCGTGAACAGCGCAGCGGGCACCATCACGCCGGCGACGCTGACCGGTTGTTGCGAATCCCCAGACCAAGGTGTACGGGGCGGCCGATCCGGCCCTGACCTACACCACCGGCGCCTTCCAATTTGGTGACACCGCCGGCAGTGTGTTGAGCGGCGTGTTGTCGCGCGCCGCCGGTGAGAATGTCGGCAACTATGCGATCGACCAGAACACGCTGGCGGCGAATGCCAATTACACGATCAGCTATGTCAACGGCTCCCTGGCCGTGACGCCGGCGCCGCTGGGCATTGCGGCCAACAGCGCGACGCGCCTGTACGGCGATGCTAACCCCGCATTCAGCGCCACCTACACCGGCTTCCAGGGCACGGACTCCGCCGCTTCACTGACCGGTACGCTGGCGTTGACCACACCAGCGGTGACGACCTCCAGCGTGGGCAACTACGCCATCATTCCGTCCGGCCAGAGTTCGGCGAACTACACCATCAGCTATGTCAACGGCGCGCTGGGTGTGACGCCCGCGCCGCTGGGCATTGCGGCGAACAGCACCAGCAAGATCTACGGCGACACGCTGAGCTTCACCGGCACCGAGTTCAGCAGCACCGGGCTGAAGAACGGCGAGACGATCGGCAGCGTGAGCCTGGCCAGTGCGGGCGCGGTATCGACGGCCGGGGTGGCAGGCGGCCCCTACGCCATCACGGCCAGCGCCGCCAGCGGCGGCACTTTCAACGCCGGCAACTATACGATCAGCTATGTCGACGGTGCCCTGGGCGTGACGCCCGCGCCGCTGGGCATTGCGGCGAACAGCACCAGCAAGATCTACGGCGACACGCTGAGCTTTACCGGCACCGAGTTCAGCAGCACCGGGCTGAAGAACGGCGAGACGATCGGCAGCGTGAGCTTGGCCAGCACCGGCGCAGCGGCGAGCGCCGGGGTGGCAGGCAGCCCCTACGTCATCACGGCCAGCGCCGCCAGCGGCGGCACTTTCAACGCCGGCAACTACACGATCAGCTATGTCGACGGCGCCTTGGGCGTGATCCCCGCCGGGCTGCTGGGTATAGCGGCGAACTCGGCGGCCAAGACCTACGACGGGCTTGCCTACAGTGGCGGCAACGGCGTGAACTACACCGGCTTCAAGGCCGGGACACCCCAGCTTCCCTGACCGGAACGCTGGTCTACGGCGGCAACTCGCAGGGGGCAATCAACGTGGGCAACTACACCATCATCCCGTCCGGCCAGAGTTCGCCCAACTACACTATCACTTATGTCAACGGCTCCCTGGCCGTGACGCCGGCGCCGCTGGGCATTGCGGCCAACAGCGCGACGCGCCTGTACGGCGATGCTAACCCCGCATTCAGCGCCACCTACACCGGCTTCCAGGGCACGGACTCCGCCGCTTCACTGACCGGTACGCTGGCGTTGACCACACCAGCGGTGACGACCTCCAGCGTGGGCAACTACGCCATCATTCCGTCCGGCCAGAGTTCGGCGAACTACACCATCAGCTATGTCAACGGCGCGCTGGGTGTGACGCCCGCGCCGCTGGGCATTGCGGCGAACAGCACCAGCAAGATCTACGGCGACACGCTGAGCTTCACCGGCACCGAGTTCAGCAGCACCGGGCTGAAGAACGGCGAGACGATCGGCAGCGTGAGCCTGGCCAGTGCGGGCGCGGTATCGACGGCCGGGGTGGCAGGCGGCCCCTACGCCATCACGGCCAGCGCCGCCAGCGGCGGCACTTTCAACGCCGGCAACTATACGATCAGCTATGTCGACGGTGCCCTGGGCGTGACGCCCGCGCCGCTGGGCATTGCGGCGAACAGCACCAGCAAGATCTACGGCGACACGCTGAGCTTTACCGGCACCGAGTTCAGCAGCACCGGGCTGAAGAACGGCGAGACGATCGGCAGCGTGAGCTTGGCCAGCACCGGCGCAGCGGCGAGCGCCGGGGTGGCAGGCAGCCCCTACGTCATCACGGCCAGCGCCGCCAGCGGCGGCACTTTCAACGCCGGCAACTACACGATCAGCTATGTCGACGGCGCCTTGGGCGTGATCCCCGCCGGGCTGCTGGGTATAGCGGCGAACTCGGCGGCCAAGACCTACGACGGGCTTGCCTACAGTGGCGGCAACGGCGTGAACTACACCGGCTTCAAGGCCGGGGACACCCCAGCTTCCCTGACCGGAACGCTGGTCTACGGCGGCAACTCGCAGGGGGCAATCAACGTGGGCAACTACACCATCATCCCGTCCGGCCAGAGTTCGCCCAACTACACTATCACTTATGTCAACGGCTCCCTGGCCGTGACGCCGGCGCCGCTGGGCATTGCGGCCAACAGCGCGACGCGCCTGTACGGCGATGCTAACCCCGCATTCAGCGCCACCTACACCGGCTTCCAGGGCACGGACTCCGCCGCTTCACTGACCGGTACGCTGGCGTTGACCACACCAGCGGTGACGACCTCCAGCGTGGGCAACTACGCCATCATTCCGTCCGGCCAGAGTTCGGCGAACTACACCATCAGCTATGTCAACGGCGCGCTGGGTGTGACGCCCGCGCCGCTGGGCATTGCGGCGAACAGCACCAGCAAGATCTACGGCGACACGCTGAGCTTCACCGGCACCGAGTTCAGCAGCACCGGGCTGAAGAACGGCGAGACGATCGGCAGCGTGAGCCTGGCCAGTGCGGGCGCGGTATCGACGGCCGGGGTGGCAGGCGGCCCCTACGCCATCACGGCCAGCACCGCCAGCGGCGGCACTTTCAACGCCGGCAACTATACGATCAGCTATGTCGACGGTGCCCTGGGCGTGACGCCCGCGCCGCTGGACATCGCGGCGAACAGTGCGACGCGCCTCTACGGCGATGCTAACCCCGCATTCAGCGCCACCTACACCGGCTTTCAGGGCACGGACTCCGCCACTTCGCTGATCGGTACGCTGGCATTGACCACTCCGGCGGTGACGACCTCCAGCGTGGGCAACTACACCATTACCCCGTCCGGCCAGAGCTCGGCGAACTACACCATCAGCTATGTCAACGGCACCATGGCTGTAACTGCTCGCCCGATTTCTGTAACAGCCAACGCCGGGCAAACAAAAATATACGGCGGTGCCGACCCTGCGCTTGCCTACAGCATCAGCGCGGGCAATCTGGTCAATGGAGATATCCTGGTGCTGACCCGCCTCGCCGGTGAAAATGTGGGTGGCTATGCGATTTCATTAACGCCCGATATCAACTACAGCGTCACGTATACTGGCGCCAACTTCTACATCACCCCCGCGACGCTGACGGTTGCTGCGAATCCCCAGAGCAAGGTGTACGGGACGACCGATCCGGCGCTGACCTACAGCGCGAGCGGTTTTCAGTTCAGCGATAATGCAGGCTCGGTGCTGAACGGCGCGTTGTCGCGCGCCACCGGCCAGAATGTAGGCAACTATGCGATCGGCCAGAACACGCTTGCCGCGAACGCCAATTACACCATTGCCTACACTGGCAACAACCTGGCCATCACCCCGGCGCCGCTCAATGTTGCCGCGAACCCCCAGAGCAAACTCTTCGGTACACCCGATCCGGCGTTGACCTTTAGCGTTACAGGGCTGGTGGACAACCCGGCACTGGGCATCGCAGACACCGCAGGCAGCGTGCTCTCGGGCGCGCTCGCGCGCGTGCCCGGCGAAAGTGCATTGGGCGGGCCATACGCGATCACCCAGGGCAGCCTTGCGGCCGACAGCAACTACACCCTCGGCTTTACGCCGAGCAATCTGAGCATCATTGGTGCCGCCGCAGAGCCGGTTTTGGGTTTCAACGCGGGGCAGGTCATTTTTGCCGGAGTCATCAACAACGAGTTTTACTACCGTCCGGGCAACTTCTGGCATATCGCTCTGAATGCAAACAACGCTGACCCGGGATTCGACGTGATGAGGGGGACGAATGATTTGAACTCACGCTTGAGACGAAGCACGATTCCTTGCGATTCTGTTTTTGGGGGAGGGTTTTGCGAAACCTGGTCATTCCCGCAGCAACGCGAGAAAGTGGATAAAAAATGAGTATTTGCACAGCATTTGCCGGGCTTCGGGAGAAGGGCGATATGCCGTCCGCGGTTCGCTGCATGGTGCTTGCGCTGGTGCTGCTGCTTACATCGGCGCTTTCCTTTGCACAGACACAGACCGTGCATTTCGATATTGACCGTTTCAGAATCGAGGGCAACACGCTGCTCAAGCCCGATGAAATCGAAACAGTGCTCAAGCCGTATATTGGCAAACACCGCGAGTACAGCGATGTGCAGCACGCAATCGAAGCGCTCAGACAGCGTTACCGCACCCGGGGTTTCAGCGTAGTGTGGGTGGTGGCACCCGAGCAGAACCTTGATCGGGGAGTAGTCACGCTGCAGGTTATCGAAGGGCGGATCGGCAAGGTCACGATCCAAGGCAACCGTTTTTTTGATGACTCTAACATCCGCGCCAGCCTTCCGGCTCTCAGGGAGGGAGTTCCGCCCAGAGCAGGTGATATCTCGGCGAATGCGCAGCTGGCCAACGAGAATCCGGCCAAGCAGGTGGACGTAGTGTTGCGCCCCGGCGAAAAACCGGGGGTGGTGGACGCCGCCGTCGATGTCATCGACGTACGTCCGCTCAAGGCCTTCCTGACCCTTGACAACACCGGCAACCAGCAGACGGGCGACTTTCGGCTCGGCGTCGGCGTGCAGCAGGCCAACCTGTTCAACGGCGACAACGTCGGCACGTTCAACTACGTCACCTCGCCGGGGAAGTGGAGTGAGGTCAATATCTATAGCGGAAGCTATCGCCTGCCGCTGTATTCACGGGGCGATTCCATGGATTTCATCGTCGCCTACTCGGATGTCAGCGCCGGCACTGCGGTGACCGTCGCGGGCCCGCTCACTTTTTCCGGTCAAGGTACCGTTTACGGCTTGCGCTACAACCAGTTGCTGGAACGGCGCGGAGAGTTTTCGCACCGGGTCGTTTACGGCCTCGATTATCGTGCCTACAAGAACGAATGCGCACTCGGCAATTTCGGCGCGGCCGGCTGCGGACCGGCAGCAGTGAATGTCACCGTGACGCCCATCAGCCTGGCATACAGCGGCAACTGGGCAAAGCCGGGGCGGATTTCCGACTTTTATGTGACCTTATCGCACAATATTCCCGGGGCTGCCAACGGACGGCAGAGTGATTTCACCGCGGCGCGTCCCAGTCCGAACGGCGGGGAAGGCGCGTCTTCCCAATACAAAATCCTTCGTTTTGGCGCCAGCGTGGTGAATGCCTTTGAGAGCAACTGGCAAACCCGCGCTGCTTTAAACGCGCAATACACCCCGGATGCGCTCGTATCAGCCGAACAATTCGGCATTACCGGCGCGACCTCCGTCCGCGGCTTCCTGGAGCGCGAAATTACCCGCGATACCGGCTATTTCGCCAATCTTGAACTCTATTCGCCCAACCTGACGGGCAAACTGGTTCCCGGCGAAGGCAACCTGCGCGGCCTGCTGTTCTATGACTTCGCCAGCGCTGCGAACAATGCTTTGGATGGGGAAGACAGACTGCAAGTCTCGATCGCCAGCATAGGCGCGGGCTTTCGCTGGAATATCCGGAGGAACTTCAACATGCGCTTCGACCTGGCGCGGGTAACGGCCGGAGGCGGAAGCAAGAATGCAGGTGATTTCCGCGGGCACCTCTCGGTCTATTTGGGCTTTTAGAGCCGCTTGCAACAGCTTTTATGCTCCGCGTTGGGGTGGTGTCGGGGCACCGGGCCGGTGCACTCCCGGTACTCGAAGTGTTGACCACACCTGAAAACGGATCGTGATTGAGTTTTTACGCGGCCTTGGTTGCAGACCGACGTTGTGCAACTCAGGAATGTTTGAGTGTGGCGAGTAAATCTGCCACGGTCGGGTAACTCAGCTGCACTTTCAACTCGCGCTTCAAGCGCTGATTAGTCAGGCGGCGCGATTCGTTCATGAACGACAGCAGCATCGGCGGCAACACGCGCTGCGCTTCGGCGCGGCTGATGCGCGGCACGCGCGGCAGACCGAATGCATCGGCCACCTCGTCAAAATATTCGCCCATCCTTAACGGGCTGTCGTCGCTGGCGTGATACACGCGGCAGGATTTCCCGCGCTGCAAGGCAGCGACGCTGATGCGCGCCAGATCATCGGCGTGAATATGGTTGGTGTAACCGTCCTCGCTGGCAATGATGCCCGGTG
Organism: uncultured beta proteobacterium; assembly: GCA_963757485.1. Classification (GTDB taxonomy): domain Bacteria; phylum Pseudomonadota; class Gammaproteobacteria; order Burkholderiales; family Gallionellaceae; genus Gallionella. The sequence continues at coordinate 9,241 of CAVWTZ010000072.1, forward strand.
TGCTTTGCTGTATGCGGCTTAGCGGCAGGCGATCCGCCGCGTAGATGCCCGGAACGCGCAGAATGCCGGCATTCACCCGGTTGCGTCTGGCCCAGTCGCGTATCTGCATCTCGGCATCCACGCGCCGTTGCGCGCGCGGCGAAGCGGCATTGACCGGACGGGTCTCGCTCACCCACGCTCCACCGCAATCGCCATACACACCGCTGGTGCTGACGTATACCATGCGGCCCGGCAGACCTCTCTTTCGACCCCGGCCCTGCGACAGCGCGCTGAGCAGATGGCGCGTGCGGGTGTCGAGAACGCCGCTGTTGGGGGGTGGTGCGAGATGCAGCACCGCATCGGCCAGTCCGGCGATGCGGGAAAGACTGGCGCGATCATCCAGATCGCCAAGCAACGGGGTTGCGCCAAGCGCGCGCAGGGCTGCACGCCTGGCCGGATCGCGCACCAGGGCAAACACGCGATAACCCTTCTTTAACAAGGGTATCGCTCGCAACGCAACATCTCCGCAGCCGATAATCAACAAACGTCTCATGGCGTGATTATGCGTTAAAATTCATGCTTCCACGCAACCAGCAGATTCGTCATGACGTTCAAAACAGTTATTCAACCGAGCGGCCACAACTTTCCGATCGAGGAGCACGAGACCATCCTCGAGGCCGCTCTCAAACACGGCTACACGCTGCCATACAGTTGCCGTGACGGTGTCTGCGGGACTTGCAAGGGCAAGGTGCTAACCGGGCAAGTGGATTACGGCAAGTATCAGGAAAGCACATTGAGCGAGGCCGAAAAAACTGCAGGCATGGCGCTGTTTTGCTGCGCCAAACCCCTGTCCGATCTGGTGCTGGAGTGCCGCGAAGTGAGCGCGGTCAATGACATTCCGGTCAGGACCATGCCGTGCCGCGTGCAAAAAATGGAAAAACCGGCACCGGATGTCATGGTTCTCCTGCTCAAGCTGCCATCCAATGAACGCCTGCAGTTCCTGGCCGGACAATATATCGACATTCTGCTCAAGGATGAAAAACCGCGCAGTTTCTCGCTGGCCAATGCGCCGCATGACGATGAATTTCTGGAATTGCATATCCGCAACATCACGGGGGGCGCATTCACCCGCCACGTATTCGAAGTCATGAAGGAACGCGACATCCTGCGCTTCAAGGGACCGCTGGGCACATTTTTCCTGCGCGAAGATACGGACAAGCCGATCATCTTCGTCGCCAGCGGAACGGGCTTCGCCCCGATCAAGGCGATCATCGAACACGCGCTGTACATCGGCATAAAACGCCCGATGCAGTTTTATTGGGGAGCGCGCAAGCTGGCGGATCTGTACATGCTCGACAAAGCCAGGCAATGGGAAAAAAACGGCATCAAATTTACGCCTGTGCTCTCGGATGCCTTGCCGGAAGATGCATGGCAGGGACGCACCGGGTTTGTTCATCAGGCGGTTTTGGATGACTACAGCGATTTATCCGGCTATGAAGTGTATACCTGCGGGGCTCCCGTGGTGGTGGAAGCTGCACACCGCGACTTCACCGCCCTGCGCGGGCTGCCCAATGACGCATTTTTCTCGGACGCATTCACGTTCGCGCCCAAGAATTAGAGGCAGGCAAGGACAAAAGTTGTGCAGCTTCTTTCAATCCTTGCCGCTTGCAACTGGATCACCCCTATCCTGCTTTCATCTTCAGCGCCTGCTGGCGGTACTTGAGCGCCTCACCGGGCCTACCCAGGCGTTCAGCAAGTTCGCCCAGCGCGTTATAGGCGGCATGGCTGGGTGCAATGCTGATGCTCGCATCCAGGTAGTTCTGCGCCTTGCCCCACAGTTGTTGATGCAAACACAACTTTCCGAGCGCAAGCAGCAGTCCGGCATCCTGGCTGTTCGGTGCCAGCCATTTCTCGGCTTGCTCGATTTGCGCCACCACATCGCCGGATTGGCAGTCGCCATACAGCGCGACCAGTTCGCTGTCCCATTGCGCATTCAGACTGTCAGCCAGCAGTTGCTGCGCCAGCGAGCACCCGCCGTGCTGGATCAGCGCGCGCGCGGCCGTTGAGACAATCTTGCTGCGCCGCTTGAAATCCGCAGGCATGTTGTTCAGGCAACGGGTCAATCCTTCCAGATCCTTTTGCTGGCGGATTTTTCCCAGCCAGGCCTGTTGGCGCAATTGCGAAGCTTGCGCCGCATCGATGCCCGCACGCTTCTCGAGCTGGTAGAGCACATTCAACACCTCGTCCCAATTCCCCGCCTGCTGGTTCGCTTTCAGTTCCAGTGACAATGCGCCGAGATGGTTTTTGACCCCGCTGTCGCGCAACTCCTGCAAGGCATCCAGAGCGCCGCGTGTATCCTGCCGGTCGAGCAGGAATTTGCCGGTCGTCATCAGGCGCATGGCGGAATCGCCGGCTGACTGGCTTTCGGCAGCGGACAAATAGGCATCGCGTTTTTTGTATTCGCGCAATTCATGGGCGGAACGTGCCGCGATGATGTTGTGAAAGGTGGAAGTGTCGCCCAGTTTCATCGCGCGCGTTGCGGCCTTTTCCGAATCGGCATACCGCCCCTCGAAAAACGCACCGAGCTCCTCATTCAGCAATTTGCGGATTTTGGCTTGCGCGCGATCAAAACGAAATCTTTTCACCTGGGCTGGCAGTTGCAGCACGCCAACGATCAGCCTCACCAGCGCATAGACGGACACGAAGCTCAGCAGCAACAGTGCGACAAACAGTGTAAATGACACTTCGACACGATAAGGCGGATATACCAGCAGCACATAGGCCGGATTTTGTGATGCGATGGTGAGTGCCACAGCAGCGGCAAACAGCCCGAGTATCCATGCCAGGTATTTCATCTCGCGGCCTTTGCTGGTCCTTCGGAAGCCGCCTGGGGCGCTTTTGGCTTTTTAACCGGGTTCGCCTTCGGCTCGTTTGGCCGTGCCTCGAAACTCGGCCTTGGCTCGTTTTCACGGGCCAAGCGATAGTTGCGCACTGCTTGCAAACTGTCGCTGATGTCAGGCAATTCGATGCTGATGTCGGACGCGGCAAGTTTTTTCAACCCGTCGGACATGCGCTTGCCCTCGCTCGATGTGGTGTCGAAATAACGCGCGGTCCAAAGTTGCGCGGTTTTCAGTCCCTGCCTGAAACTGACCTCGTCGCGCGACAATAAGGCAAGACGAGCCGACAGCAGATTCAGCTTGAGATTCTCGCGCAGGAAAAATTCCTGGTTGGGCGGCAACAGCGGAATCTCGGCCTTTTCGGTGTTTTCAATACGCACCAGCTGCTTGAGCTCATTCCCTATTTCACGCAGCAGTTTTGCCCAGCTTGTTTCATCTTTTGGCGGAGCGGCTTGCGTGACTGACTGGTTTTCCGGAAGTTGTTGCTGATAGGCCAGCGGCATCCGGTCAACTGCAGCAATCAGATCATTGATCTGGAGATTGATGCCGGCTATGTCCACATCGTGCAGCGCGCGCAATTTGTTCATATCGTTATTGATAGCCTGGCGCAGCCCGCTGAATGCCGGCCGGTTCATGCGCTGCAAACGCTCGTCGGCGGTTTGCATGGCAATCAGTGCAGCCCTCGCATTGGCCGACAACTGCAATTGTTGCTCGGCGATCATCAACATCTGCTCGACTTCGGCCAGCGCCGCCTCGTCGCTGTTCTCCGACAGATTGTTGTACAAATTTTCCAATGCAACGCGCTGATTTTGCGACTCGGCATAGCGCGATTCCATCGTCGCCACTTTGACGGAAAGTTCGCGAACCTGATCCTGGTCCTGATCTAGCAACACCTGGATGGCCTTGCTGTTCCCGTCCATTTCGGCGATTTTTTTCGCCAATTGCTGCTGCATGTCGCTGATGGCGCGATGCCCATCCAGCCATTGCCACAGGAAGATAATCACCAGCACCGCCAGCGTAAGCTGCGTAATGCTGATGTGCGCGAAGCCGGCGGTTACATCCCGGCCGGGCCTGTTATCGCTGGTCTGCTCATGCTGGTCCGGGTTTGCCGGGATGGCGATATCCGGACCGATATCTCCAGGTTGTGAGATTTGCTCGCTCATTCAATACCTTTCATAAACAAGGCCGGGAAGCGCTGAACTATTGCCGAGTGAGCGGGAGTTTACTCCGTGTCCGGTTGTCGATTCAGTCCAGCTTCATCCCTTAACCTCTGGTCAGCCCATGTTATCAAAGCGGGGAACATTCCGTCATCTCCCGATGCCGTCACGTGCACCTGTGGCCAGCCCTGGTCGCGGGCAAGTCCCGCAATGCGTTCATGAGGCACAAACAAGACCGTGTTGCGCAAAACATCCCGGTCGTTGACATTCAGCATCTTCGCCAAATGACCCAATGCCTCGCTGCTGGTAACGATGATCGCGTCCGGCCTGGCGGCCAGCAGCGCACCTTTATCCTGTTGCGGCTTGCTGCGTTTGTAGCAGGACGCATATTCCACAGTCGCGCCGCGTTCCCTGAGCGTATCGCCCAGCAACTCGCGTCCGCCATCTCCGCGAAAAATCATCACGCGCCATCCGGAAATTTTCTGCAATTCCGGCAATGCCAGCAATCCTTCGCTGTCGAAACGTTCGGCGGGTGCGATGATGTTGGAGATGCCCGATTCGCGCAAGGCTTGCGCGCTGCCCTGGCCGACAGTGGCAATCTGCAATTCCCGGGGGAGCCCGCCGGCCGCGCGTATCGCGGCGATGGCGTAGCGCACCGAGTTGGGACTGATAAAGATCGCCAGGTTGAATTGTCCGAGACGGGCAATCTGACTTTTCAGCGCATCGGCATCCTCTATTGCCGTTATTTCCAGCAACGGGAAAAGCAGGGGGATGCCGCCTGCCTGTTCGATGCGCTGCACCATTTGCATGGCCTGTTCACGCGGCCGCGTGACGGCGATGGTCAACCCTTGCAGAGGCTGGTCAACCATTAGGAACCATTGATTCATTCCAGCATGGCCGCGCATTCGGCTTTGCGGGATGGGATGCTAGAAAGGCGACGAAGCGAATGGTGATTCCCTTCGCAAGGAGTAGCACCCCCGACGCGGTGCGCGTAAGCGTCCGGTGCGGGAGGGGGTTGCAAGCGGCTGCTCCCGCAATCGGCTGCTGCGCAGTAACGTGTCGCAGCCGCACGCAGCAGGCCGCCCGCAAAGCCAATGCCCTTGAGGGTTGCGACAAAAACGGGCGCTCGCGGTGTTGCGCTCCTTGGCATCGTAGAATAATTGCTGCCATGACACGGTGCGCGAAGCGGCCAGTGCGGGAATGGCAGCAGGCGGCTACTCCCGCAAGCGGCTGGCTATGCCAGTAACGTGTCGTAGCCGCTACCGGCGTCGCGCGCCTTGCGGTAGACATCGGCTCACGGTACGCGAAGCGCAGGTGCGGAGACGATGCTCCCTCGCCCCTCCCGCAATCGGCCGTTTCACGGTAACGTGTCGCGGCGAGGATCCCGTTTTTGTCAGCAACGCGGTTCATGATGGAATGGATCAATGATTCCCAAGCGCGGCGAGGATTTCGTCCGCGCCCTGGGCACGCAGCGCGTCGGCGACCTTGTTTCCCAGCGCTTCCGGATTGCCGATCTCGCCTGTCAGTTCGGCATGGGTCATGCGCTTGCCGTCCGGGCTGGCAACGAAACCGCGCATGCGCAACCTGCCGTTGGTTACTTCGGCAAAACCGCCCAGCGGCACCTGGCAGCTGCCCGCCAGCGCGCGGCTCAGCGCGCGTTCCGCCAGCACACAGGCGGCGGTATCAGGATGATGCAGCGGCTGCAGCAGCGCGATCACATCGGCGCGGTCGGCGCGGCATTCGATTCCCAATGCCCCCTGCCCGACCGCCGGCAGACTGTCTTCGCTGCTGATCAGCGCGCGGATGCGGCTGCCCAGCCCCAGGCGTTTCAACCCGGCAGCGGCCAGGATGATGGCTGCATATTTTCCCTCGTCCAGTTTGCGCAAACGGGTCTGCACGTTGCCGCGCAGCGGCTCGATGTTCAGATGCGGAAAGCGCGCGCGCAGCTGGCTTTCTCGGCGCAGGCTGGATGTGCCCACCACGCTGCCCGCCGGCAATGCCGCCAGATTCTCATGTTCATTCGAGACAAAGGCATCGTGCGGGTCCTCGCGTTGGCCGATTGCCGCGAGCACGAAGCCTTCCGGCAAATTCATCGGCACATCTTTCAGCGAATGCACGGCCAGGTCGGCACGCCCGTCTTCCAGGGCAGTTTCCAGCTCTTTCACGAACAAGCCCTTGCCGCCGATCTTGGATAAAGTGACATCCAGAATCTGGTCCCCTTGCGTGGTCATGCCCAATATACTGACTTCGGTTTGCGGATATAATCCCCGCAGCCTTTCCCGGATATGTTCAGCCTGCCACATCGCGAGCGCGCTTTCTCGCGAGGCTATCACTAATCGGGCAGGGCCTTGATGGTGCTTCTGATTCATGAGAACTTTCCGGAGAGTTTTGCCTGAATTTTGTGATTAAACAACTGGTTCACGCTGCATTCTAGCATAAGGCGTGCCGCGCTTTTTATTTGAGAACGTGATGAATCTGATTGCCGCACCCAGCAATTTGTCCAGCAAAGACCTGCCGCTGCGCGATGACGTGCGGCTGCTTGGCCGCATACTCGGCGACACGCTGCGCGAGCAGGAGGGTGAAGCTGCCTTTCAGCTTATCGAGAGCGTGCGCCGCGCCGCAATAACCTTCCACAAAAGCCAGGATGACCGCGACCGCCTGCAGCTTGAACAGATTCTGAATGCACTTTCTCCCGGCGAAGCCCTGCTGGTAGTGCGCGCCTTCAGCTACTTTTCGCAACTGTCCAACATAGCCGAAGACCTGCATCACAACCGCCGCCATCGCGCCCATCTCAAGGCGGGCAGCGCCCCGAAAGACGGCAGCCTGCTGCTGTCCCTGGATCGTGTCGAGAAAAAAAATATCGGCAAGGAAGAACTTCAGACATTTCTGGACAGCGCACTGATTTCGCCGGTGCTGACCGCGCATCCCACCGAAGTGCAGCGCAAGAGCATCCTCGATTGCCAGCTGATCATTTCCAGCCTGATGTCGAATCGCGACCGCATGGACATGACCCCCGACGACCTGGCCGAAAACGAGGAAGTGTTGCGGCGTTTCGTGCTGATCCTGTGGCAGACGCGCATGTTGCGCTCCACCAAGCTGAACGTGATCGACGAGATCAAGAACGGCCTGGAGTTCTACCGTTATACCTTCCTCACTGAGATTCCGAAGATCTACACCAGCCTGGAAAAGCAGCTGGCAGTGCGTTTCGACAAGGGCATCAAAGTCCCCCCGCTGCTGCGCGTCGGCAGCTGGATCGGCGGCGACCGCGACGGCAACCCGTTCGTCACCCACGAAGTGATGCTCGAAGCGATACAGCAGCATTCCACGCTGGCGCTCGAACATTACCTGGACGAGACCCGCATACTCGGCATGCGCCTCAGCCTGACCGACAGGCTGGTGGAGGTCAGCGCCGAATTGCGCAAACTCTCCGATGCGTCGCCTGACAACGCTGCGCACCGCATCGACGAGCCCTATCGCCGCGCCTTGATCCTGATCTATTCGCGTTTGTCGGCCACCGCCAAACTGCTGGGACTCAAACTGGAAAAACCGCGTCCCTTCAGCGAAAACGCCGAGCCCTATGCAACGCCTCGGGAGTTCATCGCCGACCTGGACGTGCTGATCGACTCGCTGTTCAAACACGGCGCGGTTTACCTGGCGCGCGGCCGTCTGGCCGACCTGCGCCGGGCTGTCGAGGTGTTCGGCTTCCATCTCGCGCCGCTGGATATGCGCCAGCACAGCGCCGTGATCGAGCAGACCGTCAGCGAACTGTTCTCGCGCAGCAGCGGCAAATCGGATTATCTGGACCTGGATGAGGCCGCCCGCCGCGAAGTGCTGCTGGCCGCGCTGCATTCCGGCAAACCGTTGCTGAACGATGCCTTGTCGTCCGATAACCTTGGCCAGTTCGGCGAGGTGGCGCAAAGCGAATTGCGCATCATGCAGACTGCCGCGCAGATACATCAGCGCTTCGGGCGCGCAGCGCTGCCCAACCATATCATTTCCATGACCGAGTCGGTCAGCGACATGCTTGAACTCGCGCTGATGCTGCAACAGGTCGGTTTGCTGGAAAGGGACACGCAGCAGTTGCACATCAACATCATTCCGCTGTTCGAAACCATCGAAGACCTGCGCGGCTGCGGCGTCATCATGGACGAGCTGTTTTCACTCCCGTATTACCGCAGGCTGCTGAGCAGCCGCGGCAATACCCAGGAAGTCATGCTCGGTTATTCCGACAGCAACAAGGACGGCGGCTTTGTGACGGCCAACTGGGAATTGTACAAAGCAGAGATTGAACTGGTGAAAGTGTTCGCCAAACACGGGGTTGAACTGCGCCTGTTCCATGGCCGCGGCGGCACCGTCGGCCGCGGCGGCGGCCCGAGCTACGATGCGATCCTGGCGCAGCCGCCGGGCAGCGTGAACGGCCAGATACGGATCACCGAACAGGGCGAGGTCATTTCCAGCAAATATTCCAATCCCGAGATCGGCCGGCGCAATCTGGAAACGTTGATCGCAGCCACGATCGAGGCCACACTGCTGGATTATCCGCATGACGCAGACGGAAACCCGGAATATATGCGCATCATGGAGAAGCTGAGCGGAAACGCCTTTGCAGCCTATCGCAAACTGGTCTACGAGACCCCCGGTTTCAACACGTATTTCTTTACCTCCACACCGATACGCGAGATTGCCGAACTGAACATCGGCAGCAGGCCCTCGGCGCGCAAGGCTTCCGATCGTATCGAGGATCTGCGCGCGATTCCATGGGTGTTCAGCTGGGGGCTTAACCGCACCTTGCTGCCGGGCTGGTTCGGATTCGGCAGTGCGGTAAAGCAGTTCATCGACAGCGAGGGCGATGCCGGCCTGACCCAGCTGCGCAAAATGTACAAGGAGTGGCCGTTCTTCCGCGGTTTGATGTCGAACATGGACATGGTGCTCTCCAAAACCGACATGGGCATCGCCGCCAGCTATGCCGAGCTGGTGGATGACGTCGAATTGCGCGAACATGTTTTTGGCGTGATCGAGCACGAATGGAACGATACCGTGAAGATGCTATTCAAGGTGACCGGCAATAGCACGCTCTTGCAGGACAACCCGTCATTTGCGCGCAGTCTGCAGACCCGCATGCCCTACATTGATCCGCTCAACCATTTGCAGGTCGCGCTGCTGCAGCGCCATCGCGCCGGTGACAATGACGTACTGGTGAAGCGCGCGATACATCTGACCATCAACGGCATTGCAACCGGGCTGCGCAACAGCGGATAACCAGCCGGGTATCCGTCCAATCCCGACCTATTAGCATGTCACGCGTATTCTGCTTCGAACCGATTGAAGGCACAGCTTCGAACGTGCTGATCCTGGGCAGCATGCCGGGCAAGCTGTCGCTCGCAACGGGACAGTATTACGCCCATCCGAGAAACGCTTTCTGGACCATCATGGGCGAACTCGTCGGCGCGCATCCCGGCCTTCCCTACACAGACCGCATGAACAGGCTGCGTGGTTCAGGAGTCGCGTTATGGGACGTACTTGCCTCATGCGTGCGCGCCGGCAGTCTTGATTCCGCCATTCAGGCGGAATCGGCCATCCCCAACGATTTCAAGTCCTTCTTCTCGGGGCACCCGTATATCACCCGCGTGTTCTTTAACGGAGCCAAAGCCGAGCAGTGTTTCATGAAGTATGTCCGCCCTTCGCTCGAATCGGCTGCGCTGCAATACCTGCGACTGCCGTCCACCAGCCCGGCCAATGCAGGAATAAGCTACCGGCAAAAGCTGCTTGCGTGGCAGGCCGTTCTAGGAAATGGTGCTGAAAAGCGATAAATACCTGGCGAGAAAATGCAGGAAGTAATATTCTTCCCGCCATGATTCGGCTCAAAGATTCCCTCAACTGAATTCCCGGACAATATGCTGCTGGCGGCGGCTGATTGCAAGCAGCTCGTCCAGGCCTTTCAGCCTCACCATCCAGCCGCTTTCACCTTCGTCGCCGCCCTTTTCAAAGCCCGCTATCGCATCTTTCGAGATCAGGCTGTTGCGGTGGATACGCACGAAACGCGCGGCGAATTCCTTTTCCAGCGCGTTGAGCGATTCCTCGATCAGATATTCACGTTCGGCGGTGCGCACCGTGATGTATTTCAATTCAGCACGCATATACAGCACCTGCTCGATGGGTATCAGGTGGATTTTGCCGCGCTCGTGGATGGATAGATTTTTGCGCGGCTCCGGCAACAGTTCGCGCAACACTTCGGTTTGCACCGGCACCGCCACGCGCGCGCGGTTCAGCGCCTCGAACAGCCGCCCCAGGCGTATCGGCTTGAGCAGATAATCGATCACGCGCAGATCGAACGCCTTGATCGCGTATGCATCGTAAGCGGTGGTGAAAACCACCACCGGCGGCTTGGGCAGCTTATTCAAATGCTGCGCGAGTTCGATACCGTCCATTTGCGGCATGCGGATATCCAGCATCACCACATCGGCAGTGATCTCCGCCAGCTTGTCCAATGCTTCCCGGCCGTTGCCCGCTTCGCCCACCACCTCCAGGGCCAGTTGTTCGCTGCAATCGTTCAGCAGGTCGCGCAGTCGATTGCGTGCCGGCGGTTCGTCGTCCACAATAAAAACTCGCAACGCCTTCTCGATCTCGTTCATGATTGGGATCGCTCCTTTACACGGGATATATAAGGAAAAATGATTTCCACACGGTAGAAGTCCCTGCCGCTTTCGACCTGATAGCTCGCCTCGACATCAAACAGCAGGTCCAGCCGTTCGCGGATGTTGCGCAATGCGACCAGATTGCCTTGATGAGCCACATCGGCGCGAACCGGGCAGGGATTTTCCACGATCAGATGCAATTGGTCGCCGCTGCGTTTCAGCCCGACGTTGATGTTTCCCCCCTCGGACAACGGTTCGATACCATGATACACCGCGTTCTCCAGCAAAGGCTGCAGCAACAGCGGCGGAATCAGCACGTCTTCGGGGACGTCCCGGATCTGCCAATCCACGCGCAGGCGGTCGCCCATCCGCAACTGTTCCAGCGCCACGTATTGTTTGCTCAGCTGGATTTCCCGGCCCAGCGGCACGAGATCATGTGCATCCGACATCGCCATCCGGAACAGATCGGCCATGTCTTCCAGCGCGGTTTCCGCTTGTTTGGGCTGCGCGCGCACGATAGCGAGCACGGCATTGATCGTATTGAACAGAAAATGCGGCCGGATGCGCGCGCGCAGTACCTGCAGACGGGCATCGCTCAAGGCTCGCGACAGAATCCTGGAACGCAACCGGAAATAAATCAGCAAGGTTCCGCATACGACCGCGCTGAGCACTCCGCATCGCATCAGATCGAAATATCCGCCAATGCGCTCGGGAGGGCGATATAACTCCCCGCCGAAATAATAGATGGAAACGCTCACTGCAACCACCAGAACCACCACTGCCAATGCGCCGTCCCGGTATCGAATCCGGTTCAGCCGCGGTTGTGCCGCCCACAGCAGCAACAGACTCGAAAGCAGCACCGGCGTCAGCAGCGTGTTGATCTGCATCATGTGGTGCGCCACGTCCATCCAGCTGTTCGAAAGCACGAGGGCCTGCAACAATGCCAGACCGTTGCTGATGATCAGAATGCGCAACAGGGTGCCGAGGTTGCGGAAGTTTGGCAACCCGTGCTGCCGGGAGTTTTGTCTTATACTGGGCACCTTGTTCATGGCGGGACAGCCTTGAGTTTTTGATGCTTCATTTTGGGACAAGTGGGGGCGGCAATGCAAGACAAAGATACCTGGTCGGGACGATTCGCTGAACCGGTGGCAGAACTGGTGAAACGCTACACCGCATCGGTTGGTTTCGACCACAAGCTCGCCATGTTCGACATTCAGGGTTCGCTGGCGCATGCGCAAATGCTGGCGGCCTGCAACATCATTACCACGGCTGACTTGAGCGACATCAGGCGCGGCCTTGCCCAGATCGAAAACGAGATCATCAGCGGCGAGTTCGAATGGGTTCTGGACCTGGAGGACGTGCATCTCAACATCGAGAAGCGCCTCACCGCGCTGGTGGGCGATGCCGGGAAACGACTGCACACCGGGCGTTCGCGCAACGACCAGGTAGCAACCGATGCGCGGTTGTATCTGCGCCATGCGATCGACGAGCTGCTCGGCCTGGTCAAGGCGTTGCAAAGCGCGCTGCTCGACCTTGCCGGACTGCATACCCGCACCATCATGCCGGGCTTCACCCATTTGCAGGTCGCGCAACCTATCAGTTTCGCGCATCACCTGATGGCCTATTTCGAAATGCTCAAACGCGATGCGGAACGCCTGCGCGATTGCCGCAAGCGCGTTAACCGTTTGCCGCTCGGCGCGGCCGCGCTGGCCGGGACCAGCTATCCGATCAAGCGCGAATACGTCGCGGAGCTGCTCGGCTTTGACGGGGTGTGTGAAAACTCGCTGGATGCTGTTTCCGATCGCGACTTCGCGATCGAATTCACCGCCTGCGCGGCTCTGATCATGACCCATCTGTCGCGTTTTTCCGAAGAGCTGATACTGTGGATGAGCCCGCGCTTCGGTTTCATCGACATCGCCGACCGTTTCTGCACCGGGTCAAGCATCATGCCGCAGAAAAAAAATCCCGATGTGCCCGAGCTGGTGCGCGGCAAGACCGGGCGCGTGAACGGCCACCTGGTCGCGCTCCTCACGCTGATGAAGGGCCAGCCCCTTGCTTACAACAAGGACAACCAGGAAGACAAGGAACCGCTGTTCGACACGGTGGAAACGCTGACGCAGACCTTGCGCATCTACGCCGACATGATTGCCGGCATACAGGTCCGGCCGGAAGCGATGCGCAGCGCGGCTCTGCAGGGCTACGCGACCGCGACCGATCTGGCCGACTATCTGGTCAAGAAAGGCGTGCCGTTCCGCGATGCCCATGAAACAGTGGCGGTTGCGGTGCGCTTCGCCGAACAGCGCGGCTGCGATTTGAGCGCCATCAGCCTTGCCGAGTTGCAGCAGTTTTCAACGCATATCGGCGCAGATGTATACGAGGTTCTGTCGCTGGAAGGTTCGCTCGCCAGCCGCAACCACATTGGCGGAACCGCGCCGCAGCAGGTCGAGGCGGCAATCGCGCGAGCGCGTGCCAGTCTCGCGGAATAACCCGGATCAACGCGGCGGGGCGCTTGATAGGCTTGTTGAACCGCGCCACCGACGCACGACCCCAGTATCCGCTCGTGCCGATACGCTTATAACAGCGAGGCGGTGAATTCCTTAAGCGGGACAGGGCGGCCGAACAGGTAACCCTGGTAGAGAGTGCATCCGGCTTCGGCGAGGAAATCCCGCTGGGAATAGGTTTCGACCCCTTCGGCAATCACTTCAATGCCCAGGTTATGGGCCATGCCGATGATGGTCTGAATGATGGTCGCATCAGTGGATTTTGTTCCGATATTCTGAACGAACGACTTGTCGATCTTCAATTGGTCGAGCGGCAATTGGGTCAGGTATGCCAGCGAGGAATATCCGGTACCAAAATCGTCCATCGAGAATCGCACACCGATTTTTTTCAAGGCGTGCATCTTGGCGATTGTGTCGGCGACGTTATCGAGCACCGTGCTCTCGGTCAGCTCGATCTTGAGGCGGGCCGGATCTATAACGGTTTGCGCGATGATGTCGCTCACCTGCTTCACGAAATCCGGCTGGCGGAACTGTCTCCCGCTGACATTCACAGCCAGCGACAAGCCTTCCGTAAGCGGATGGCTCTCCCATTCCTTGATTTGCGCACAGGCCGTCTGCAATACCCAGTTACCCAGCGGCAATATCAGTCCGGTATCTTCCGCAATCGGAATGAATTTGTCGGGGAAAATCATGCCCTGTTCGGGATGTTCCCAGCGTATCAGTGCTTCGGCACCAATCGGGCGCAGATCGAAGTCGACCTGCAACTGGTAGAAAAGCTTGAATTCGTTTTTTGGCAACGACTTCCGAATCGCGGCTTCAAGATGGCTGCGCATTTCCAGCGCTTCCTGCATTGCCGGATCGAAGAAGCGCAGGGTGTTGCGCCCGGCCTTTTTTGCCGCATACATCGCGGTGTCGGCCTGCTTGAGCAGATCGTCCAGATTCTGCCGGTAATTCGTGAACAGGGATACGCCTATGCTTGCGGTGCTGTAATGCTCCAAATTTTTCGAGCATGTAGGGCTGGTGAATGTCGTTGAGCATTTTTTCGCCCACTTCCCGCGCCTGCACCGCGGCTTCACTTCTGTCCATGCTCAATCCTTCCAATAACACCACGAACTCATCCCCGCCCAAACGAGCCAGTGTATCGCTCTCGCGTATGCTGGCGCGCAGCCGCTGGCCCACCTCGACCAGCAGCTTGTCGCCGATATCGTGACCCCGGGTGTCGTTCAACAGCTTGAAGTTATCGAGATCGATGAACAGAAGAGCGGCACAATTCCTGGTGCGCGCGCTGGTTGCGACTGCCTGATGAAGGCGGTCAAACAGCAGCCTCCGGTTTGGCAATTGACAGAGCGGGTCATAAAAAGCCAGGTTGTGAATCTTTTCCTCGGCCTGCTTGCGTTCGGTGAAGTCAAAAAACGCGCAAATATAATTCGTGATGCTGCCGTCTTTGCCGACAACCGCGGTAATGGTCAGCCATTCCGGGTAGCTTTCCCCGTTCTTGCGGCGGTTCCAGATTTCACCCTGCCAGTAATTGTCGCGATGCAGCACTTCCAGCATGCGCGTGTAGAACCCGGGATCATCGCGATCGGACTTGATCATGCTCAAATTCCTGCCGATCGCTTCCTCGGCGCTGTAGCCGGACAGTATCGTGAAAACACGGTTGACCCTGAGGATCATCCCGTCGCTGTCCGTCACGATCATGCCTTCCTCGATCTCGAAGGCAATCGCGGCAACGGTCAACGCCGCTTCGCGCTCTTCCAGCACCGCCATCATGCTGTTGAAGGCATGGGCCATATCGGCAATATCCCTGGGTCCGGTGAGTTCTGCACGCACCTCCGTTTCGCCCGCTTTCGCGCGCCCCATGCTCTCCGACAGCTGTTTGAGCGGTCGCGTCATGCGATTGGTCAGGATGCGGGTCATGAACAGGAACAGCAGCGCGAAGGAAAACGATGTGGCCATGTTGACGATAAAAATGTCGGTCGTTGTACGGCTAAGTGCCTCCTTGCTCATGACCACCGAGACATAACCGAGCAGTTCGGGATGGCCCGCCCGTACATCGAAAGGAGATTCGGCGGTGGGTTGTGTATAGACCGGTGCCACAAAGCGCCAGGCGCTCCCGTTCTCCTGATCCATGGCAGCACTATTCTGCGGGATGGACGCATTAAATGCAGTGTTAAATTCTGCAAAGACTGCACTGCCGCGCGTCAATAGAGGGTGCATCTTGGCATCCAGAATTTCCACGCCAATCACACCGGGAAACGCCGTGGTGGCTTTCACTGCTTCGGCTGCGTTATCGGGCGATGCAAAGATCAGCGCCAGCACGCTTTGGCGTGCCAGACTCTCGGTAATGTGCTGGCCCTGCTCAAGCAGATTGACTCGGACCCGCTCGTTGCTCTGCCACGAACCCACCAGCGAAGAAGATAACGCCAGCAACAGAATCCCGAGCGTGATCATGACGCCAAGCTGGCGCCTGAAAGTCAGGTTCTGGAGAAATTCGTTGGCAATCTTCTTCATGGATAACTAAATTTATTGCTCCGGGAATATCTTGTTGAAACGTTGCAAGACGTTTGGATTGATCCCCAGGTGCTTGGCCGTGCGCGAATTGACGGCACTTTGCACATCGCGCAAAGGCATCAAACCGTGCTTTCCATAGTCACCCGTTAGCAAAATATCCTGAGCCAGGCCGGCAAGGCTTTTGCCCAGCCCCGCGTTGTCAGGATAAAGCGAAAACAGCACACCGCGCCGGACATAGCCGAAATTGCTGGAGAAAACGGCGAGGTTACTATTCCACGAATCCTGCAATACCAAAGGCAGGATCGAACTATCTTCTACCGTGGTTGGGTCTTGGGGCAACCACAGCGCATCGCTGCGGCCGTCGGCATGTGAAAAAATTTGCTGGTAAAATCCGACCGCCCTGCGCAGATTCTGCGCCTTGTAGGCCACCAATTCCAGTCCCAGGGCACGAGCGGACATTCGGCCAATGCCATCAGCCAGCTGTTGAAATCCGGATCATAGACAACTAACACGCGCTTCATGGACGGCATCAGCAACTTCATGCGGGCGAACAACAGCGCGGGATCTGGCGTCAGGCTGATCACCGGCTGTCCGTCCAACCCGTTCTCCGGCACTGTCAGCACGCCGCCCACCACCACCCTGATATGACTGTTCAATAGTTCTGCCGTTTGCATACCCTGCCGGCCCAGCGCGATGACCACTTTGGTATTCTGGAGATTCAGACTGGTTTTCAGCCCATTGATGTCCGTGTCCGTGCTCACCGGATATTCCGCTACCGGTGCACCGACCTTGTCTTCTATACCCGAGATTATTTCCGTGAATATTTGCCGGTATGGCTCACCGATATCGGGATAGATGACAGCAATCGGACTTGTTTCGGCTGCCGATGCCGGTGATGTGATGGCCAGCACAGCGAGAATCAGCAGTATGACGCCGTGCAAAAACGCGAACGTTCTGCATTTGAATGCTGCACGACCGGATAGAACGTGCAGGCCCGGCAGCAATGTCGGGGAGTTCAACATCAGAGCTGATGGGTCAGCTCGACGCGGAACGCGCGCGGATCCACCGGCAAGTCATAGGGAATCAGGCCCGGTGCAGGGGACGGCTCGAGCGCATTGGCGCCGAACAGGTTGATCACCTTGAATGAATAAGCCCAATCTCCGCGCTCATTATTGCTGCGCAGCGTGAGGTCCACGGTATGGTAATCGGGTATCGGAGGGCGGGTATCGCCCGGCTCGCGCATGCGATCGGCGATCCAGTTGAGTTGCGTGTCCAGCGTCCAGCGCGGCATGAAGCGCCAGTCCGCG
This sequence comes from uncultured beta proteobacterium, assembly GCA_963757485.1. Lineage (GTDB taxonomy): Bacteria > Pseudomonadota > Gammaproteobacteria > Burkholderiales > Gallionellaceae > Gallionella. The sequence goes on from CAVWTZ010000072.1 coordinate 26,228, forward strand.
CGGGCATAGAGATGATGGTGGGGGGCGTCGCCCGCATCCGCGCCGGTGGCATCGTCGATGGATTGTTGTTGCGCAAAATTCCCCGATAGCCGCAGATTGTCTGCTGCATCCCACACCAGTTCGCTTTCAAAGCCCTGGCCGTGCTGGCTGCCGGCATTTTCCGCAGTCGCAATCCCGGTGCCCGGGTCTGTGACGAAACGTATGATGTCCTTCATCTGGTAACGGAACAGGTTCAGGTTCGCCTGCAGGGTGCTGGTCGCCTGCCAGGAAAATGCCAGTTCCAGTGATTGGTTGGTTTCCGGCTTCAGGTTGGCATTGCCCTGCGCCACCGGATTATTGATGTCATAGAGCTCGGCAAATGACGGCGGACGAAACGCCTGTCCATAGAGCAGCTTGCTGGTCAGGTTGTATGCCGTATCCCAAACCAGCGCCAAACGCGGGTTGGTCGTGCCGCCGAAATCGGAATACTGGTCATGGCGCAGCCCGGCGGTCAGGTACCAGTCGCGGGTAAAATTCCATTCGTCCTGCGCATAAACATAGTTCACGATGCGATCGTGCGGGGTCAGGAAAATTCCAGAGGCGGTCATATCCGTCAACCCGCCCGGCAGCGGTTGCGGAACATAACCGAGCGGGCTCAACACGAGGTCATAGTTCCTGGATTCCTGGGTTTTGTACAGGTCGTCATTCTCACTACCTACGCCGAAGCGCAGCTTGTGATTCTGGATCGCCGAATAAATGGCTGACAGGTTGGCGCGCAAGTGCCGTTCCCACTTGTCGGGATTGCCGATCACGCCGTTGGGAAACGGTCCATTTCCAGGTCCAAAATATGCCCCGGGTGGGAATAGTGTCAGATCGGATTGTTCGGTAATGTACAGATAGCTGACTTGTCCGGTCACGTCCAGATCGGGGGAGAAATTCGCGTCATGATAGGTCAGGTCGGTATTGATGCGCTGGCCAAAACTGTGCCCTGTTGGATCAAGTGCCGAAGCAGCGCCGGCGCCGCTACCCCCATTGCTGCGCTGTTGAAAGCCCGTGCGCAAACGCCACTTGTCGCGCGAAAGATCGATGCGGCTATCGATTGCGTCGTTGCCCACATCAATTGGTCCTGGCGCATGAGATGCAGTTGTTCCAAACACAGAATCAAAAAAGGATTGTGAATCTGAGTTGATAATTTGATTTGAACCGTCAGTGTGGCCTACTCTAAGATAGGCAGCCACATCGAAACTACCCCAGATACCGCCATGCCGAACCCAAGCATCGTCACTGTTGAATGAACCGGCGCGCAAACCAAGTTGGGTGCCATTGATGTCAGTAGCGGTCTTGGTGATGATGTTGATCACGCCGGCAAACGCATCGGCGCCGTACAATGCAGAACCCGGCCCGCGTATCACCTCGATGCGCTCAATGTTCTCTACCGGCATGCCACCCCAGACTTGCGAACGATCACCAATCGTCACGCCGGTAATGGGTATGCCGTTCACCAGCATCAGCACTTCAGGATTGTACTGGGTATCGATGCCGCGGATTGCATAGATCGGGTTATAGCCAACAACCGAACGCGACACATGCAACCCGGGCACGGTTTCCAGGACTTCGTCGAGATCCGCTGCACCGATGGCTTTAATATCTTCTGCGGTGATCACAGTCGCAACCGAAGGCGCTTTCGCGATCGGTTGGCGTGAACCGGTGGCGATCGAAACGAAGGACTTGTCGCCATAGGCCAGTGCCAGTTCATCCTCTTCGGACTGTGACGCCGCGTAGCTGGTGACAACCCAAGCCGTTGCTAGTAACGCAAGCGCTAAATGCACTCGGGTTATTTTCATGATGGCTTCCTCTTCATTTGACTTATGTTTGTATCAGCAAACACTGTCCATCCTTACCCCGTTGTTACTCTTCAACCTGAATCGCTGGTTTTGCGGCTTGCCAACGGCGGTGTGGAACACCTTCATAGGATAGCATCCGGCATGGCAGCGGAAATAACTGGCCTTCCGCCTTTTCTGCGGCGTCCAGATAGCAGGGTGGCATCCCAGCGAGAAATGCTGGTATTCCGAAGAAATATGATTCGATTGGTGACAGACCAAGATCAGTCGCCAGTGCCGCGACTAGTGCCCCGTAATTCATATGCAATCTCCATCGACCAATCAGGAGAATCTTTTCAATTTCAAATGCAAGTTTGAGATGAGGTCCGTCATCTAAGCCCTGTTCGCGTACTAATGCCATCATCGGAGCAATACGTTCATCCGCTGCTACAATAGGTCGGCCGTATCCGGCAATGCTACGCTTGGTCTTTAATTCTATCCTCACCAACTCTGTTAAATCTTCACCTTTATCTTCGCAAGCTTTGGCACGAATCAGAAATTCGATAGCACGCCTATCAATGCCGCGTCCATAGAGTTGCGCATCTGATACTGCTATAGCAGCGGCAATGCCCAAACTTCCCGTGCTACGCGCAGTGCCACCCAGCGCCACTACGCGATTGTTCCATATGCGTGTATCGGGATAACTCGTGTAAGTCCACATGGCTTGCAATACTTTCATTTGTTGCGTCGTAAACTTGCGACCTGTAATAGCAAACATGTAAAGCTCCAGCCAACCCAGATCTTTGAGCGACCCGTGTAGATTCTGGCCGCGGAATACAACGCGTTCTCCCGGAATAAACGCTCCGGCATTTGTTATTAATTTTCCTACATGTTGTTCCAACAATTCTGGACCGTTCATATCGCCTTCTCTCTACGGATTGCAGCCAGTTAAATTGGATTGGTTTCAACAGGGCCTGGATCGTTTTCCAGTTCGATACGAAAGAACGGAAAATTCTTGTAGCCGCCGTCACGTTGTTCCAGCGCATGCACCGCTGCACCTGGAAGGCGCAACATCAAATGCAGCATTTCTCCCTGTTCAGGTGTGAAACCGAGGTCACGCAATGCTGCCGCGGCCACACCTGGCATCGCCATTGGCAAACCGGCCGCTGTTTCGAGTGCCACCCGGTTAGTCTGCAGCCATGCCAGCGACGGCGCGCATTCCAGCACCGCGAGATGCGCCAGCGTTTGCAGCACGGGCGTGGTGCAGCAAACGCCGTAAGGATCGAAGCCTGCCGGATGGCCGGCTACCGGCCAAAGGTCAGCCGGATCAACTACCGGCTTTACGCTCAGCCCCGATTGCCACAATGCCAGGTCGGTGCCTCGCGCCTGCCAGTCCTGCATCGCGTTGAACACTTCGCGCGCGCCACCTGATGCACCGGCACCCACCGCGAGTGCAGCCATCAAACAGGATGCCGAGGTCGAACCGCCGACCCCGCCGCACATTGCGGCATGCACGGCCGGATCGCGCGGCCCGGGGTTCGCCAGCGCAATCGCCAGGCCTTCAAGCAACTTTGCTTGCTGCACGGTGGGCGCTTCGCCTCTAAACAACAGAAACAGATATTCGATCCAGCTGGCCTGGGCCAGCATCTCGCCGTAGACATCGTAGCCGTGGCAATGGCAGGATTGCGCCGCAAACGCATTGTCGGGTTCGGCTTGTTCTTGCCAGATTCTGGTGTGTATGGCTTCTGTGGTATTGGCGTTCATTTGGAAATTTTCGGTGAACTCCACTAGAGCAAACTCATTCCACCGTCTACAACGATTTCATGGCCGACAATGTAAGAAGAATCATCCGATGCAAGAAATAGTGCGACCTTTGCGACCTCTTCAGGCGCCCCAAAACGCTTTATTGGAGATTTATTCGTAATCTCAGTCTTAACTCCTTTTTGAATTTCTTCCGGTAAACCAAGCCTTGCGAACATTGGGGTGTCGATAGGCCCGGGACTGATGGCATTAATGCGTATACCTCGTCCGATCAGTTCCAAACCCAGAGTCTGGACCAATGAACGAAGGGCAGCTTTGCATGCGCCGTAAACGCTCATATTCGGCGATCCCATTTGATTGACGATCGAGGTTGTTACGATAATGGATGCATTTTTTGTAAGGAGAGGCAAAGCCTTCTGGATGGTAAAAAAGGCGCCCTTTATGTCAATGTTCACCATCTCGTCAAACTGTTGTTCGCTTACGAATTCGAATGGCGCCGCCTCGGCGATACCTGCATTGACGAAAAGAATATCCAGATTTCCGAATTGATTCTGTATTTGCTGCATCAATGACTCAATATCTGCCAGATTTCCAGCATCGCTTTGAACAGCGAGGACGTCAGCACCCAAATCACTTTTCGACTGGGCCAGACTCGCCTTGTTTCTACCGCTAATGGCAAGGCGTGCACCATGTTCTCGAAAAAGCTTGGCGGCGGCCAACCCGATCCCACTATTACCACCAGTGATCAATGCTGTCTTGCCTGTAAGTTTTTGCATGGTTTTAATGCCTCCTAATTTAGTAGTGTTGTTTGCTCACGATGACGTCAGCAAATTTTGACTTTTATGCATTATCGGTTGAACTTCATCCCTTTCAATACCCAAGCCACCCCTTGTGCTTGACTTGTTCCTGTTAGATGCGGGTGTGTATGGTTTCCATGTTTATCTTGCCGATCGCAGCATTCTCAGCCGCAGTTCCATCGGTGGAGCTTCTTCCTTGTCTACACGCACATCCAGCACGGTCGGGCCGGGATGGCGCAGGATTGCATCGAGATCGAGATTGTCGAAGTCATCGGCGGTGCGGATCACATGGCCCGCGATACCCATGGATGCAGCCATCATCTTGAAGTCCACCGCCGGCAATTCGAAGGCAACCTGCTCTGCACCGGCCATGCGCTGGCCAAATTTCACCATGCCCAGCGCACTATCGTTGAGGATCACGAACAGCACGGTGAGTTTCTCGGTCAGCGCCACGGACATTTCCTGGCCGTTCATCAGCAGGCTGCCGTCGCCGGTGATGCAGACCACCGGGGCCGCGCGATTCGCCAGCGCGGTGCCGATCGCACCGCCGATGGCCCATCCCATCGGGGCGAAATTCATCGTGACGCGCATCCAGCCACCGGCGCTGGGTTGGTGGTCATGCATGGCCAGATGATGGATCGCCCAGGTCGTGCTGTTGCCGGAATCGGTCAGAAAGCGTGTATCGGGGGGACTGCGCCAGCCGAGCTCGCGCATCAGGTACTGGGGTTTGATCGGCGCGTCCGCAGATGCAGGTTTGAACGGATCTCCAATCGAAATCTTTTTGAATTTTCGCTTCTCGCCAACGGAAACCGCTTCGGGACCTTCTCTGCGCAGCGTACGCAGCACCCGCTCGAACACCGGGCGTATCGCGCCGCGCACATGCAGGCGCGCCATCGGCGAGCGTGCCAAATGCGACTCGAGGGGATCGACATGCACCAGCCGGTTGTTCAGCACCGCTTCGCTCCAGCCATTGCTGGTCCATTCGCTCATGGTCGAACCCACGACCAGGATCAGGTCCACGTCCTTGTCCTCGACCGCCGCCACGGCGGACCGGTGGCCGGCAAATCCGAACACGCCGCGGTACAAAGGGTGGCGCGGACTGATATAGCCCTTGGCGTCCGGCGTGACCACAAATTCCCCGCCCATCCTTTCCACCAGTTCGATGATGAGGTCGATCGCTGCGCCGCAGCCGCTGCCGACCACTACCACCACCTTATTCGTGTTCGCCACAATTTCCTGCAGTTCTCGCACTGCCGCGTCATCCACGGCAGCCATGGGCTTGAGCAGGCGCCCAAGATCATAAGCCGGACCATTTTTCATCGCCGTGCGCAACACATCCACCGGAATGCTGAGATGTACCGGGCCGGGAGTGGGCTGGTAAGCGCTCAGCAACGCATTGGTCAGCTGCCTTTCCAGTTGGTCCGGATGGGATATCAGCGCGCTAAAACGCGTGCAGGTGCGAAACATGTCAACGGTATCGATACCGGCGCCGGAAGTTTCCTGCAGCGCCCCACGACCCAGCAGGCGCACAGAAGGCTGGCCGGTGATGACCAGCATCGGGATCTCGTTGTCATAGGCGCAAGCCACGCCGGTGATCAGATTGGTGGCGCCCGGACCTGAAGTGGCGCAACACACACCGAGCTTGCCCGATTCGCGAGCGTAGCCATCGGCCATGAAAGCAGCACCCGTCTCATGCCGCGCGACGAGCGGGCGCGGCCCGCCACGCCGCGAACTGCGAGCCAGCGCATTGTACAGCGGCTCGATGGCGCCACCGGGCACACCGAATACAAACTCGACACCGATCTGTTCCAGATAGGCAACCAAAAGATCCGCCGCCTCAAGAGGATGCGGTTGTGACTGCAGTTGTAATTTCTCTTCGAAGACTTGCTCGTGACTTATATCATTCATTAGCTGATTACTGATCCGGTAGCAAAACGCGTCGCTCCCCACTCATGACACCCCTGGAGACTGTACATTTCCGCGGCTGGCCTGGTTAAGAATTGGTATCCCATGCTTCCAGTATAACTTTAGCACATGGAGGGCACTGAGCAAGGCGGCGCGCTAATATTTTTACTGCATCGGCATTACCGTAATGCATCGCATTCAGGGAATAGGAAGATGAAACGCTGACGCCAGAAGGGTCGAACATCAGCCTGGCCACGTCTACAGACAGTTATTGTCGCTATCGTCCCGTTCCCATGCATCCTCGGGAGACCGGGGTAACGCTGTTGCAACGGAGAATAGTTGGGTTCCTGCTTCGAATAATCGGAATATGAAAGACCGTCGGACTAGTCAGCCAACAGTTGCTTGAGTTCCCCGTTCTGGTACATCTCGGTCATGATATCGGAGCCGCCGACAAATTCACCCTTGATATACAGCTGCGGGATAGTCGGCCAGTTGGCGTAATCCTTCACACCCTGGCGGATTTCCGGATCTTGCAACACATCCACCGTGAATAATTCCTTCACGCCCAGCGCGTTAAGTATGCGCACTGCGTTGGCGGAAAACCCGCACTGAGGAAACTGCGGATTGCCTTTCATATACAATACTACCGGATGAGTGGTGACTTGTTCTTTGATACGTTGCTGGATGTCTGCGCTCATGATGTCATTACCTGAATTAAACAGTCGGGAATTCTAACGGCGCGACGGCGGTAAGGTCAAGCGTGTTGGAAGCGTCGTTCAATTTCGCACCATTTTCCCCGGCCGCCGGGGCAGGCCGCTATTTTTGGTAAAGTTCCCCGGCCGGCTGCACCGTTGCATGACGAGTGCAGACGATGGCCAAACTAACACAATAATCAAGGAAAACAATGGAAGCCTCAGCCTCACTGGAATTGGCCAAGCACGTACTGTTGATGTTCGGCACCATCCTTGCCGTTGGAACCTTCTCCGGCTTGATCGCCCGGCTGGTGCGATTGCCCGATGTTGTGGTGTTTCTGCTGGTCGGGATGTTGCTCGGCCCCGGCGTATCGGGCATCGTGAACATCAGGGCGGATTCCACCATCAACCAGCTGATTCTGATCTTCGGCTCGAGCCATCCTGTTCGACGGCGGCGCCTCGATCCGCCTCAAGGTGTTGAAAGACGTGTGGATCACCATCGTGGCTATTTCCACAGTCGGATACTGGTGACCGCTACGATCACCGGCGTGGCGGCCTGGTACTTCCTCGGGCTTGCCCCTGTCTTGGCACTATTGCTCGGCACCGTGATCGCCTCCACCGATCCGGCCACGCTGGTTCCCGTGTTCAAACAAGTGCGCGTCAAGGATCGTGTTCGCACAGACCGTGATGAGCGAATCAGCGTTCAACGACGCGATGGGCGCGATACTCACTTTTACCGTGTTGGGCGTGGCAATGGGCGCGGGCGAGTTTTCGGTCGGCGCTGCCGTCGCCGACCTGCTTAAACAGTCTTTCCTCGGTATCCTCATCGGCGGGACACTCGGCTATCTGGCCGCCTTCCTGATCTCCCACGAAAGCTTTGGCTTCCTCGCCGAATTTGCCCCGGTGGTCACCCTGATGGCGGTGATCGGCGCTTACATGGGCGCGGACGGCATGCAGTCCAGCGGCTTTATGGCGGTGTTCGTGTTCGGCATCATGCTGGGCAATCAGGAATCGCTCGGGTTCAAACTCACCGAACATCGGAGGCGACCAACTCGGAAGACTTTATAATGACCACCGCCTTCATCATGCGCATGTTCATTTTCATCCTGCTCGGCACGCAGGTGGATTTCGGCCTGATGAACCAATACCTGCTCGGCGGGGTTGCAGTGGTCGTGGTGTTCATGCTGGTAGCGCGCCCGGTCACCGTGTTCCTGTGCGCCCTGCCAGACCGCCGTGCCAAATGGAGCTTCAGGGAAATGTTGTTCATGTGCTGGACGCGCGAGACCGGCGTGATCCCCGGCGCGCTGGCCGGCATGCTGGTGGGCATGAAAGCGCCCGGCGCGCAAATCATCGCCTCGGTGACTTTCATCGCGATCCTGATGACCATTCTGATCCAGGCAACCACCACCAAATGGCTGGCGAAAAAACTGGGCTTGCTGCTGGAATGATGCGCTGACCGATCTGGCGGCACTGCTGTCAGCTCGCACGATAGATCAGGCCGCCCCGCACCAGCCATTTTTCGACTTCCACCGCCAGCAGCACGGCGCCGGAAATCGCCAGGCATGCCGCCAGCTCACCGCCATCGAGCGGTTCGGTTTTGAATATCGGATTGAGCGCGGGCACGTAAATGGTCGCCATTTGCAGCGTGAAAGTGACGATGATGGCCAGCGTCATCGGCCGGTTGGAAAACAACCCGATGGAGAACAGCGATTCTTTTTCTGAGCGTATCGCCATGACATGGACAAGCTGGGATATCGTCAGCACGGTGAACACCATGGTCTGCCAGTGAGCGTGGCCGGTATGAAATGCCCATGCCTGGGTGAGCAGCGTAAATGCCGCCATCAGCAAGCCTACCCAGAGCATGTGCTGCCACATGCCGTGCGCAAAGATGCTTTCGTGCATCGGACGCGGCGGACGGCGCATGATTCCGCGCTCTGCGGATTCGGCGGTAAGGGCGAGCGCGGGCAGACCGTCAGTGACCAGGTTGATCCACAGGATGTGTATCGGCAACAGCGGGATCGGCAGGCCGAGGAACGGTGCGAGGAAAATGGTCCATATCTCGGCGGAATTTGTGGTCACACTATAGCGGATGAATTTGCGGATGTTGTCGTAAAGGCGCCGTCCGTGGCGCACCGCGTGCACGATGGTGGCGAAGTTGTCGTTGAGCAGCACCATGTGCGCCGCCTCGCGCGCCACGTCGGTGCCGCCCCTGCCCATCGCGATGCCGATGTTGGCGGCTCTCAGCGCCGGCGCATCGTTGACGCCGTCGCCGGTCATCGCCACCACTTCGCCTTTGTCCTGCAACGCCTTTACGATTCTGATCTTTTGCGCCGGGTCGACGCGCGCATAAACCCGCACCTGTTCCACTTTTGATCCAAATGCCGCCTGATCTAGCCGTGCCAGCTCGGCCCCGGTCATCACGCGCCCGTCGCCGTCGGCCCCTTCTGCCTCCGCGAGAATGCCGAGTTCATGCGCAATGGCGCGCGCGGTCGCGGGATGATCGCCGGTGATCATCACCGGCATGATGCCGGCCGACCTGCACTGCGCCACCGCATCTTTCACTTCGCTGCGCGGCGGGTCGATCAGTCCGGCAAAGCCGAGAAATACCAAGTCCGTTTCAACAGCAACATGGGGCGCCACATCCGGCAGCCCATCTGGTAATTTGGCCCAGCGCCGGCAGGCAAAGGCAAGCACGCGCAGCCCGTCTGAAGCCATCGCTTCCGCCTGCCGCAACAGCATTGCGTGATCGATGGCACGTTCGCCGCTGCCGCACAGTTTGCTTGCGCATAATGGCAGCACAGTCTCCGGCGAGCCCTTGGTGTAGGCGATCACCTCCGCGCCCGCGCGATGCAGGGTGGTCATGCGTTTGCGTTCGGATTCGAACGGCAATTCAAGCAGGCGCGGCGCTTCCTGTTCCAGCGCGGCTTTGTCGTAGCCCGCCTCCAGCGCGGCGTGCAGCAGCGCCGCCTCGGTCGGCTCGCCGCGCGCCTTGCCGTGCTTATCGATATGCGCGTCATTGTTCAGCGCCAGCGCTTGCAGCAGAGTGGCCCAGGGTTCGCCGCCGGTCGGCCAGGTGTTGTGCAATGCGTCATCTGCATAAATCGCCGTCACTTTCATTTTATTCTGCGTGAGCGTGCCGGTCTTGTCCGAGCAGATGTAGCTCACCGAACCCAAAGTTTCGACAGCGGGCAGGCGGCGGATCAGCGCGTGCTGCCTGACCATCTTGCGCGCGCCCAGCGCAAGAGAGATCGTCACCACTGCAGGAAGAGCCTCGGGAATCGCTGCTACCGCCAGGCTGATCGCAGTCATGAACATCAGCAGCAAAGGCTCGCCGCGCATCACGCCGATCACGAACACCAGCACACAAATCGCCAGCGCGGCGATGGCCAGGCGCTTGCCGAAGCGCGCCAGGCGCTGTTGCAGCGGGGTCTTGATTTCGGTGTCATCGCTCAGCAGCGCCGCGATCTTGCCCAGCTCGCTGTTCATACCGGTCGCCACCACCAGCCCGTTTCCGCGCCCATGCACGACGGTGGTGCCTTTGTAGGCCAGGTTGAGGCGGTCGCCCAGCGGCGCGTCGATTGCGGAAATGGCGGCGATCTGTTTTTCGACGGCGATCGATTCGCCGGTGAGCGCGGATTCGTCTATCTTGAGCCGCGCCGCTTCGATGATGCGCAGATCGGCGGGCACCACGTTGCCCGCTTCCAGCAGCAACATATCGCCCGGCACCAGTTTCGCCGCAGTGAGAGTTTCGATACGTCCGTCGCGCATCACGCGCGCGCTCACCGCGGCCATCTGCTTGAGCGCGGCCATCGCGCGCTCGGCCCTGTATTCCTGGACGAATCCGATCACTGCATTCAGGATCACGATGACGATGATCGCAACGGTGTCTTCAACATCGCCGACAAAACCGGAAATGATCGCCGCGACAATCAGCACGATGATCATGAAATCGGAAAACTGGTCTAACAGCATGCGCCACAATGAGCGCGCGCGCGTTTCCTTCAATTCATTTGCGCCGAAGTACTGCAGCCGCTTGGCTGCATGCTCCGGGCTCAGGCCGTTCGGAGTCGTCTCCAGACGTTGCGCCACTTCGTCGACGGCCAGCGTATGCCAGTTGATGTTGTCAATGTGCATGTTCGAAGAGTATCCACGAGTTGAGCACATACAGCATGAACAACCCCAGACTCACCCAGGTCAGTCCCAGCACCGCGCGCCCTTGCGGACGGAAGGTCAGACCCACGACCACCAGCGAGCTCATCATCACCGCGGTAAAGGCGGTCAGCGCGTGGCTGGCGTCGACGTGGGCAAGCAAAGGTCCTCTGGCATAAAAAACATCGTCCACCGCCAGAATGATGATATCGAACAGGTTGCTGCCCAGCAGGTTGGCGATCGCCATGTCCAGTGCGCCGATGCGCAGTGCCGAAATCGTGACCGCCACTTCCGGCGCCGAGGTCACCCCCGCCACCAGCAGGGTGCCGACGAAACTGCGTCCCCAGCCCATCGACTCGGCAATATCCTTGGCAATGAACGGCAACCATGTACCGGCGATCACCACGGCGCCCGCTGCCAGCGCATAGCCTTTGACGGCGCTGCGCAGCGTCACATCCGGATAGCGTTCGGCAGACTCCTCGGTGTATTCGGCCAAGGTGCGGTGTTCGTAGCTGTAAACGGCACGCATCGCAACAAGGTAAACCAGCACGATAAGCGGCGAGTAAAACCCCACATGACCGAACGCCGGACTCATCCCCGCCTTGTCCAGTAGCAGGCTGAAGCCGGCAAACGCGATCAATATCGAGCCCAATGAAGCCGACAGGATGTGTCCCTGTGCAGCGCGGCTATACAGGGTCTCGCGTTTATACAAGCCATCCAGTATCACCAGGATGGAGAGGTTGAACACCGTGCTGCCCAGCACATCACCTACCGCGATGTTCGGCGCATCGGCAAAGCTGACGGAAGAAATCCCGGTCGCCAGTTCTGGCAGCGAGGTGGCGGTGGACAGTAAAATGAGACCGATCCATGAAGCGGACATGCCGGTTTTGTCGGCGACGATGTCGCCGTAGCGGGACAGGAAGTAGCCCGCGTAGCCGATCACTGCTAGACAAAACACAAGTTCCAGCCAGATCAGCATATCGGGAAGCTCCTTGCCTGATGGATAGAAGAATAGTACAACGAACCTGCAGCGTGTTTGGGGGTCGTGTTGCAGCGATCAGCGGCAAGGCAGGTTTCGACAGGATCACGGGATGGTCGTCATCTCCATGTTTGCACTGGCTGAATCAATTCATCATCTTTTGCAGCACTATTCCGCGAAACCATCCTCCGGCAAGCAGCGGGATGTCGCTGACTTTTTGCAGTTGCGGCACTGCACTTGATACGTCTTCGAACACCACATCCATGCGTGTCGCAATGCGGCGCGACAATGGATTGAGCGCGCGGCGCAGCAACGCGGTTTGTTGCGGGCGCAGGAACTTGTCGAGGATGATAACGGTGCCGCCGGGTTTGAGCACACGGCCCGCTCCATTCGAGCGCTATTTTGAGCCAGCCACTGACAACTGGCTACTGACAACTGCTTTTTGTCATCCCGACCGAGCCCGCGGCGGGCCAGCGGAGGAACCTGCTGTTTCTTTCCCTTTGGATGGAGGGGCCTCCCCGCAGCCGCACCTGTTTGAGTTCCTCACGGTTCTAACAGGCAACTGACAACTGGCCACTGACAACTGCTGTGCAAGGTGCTGGCCATGCTGGGGAGCCTTGTTCTCGGTGACTTTTTGAGATGGCGAGGTGGTTGGAATGTCCGCCAGCGCAACGCCGATGTTCGCAGGCGAGCAGTTACCGCCAAAAACACGAAAGCCCAGCAGTCGGCTGGGCTTCCAATCTCAATTCTGGGCCCCGTTGTCACACATTAAGGGGGCAATGAACGCGGATTTAGAAGTTTATATCACGTTTTGATTCATGGGTTTGTAGTCGATTGTTGTGTTTCTCCCTGATTGACATGTAAGAACTACCGGCCAAAGTGTGACAGTAGTTGCACTTGCCCGTCGAAAGTGGCTCGAATCGGGAATTCTGGAACGAGTCAAGTGGCTCATCCTAGGAACCTCGGCTGGGACAGGCCGCAGGAAAACTGATAGCACAGAAAGAGACAGCCGGTCAGCAATTGGGCAAT
>CAVWTZ010000073.1:0-15954 GCA_963757485.1 uncultured beta proteobacterium
GCGAGGCGTCGGACCCCTTTCCACCATACTCCGTCTATGATATAATGACCTAACAGGCACGGAAGCCAAAGAGACCCGAACAGGAAAAGCATTCCATTATTAAGAGCAAGGCCGTATCACGGGATAGTTCTCACCGCGAAGGACAGGCATTGCTCCATATTGCAGGAGGACGGCAATGGCAAACGGCACGTACAACAAACTCTTTTCCCCTTTCAACATCGGCAGGGTGACGTTAAGGAACAGGCTCGTGAAGACAGCGAACCAGACCTATCTCTTCGAGCGGGGGGAAACGCGGGTCGGCCACCTGGTGAAGGCCTTCTACGGCGCCCTCGCGAAAGGCGGTACCGGTCTGATTATCGTCGAGACGCCGGTCATGGAATGGCCCATCATGAAGACAGGCGACTGCCGCATGCGTCTCGACAGCGACGACGTGATACCCAACGTGAAAGAGCTTGTCGACGCCATACACGAGCACGATTGTCCGGCCTTCATACAGTTTTACCACCGCGGGCCCTGGGCCGCCGGCGCCTACAACATGGGGGCGACTGCGGTGGCTGCCTCCGCGGTCACCCTGAAGTCGGAATTCGATGTACACGAGGACGAGCCACCCCACGCGCTGACTATCGACGAAATCCATGAACTAACTGAACGATACGCCAGCTACGCCCTTCGGATCGCCAAGGCGGGATTCGACGGCCTTGAGGTCCATATGGGTGCGGATCACCTCTTCCACACGTTCCTGTCGCGCTATTGGAACCGGCGGGAAGACGAGTATGGCGGTTCGGACCTCAGGAACCGGGCGCGCTTTTCGCTCGAAGTTATCAAGGCGATCAAGAAAAAGGTGGGGCAAGACTTCCCCATTCAGGTGCTCATGAACGGCTTCGAATTCGGCGTCGGCGACATGGGCATAACCGTTGAAGAAGCGGTAGCGACCGCCAAGATAGCTTGAAGAGGCCGGCGTCAACTCCCTCCAGGTCAGATCGCACTGGGACGGCCAGCACTGGGGTTCTTCTCACGCAGACAACATGTTCTATCCGGAGCCGTTCATGCCCATCGAGGAGTTCCCGGAAGAACTTGAGTGGAGATACAAGGGACCATTGGTAGCCGTGCCTGTCGCGGCGGCGGTAAAGAAGGCGGTAAACATACCCATCATGACGGTCGGCGGACTCGCGGCCGACACCGGCGAGATGATCCTCCAGGAAGGCAAGGTAGACCTCATCGGGATGACCAGGCGCTTTCTTGCCGATCACGAGTATGCGAACAAGGCCAGGGAAGGGAGAATGGAGGACATCCAGCCCTGCACCCATTGCGGCCACTGCAGCTCGACATACAACGAGCCCCGCCACTGCCGCATCAACGCCTGCTTCGGCCGTGAGAGCTACGAGATTGCACCCCCCGGAAAGAAGAAGAAGGTCGTCGTCATCGGCGGCGGCCCCGCAGGCATGCAGGCAGCCCGTATAGCCGCCCATCGGGGGAATGAGGTCACCCTGCTCGAGAAGTCGGGCTACCTCGGCGGCGCGCTGCCGTCGATGGCCATCACCATATGAACGCCAAACAGCCACAATACCCGTCATCACGGTCAGGCCTGTCATGCCCGAACTGATCGTTTCAGCATGCAGGAACTGCCAGCCGAACACGATAACGACCAACAGGCCCAACAGATTCATGAAGTGACGTCCCGGCAGCAACAGCGGCTGCCGCCGATCTTGCCCGACAGTTTTCCGAACGCAATGAGGGAACCGGAGAAGGTCGCTGCGCCGATCAGGATGCCAAGATAGACTTCGATCTCGTGGATCGCCTTTTCGGCACTGGACAAATGCAGCTCCACCAATGGGATGATGTAATTGGCGTAGCCGATAAGAACAGCAGCGAGACCGACCAGGCTGTCCCATCAACGCGACCAGTTCCGGCATCTGGCGTTCGATTTGCCACCTTGCGCGCGGCATAAGTTTCCGGACGCTGCCTCCCACCACCATTGCGGCTATGATCCACGGAATGCCGGGCCATCGAAACTCGTGGGCCGAACACCGTCGCCAGGTGCCGCAATCGTCATACCTATCATGCCGTACAGATTGCCGCGCCGCGAAGATTCGGGTGCGATCCTTCCCAGGCTGAGGATAAAAAGAATGGTCGCGCCAATATCTGAAACCGTTGCCAAACTTGCAGACATTTTTATTTGCCCTATTCTGCGAAACATCGACAGCATGCGTCGGGTGACGGCGAAGCCGCCGAACATATTGACCGCGGTGAGCGCGATGCCGGCCACCGCCAGCCAGCGTATCCAGACGTCCGGACGGCTGGTAAAGCTCGCTCAGCAATCCAAGTGGCGGCGCGATCTGCACCAGCGCGCCAATGGCGATGATGCTGCTGATCGCATTGGTCACGCTCATCAAGGGGGTATGCAGGGCCGGCGTGACATTCCAGACCACCATGTAACCGACGAAACACGCGAGCACGAACACAGTGAAGTGCCCAAGGAACGCTGCCGGCGCATAGGCACCGATGAGCAGGAACAGCAGCGCGGCGACCCCGAACAGGATTGCCGTCTTCCCGGCCGATGCCGGAGCGCCGCCATGGCCGTGCGCCGGAGGTGGAACAGCTTTCACGGCAGCAGCCGGCTTGGCGGCGGCCGCAGGCAGCTTCGGTGCAGGAGCCGGCCAGGTGATTTCGCCGTCCTTGATCACAGTCAGGCCGCGGATCGCGTCGTCTTCCATGTTGACGTTGATTGTGCCGTCCTTGGTCTTGCACAACTCCTCGGTCAGACGGAACAGATTGGTTGCATACAGCGTGGAAGATTGCTTGGCCAAACCGACTATTCACGTCGGTGTAACCGACGATGGTCACGCCGTGCTTCACGACCGCCTTGCCGGGCTCGGTCAGCTCGCAATTGCCGCCCCGCTCCGCCGCCATGTCAACGATGACACTGCCCGGTTTCATGCTCTGCACCATCTCGGCGGTGATCGGCCTGGGCGCCGGCTTGCCGGGAATCAGGGCGGTCGTGATGATGATATCCACCTCCCTGGCCTGTTTGGCGTACATCTCGCGCTGTGCCTGCTGGAAGCCCTCGCTCATCACCTTGGCGTAGCCGCCGCCGCCGGAACCCTCTTCCTCATACTCGACTTTCACGAATTCGCCGCCCAGCGACTTCGCCTGGTCGGCCACTTCGGCACGGGTGTCGTTGGCGCGCACGATGGCGCCGAGACCGGCGGCCGTACCGATCGCCGCCAGGCCGGCGACGCCGGCACCGGCGATGAATACCTTGGCTGGCGGAACTTTGCCCGCAGCCGTGATCTGGCCGTTGAAGAAGCGGCCAAAGAAGGCGTTGGCTGCCTCGATCACGGCGCGGTAGCCGGCTACGCCGGCCTGCGAAGTCAGGGCGTCCATCTTCTGGGCGCGGGAAAGCTGGCGCGGCAGACAGTCGATGGCCAGCACAGTCGCCTTCTTCGCCGCCAGCTGTTTCATCAACTCCGGATTTTGCGCGGGCCAGATGAAGCCGATCAGGGTGCCGCCTTCGCGCATCAACTCAACCTCGGCACTCGTCGGGACGGCCACCTTGAACACGATGTCGGACGCCAGCCCACAGCTCGGGAGCGTCGCCGACGATCTCGGCTCCCGCCGCGCGGTAGGCATCATCGCTGCAATTGGATCCATCTCCAGCGCCCAACTCGACTGCGACCTTGAAACCCAGCTTGATGAGCTTCTCCACGACATCGGGCACCGTCGCAACCCGCTTCTCCCCCGCGGCTGTCTCCGCAGGTATGCCTATGCGCATATTCCTCTCCTCTATTTTTTTACTGATATTTTGTGCCCGGACAAAAATGATCGCCGTGAACCATTCTTTGCGGGTGCGATTATACCTGCACTACGTTGAGAGCAACTATGGAAAGCAGACGTCAAGCTGCAGCCGGATTACATCTTCAGGAAAACCAGCGTAAAAAAGCTGCCGAACTCAACGCTACCACACCGAGCACGAGCGAAATTCTCCATGCGAAAAGTTGCTTGTCCGCACTCCATCCCGAATGAGATTTCAGATCAAGCAACCGCCAGGATGAATCCGGTCAAGGCACAAACGATTTTGACCACCAGCGCATCCACGGCGATGCCGTGGATATCCGGCAGGTTCCTTTCGAAATAATAGGTGGTGATACCAAACAGGGCACCGCTTGCCGCCTGGACGGCCCAGGCCAATGCCATCAGCAATGAAAGTCGGTGCCGAAGCCCGGCATTCCCATGCGCCAGCCATATGGCAGCTATGCCAGTGCCAACCACGGTTACGGCACCGAAGTTATGTATGACCTGGATCAGTGCATAGATCAGATTTTGCACTGCTCAAGTTTGCCGTTTACGAACTACTTAACAGTTACGGTCACTGAACCTTCCACTCCGGTCAGTGCATGGCTGACCGTCGCCTCTTTCACCGCGATGGTATGTTTTCCGGGTGACAGATCAGGCAAATCGATGCTGCACGGGCAATTATGGATATCCCGATCGATGATGGGATGCTGGTCGTCGACATAGATATGCACATGATTGCCATTCGGGCTCAAATGGACGTTGAATTCCAGCTTGTTGCCGCTGCCGCTCTGCAGCACCGCACCGTTCGCCGGCGCGCTGATCGTGATCGAACCGGCTGAATCTGCAGCATAAACCGGACTTGCCAACGCGATCAGTGCCAAACCAATGAACAAACTATTGAGGTATTTCACGATATTCTCCTTGTAGGGGTTATACACGAGTAATCTGGTCAACTACGGGTGCGAATTCAGCACCCAATTCGGTAAAAAGTCAAGCCAAGTGCCGGACGGATACATTCCCGGGTATGCGACTCCTGCGAGCCGAATCGAATTCTCCGGCAAGTATTGTGCAGTGCAGGTATTGTCGCGGCAAAACGCCGGCGCATCTCCGTTATAATCCGCGGACAAAATTTCACTGCCCCGAAGCCATGCCTGCCATCCGGCTGCTCCCCGAACTGCTCATCAACCAAATCGCGGCCGGCGAGGTCATCGAGCGCCCTGCCGCAGCGCTGAAGGAATTGCTCGAGAACAGTCTGGATGCCGGCGCAACCGACATTTCTGTGCAATTGGAGGCCGGCGGCATCAAGCTGCTGCGGGTGCAGGACAACGGCAGGGGGATCGCCAGGGATGAACTGCCGCTGGCGCTGATGCGCCATACGACCAGCAAGATCGCAACACTGGATGATCTGCAGCGGGTCGCCAGCATGGGCTTTCGCGGCGAAGCACTGGCAAGCATGGCGGCCGTAGCGCGACTCACTCTGACCAGTCGTACAGGCTCAGATGCACACGGATGGAAAATCGAAGCGATCGACGGACAGCTCAGCCAGCCCGTTCCCGCCAGTCACGCGCAAGGCACGACGGTGGAAATACGCGAGATGTATTTCAACACGCCGGCACGGCGCAAATTCCTGAAATCCGAGGCGACCGAGTTCGCCTGGTGCGAGGAAACCTTCAAGCGCATCGCGTTGTCGCGCCCGGATATCGCTTTCTCGCTGCAGCACAATGGGCGCATCGTCTGGCAGCTACCCGCGCTGCACGGCGGGCAAGCCGCGCTGAAGCGCGTCGCCGCTGTGCTCGGCGACGAGTTCGGCCACGCCGCGGTGGCTGTCGCGCGCAGCGCGGCGAACTTGTCATTGCAGGGCCTGGCGGCATTGCCGGCCTATTCGCGCGCCAGCCGCGATGCGCAGTACTTTTTCGTGAACGGCCGCTTCGTGCGCGACAAGGTTGCCAGTCATGCGCTGCGACAGGCATACCAGGACATCCTGCACCATCAGCGCCATCCCGCCTTCGTGCTGTTCCTCGAACTGCCACCCGAGCAAGTGGACGTGAACGTGCATCCCGCCAAAAGCGAAGTGCGTTTCCGCGAGAGCCAGGGGATCCACCAGTTCATTTTCCACACGCTGCAACAGGCGCTCGCTGCTCCGGCAAGCGGCGCGGATGTCCGATCAGAAGCGACGCGGCAAGCCGCATCCGGCTTTCCGACCCAACAGAACATGGGCCTGGGTATCGCCCAATCCGGCACGGCATACCAGGTATGGGAGGCGTTCGCGGGAAATCCGCGAAACGCAATCGCCGGCGCCCATCCGTCACATGACCTTGCTGATGCCGCATCCCTGAACTCTGACCAGGTAATCCCACCTCTCGGTTTCGCACTGGCCCAACTCTCCGGCGTCTACATCCTCGCTCAGAATGCACAGGGCCTGGTCGTGGTGGACATGCACGCAGCCCATGAACGCATCGTGTACGAAAAGCTCAAGGCTTCGCTGGATACGGAACGGATCGCCTCGCAGCCGCTGCTGATCCCGGCGAGCTTTTATGCCGACGCGCTGGAAGTTGCCACCGTGGAGGCTGAACGGGACGCGCTCGAAAAGCTCGGCTTCGACATTGCAGTGATTGCACCCAACACGCTGGCGGTGCGGGCGATGCCGGTGATGCTCAGGCAATCCGAAGCGGAGGCCGCAGCGCACGACGTGATCGGCGAACTGCGCGAATTCGGTGCGAGCCGCGCGCTGACCGAACGGCGCGACGAACTGCTGGCCAGTCTCGCCTGCCACGGTGCGGTGCGCGCCAACCGCATCCTGGGCATCACCGAGATGAACGCGCTGCTGCGCGAGATGGAACAGACCGAACGTTCCGGCCAGTGCAACCATGGTCGCCCAACCTGGTTTCAGTTGACCCTGAATGATCTGGACAAGATGTTCATGCGCGGGCAATAGCAGGATGATGCAAAACTACTGCGCATCCCATATGCTTTGTCGCGTGCTCGCTCGACCCTCGCTGTACCCATCTCGTACTATCTCGGCTCTATCTGCGCGGCTTCGCGCATCTGGAATTGCTCGCTGCGTTTTTCATCACCCTGCGCGGTTATCCGGATGAGTGTGCTGCCGCCCGCCATTTTCCTGATGGGTCCCACCGCCAGCGGCAAGACTGGCGTTGCGGTCGAGTTGGTCAGGCACCTGCCGGCGGAACTCATCAGCGTCGACTCGGCACTGGTGTTTCGCGACATGGACATCGGCACCGCCAAACCTGATGCCGCCACCCTCGCCCGTGCGCCGCACCACCTGATCAACATCATAGACCCGACCGAAGCCTACTCCGCCGCCGCGTTCCGCCACGACGCGCTGCGCCTGATGCATGACATCACGCGGCGCGGCAAGATTCCGCTGCTGGTCGGCGGGACCATGCTGTACTTCAAGGCGTTGCGCGAAGGTCTCAGCGACCTGCCGCCATCAAATCCGGAAGTGCGCGCCACACTCGGCGCCGAGACCGCGCAGCACGGCATCGAATGGCTGCACAAGCAACTCGCCGCAGCGGACGCCGAAACCGCTACGCGCCTGAAACCCACCGACACGCAGCGCATCCAGCGCGCGATGGAGATCTACCGCATCACCGGAAAGACCATGTCGGAATTGATCGCACAAAAACAAAGCCACGAATTGCCCTACCGCATCCTGCCCATTGCGCTCGTGCCGTCCGACCGTGCTGTGCTGCACCAGCGCATCGCCACGCGTTATACAGAGATGTTGAAGCGAGGTCTGGTGGATGAACTGCGCATGCTGCGCGAGAAATATGCGCTGCACCGCGACATGACAGCTATGCGCTGTGTCGGCTACCGGCAGGCTTGGCAATTCATGGAAGGTGAGATCGATGACACCCAATTGCTGGAAACCGGCATCGCCGCGACGCGGCAACTGGCCAAGCGCCAGCTTACCTGGCTTAGGTCGATACAGGACAATAATATCGAACTGGATTGCCTTGCATCTAACCTGGCACAGAGGGTGGTCGATGTCCTCACCGAGAGTCTAAACTGCACACCATGACCAAGCTGCGCGCGCTCCAGGGTGACATCACCCAACTCAAGGTGGACGCCATCGTCAACGCCGCAAATTCATCCCTGCTGGGCGGGGGCGGCGTGGATGGTGCGATCCATCGTGCGGCGGGGCCGGAGTTGCTGGCGGAATGCCGCACGCTGGGCGGCTGTCCGACCGGGCAGGCACGGCTGACGCGCGGTTACCGGCTGCCCGCGAAATTCGTGATCCATACCGTGGGGCCGGTGTGGCATGGCGGAACGCAAAACGAAGCGAAGCTGCTGGCCTCGTGTTATCGCGAGAGCCTTGCCATCGCTGCCGCGAATCAGCTTGCCAGCATCGCCTTCCCGTGTATCAGCACCGGCGTCTACGGCTATCCGCCGGAGCAGGCGGCGGACGTGGCGATTGCGGCGGTGCGCGAATTCATTCGCTTGCCATCCTCCCTGGGCGAGGTGATTTTCTGCTGCTATGCGGCGAGCGATCTGGCGCTTTATCAATCGAGACTGCCGCATCAGTGAACCCATGGGAGACCTTGACCGAACAGGTTTAACCTTAACGAAATACTTTTTTGCTATTTTGGGCAAAATTGCATGTGCTTGCTCGGCAATTTGCCAGCCGTGCAACGCAACTTGGCTGACGAATCAGGGCATCTGCGCCATAATGCGCGCCTATTTTTTTGAAATCTTTTTGAAAGTCAGGTGCTATGAAAATTGCCATTGCCGGTACCGGTTACGTCGGTCTTTCCAACGCTGTCCTGCTTGCCCAGCACAATGAGGTGGTCGCAATCGACATCGTTCCCGAGAAAGTCGACATGCTCAACCGCAGGCAGTCGACCATTGAAGATGCCGAGATCGAGGAGTACCTGAAACACAAAACGCTCAGCCTCAGGGCCACTCTGGACAAACGCGAAGCCTATAGCGGAGCGGACTATGTCATCATCGCCACGCCGACAGACTACGACCCGGAGACCAATTACTTCAATACCAGGTCCATCGAATCCGTCATTCAGGATGTGATGAGCATCAACCCGCGGGCCGTGATGGTGATCAAATCCACCATTCCCGTCGGCTACACCGTCAAGGCACGGGCCAGGTTCAATTGCAGCAACCTGATTTTCTCGCCGGAGTTTTTGCGCGAAGGCCGCGCGCTGTATGACAACCTGCATCCCTCGCGCATCGTGGTCGGCGAACGCTCGAAGCGCGCCGAGATTTTCGCCGATCTGCTCAAGCAGGGTGCGATCAAGCAAGACATCCCCACCCTTTTCACCGACTCGACCGAGGCCGAGGCGGTGAAGCTATTTGCCAATACCTACCTCGCCATGCGCGTGGCCTTCTTCAACGAACTCGATACCTATGCGGCCACCCACGGGCTGGATACCAAGCAGATCATCCAGGGGGTATGTCTCGACCCGCGCATCGGCGACCACTACAACAATCCCTCGTTCGGGTACGGCGGCTATTGCCTGCCCAAAGACACCAAACAACTGCTCGCCAACTATCAGGATGTCCCGCAAAACC
This sequence comes from uncultured beta proteobacterium, assembly GCA_963757485.1. GTDB lineage: Bacteria > Pseudomonadota > Gammaproteobacteria > Burkholderiales > Gallionellaceae > Gallionella. The sequence goes on from CAVWTZ010000073.1 coordinate 9,340, forward strand.
TGATCCATGCCATCGTCGAGTCCAACACCACGCGCAAGGATTTCGTTGCGGCAAGCATCGTCAAGCGCAACCCGAGGATAGTCGGCGTACACCGCCTGGTCATGAAGAGCGGGTCTGACAATTTCCGTTCTTCCAGCATCCAGGGCATCATGAAACGCATCAAGGCCAAGGGTATCGAGGTCATCGTTTATGAACCCGCGCTCAAGGAGGCGGAGTTTTTCCACTCCAGAGTGGTGAATAATCTTGCGCAATTCAAGAAAGAGTCCGACATCATCGTTGCCAACCGCATTACCGACGATCTCCGGGATGTGGCTGACAAGGTTTACAGTCGCGATTTGTTTGGCAAGGACTAACAGGATCACTAATCGCCCTGGGTGGCAAGCGTGCCGACCCGCCCTTCCACCTCGCGCATCACCACCTCATGGTGCGGCAGCGCCGCAACGTCCAGCCCTTCCAGATATTGCCGCATGGACACCAGTTCGTAGCCCTGCGCTTTCCAGCCCTGCAGCAATTGCTCGAATATCGGCAGCCATTTCCCGCCTTCCAGTTCGGCATGCAGGGTGTAGACATGGCCGGCATGACACGGTGGGGCGGAGCCCTCCGGTGCGGGAATGCCGGCTTCATATCCGCTCCCGCCGTTTTCAGGATTTATCGCTGACCTATCGCGGGTATGTCCGGTAGGCGACTGCGCTTCGGTCAATTTCAGAATATGTTCAGCGATGTTGTCCAGCGTGATGCCGTCGCGGTTCATCAGCTCGTCCAGTGTTGGCAAGGTGGTGGGCAATTGCGGACAGGCGATGATCTCGGCCTGCCAGGTGGGGATGAAAGGATGCGTCCCGCGCGTATCCGAACTGTAATCAAAACCGAATTGCTGCATCAGGCGCAACGCGTGGCGATTCATCTGCCAGCCGGCTGCCGCATGGGCGTGGGGAGCCTCGCCAAAAATCTGCGTATAACGATCCACCGCGAGTTGCAGCTCCCGCCGCGTCCACTCGCCATCCTTGTTCGCGACATAATCCTGCCAGCGGATATGGTCGTAGCAATGGATGCCGGTTTCAAAGCCGGCAACCTTGACCATGCGCATGATGTCCGCGCAGTTCCTGCCGATATCCGGGGCGGGCAGCAGCGTGCCGTACAACAGGGTCTTGATGCCGTAATGCTCCACCACGGAGGTGCGCGATACCTTGCCGAGAAAGCCGGGACGGAAAACGCGTTTGATCGCGCGCCCGGTGTGATCTGGGCCGAGAGAAAAGAAGAATGTGGCCTGTGCGTTGTATCGCTGCAGCACTTCAACCAGGCGCGGCACACCCTCGCGAGTGCCGCGATAGGTGTCCACGTCTATTTTTAGCGCGAGTTGTTTGGTCATTATTTTCTCCTCTCCATCGGTTGGAAAGGATTAGGGGGAACAAGGTGATTAATCTACAAGACCGCGCGCTTCCGCCACCTGCCCGCGATACGCATCGAATATATTGCGCAGCGTGTCGGCCATGTTGATGGTCGGTTTCCAGTCCAGTTCCTCGCAGGTGTTGGTGATCTTAGGCACACGGTTCTGCACGTCCTGGTAACCCTTGCCGTAATAGGCGGCGGAGGTTGTTTCCATAATCTTCACTTTGGCGGCAGAATCGCGGTATTCGGCATATTCCTTGGCCAGCTTGAGCATCATGTCGGCCAGGTCGCGGATCGCGTAATTATTGGTCGGGTTGCCGATGTTGTAGATCTTGCCGGTAGCGACACCGTTCTTGTTGGCGATGATCTTCATCAGCGCGTCTATGCCGTCGTCGATGTAGGTGAAAGCGCGTTTCTGGTGACCGCCGTCAACCAGGCTGATGTTTTCGCCGCGCACGATGTGGCCGAGGAATTGAGTGACCACGCGCGAACTGCCTTCCTTCGGCGTGTGGATGGAGTCCAGTCCGGCCCCTATCCAGTTGAACGGGCGGAACAGCGTGAAGTTCAGGTTGTCCTGCATGCCGTAGCCCCAGATCACCCGGTCCATCAATTGCTTGGAGTTGGAATAGATCCAGCGCGGCTTGTTGATCGGGCCGCAGATCAGCTCGGAATTCTCCGGGTCGAATTCCTCGTCATGGCACATCCCGTACACTTCCGAGGTGGACGGGAACACCAGATGCTTGCCGTATTTCACCGAGGCGCGAACGATGGGCAGATTGGCTTCGAAATCCAGCTCGAACACGCGCAATGGCTGCTTGACGTAGGTCGCGGGCGTGGCGATCGCGACCAGCGGCAGGATCACATCGCATTTCTTGACGTGGTACTCGACCCACTCCTTGTTGATGGTGATGTCGCCCTCGAAGAAATGAAAACGGTCGCGCCCGATCAGGTCGCCGATCCGGTCGGTGCTCATGTCCATGCCGTACACTTCCCAATCGGTCGTGGCGAGGATGCGGTTGGAAAGATGGTGCCCGATGAATCCGTTCACGCCGAGTATCAATACTTTTTTCATTTCATTTCCTTAGCAATTAAATTCAAATTTTTGCGTGCCGAACCGTGCCGCAAATTCTGCCGCATTCATTGCGATGCCGCCCAGCTCGAAGCGTACCACGCGCAACACTCCCTGCCCGCAGGTCGCATAAGCCCTGCCGTCCCTGACAAAAAATGCCTTCTTGCCGTCGCTGGACGTGTCCCTGGTTACCAGCGTTTGCAGAATGCGCATCGGCCTGCCGATCAGCTGCGTGGTCGCGCCCGGATAAGGCGGCGCCACCGCGCGCACCAGATTATGTATCTGCTGCGCCGACTGCGACCAGTCGATGATTCCGTCTTCAGCGGAGCGTCCGCCGAAGTATCGGCCCTTGCTCAAATCCTGTTTGACCGCCTGTGCGCGTCCGGCCAGCAGATTCGGCAGACAGGCATTCAACGCCATCTCCGCTGCCACGGTCACTTTCTGGAACACCTGCAAAGCCGTATCGTTCGGCAATATCGGCACAGACTGCTGCGCCACGATATCGCCGTTGTCCGGCTTCTCCGTCATGTAATGCAGGGTGCTGCCCGTCACGGTCTCGCCGTGGATTATCGCCCAATTCACCGGCACGCGGCCGCGGTATTTCGGCAGCAGCGAACCGTGCATGTTCAGCGCGCCCTGCCTGGGTGTCTCCAGCAACTCGCGCTTGAGCATCTCGCGGTAATAAAATGAAAATATGAAATCCGGCTGCAGCGCGCGTATCCGGGCAACGACTTCGGGCACATTCGGGTTGTCCGGCGTGATGGTCGGAATGTCATGCAGCGCGGCCAGCTCCGCAACGCTGTCGAACCAGATGGTTTCCTTGGGATTGTCCCGGTGGGTGACCACGAGTGCGACATCCACGTTATGCGCCAGCAGCACCGACAAACAACGGACGCCTACATTGTGATACGCGAACACGACGGCTCTGCTCATCGCACATTTCCCGGAAACAATGCATAGGCGTCCTGCTCGCCGTGTCCGCACCGCGGCTGCGCCCACCGTGACACGACGGCTACCCCAACATTATGGTAAGCAAAGACTACCGCTCTGCTCATAGCTGAATACTCACTGAAAGTATTGCGCAACTAAGCGGGGTGCGTGCGCCGTACCCGCACCGCGGCTGCGTCCACCGTGTCCCGGCGCATACACCCACGTTATGATAGGCAAATACGACTGCCCGACTCATTCCTGCTCATCCGAAAACAAGGAAGGATATGCTGCGTCTTCGGCCTTCGCGGCTTTAACTGCTTCCTTGCTGGTCCCGGGCTGGGCAAACGGATCAGCCTCCCCGGCAACGTTGGCGGCACGCGGCGCTCTGGGCTTTTTCACCTTCGCGCTGTCCTGCTCCAGCACCGCCTCGACCAGGTAACGCGGCCTGTGCCGCACCTGCTGGTAGATGCGGCCAATGTATTCGCCGAGCAGACCGATCCCGAACAGCGTGATGCCGATCAGGAAGAACGCGATCGCGAACAGCGTGAACAGCCCTTCCGCTTCCGGGCCCACGATGATACGGCGCAATACCAGCAACACCACAAGGAAACCGGACAGCACCGAGATCGCGATGCCCAGCATCGAGAACATCTGCAGCGGTATCAGCGAAAAGCCGGTCATCAGGTCGAAATTCAGGCGGATCAGGCTGTACAACGAATATTTGGATTCGCCTGCGGCGCGCTCCTCGTGCCCCACCACCACCTCGGCGGGATTGCGCGCAAAGCTGTAAGCCAGCGCCGGGATGAAGGTGCTCACCTCCTTGCAACTATTGATCGCGTCAATAATGCCTCGGTCATAGGCGCGGAACATGCATCCCTGGTCGGTCATCTTGATGCGCGTGATGCGCTCGCGCAGCCCGTTCATCGCCTTGGAGGCAACATGACGCCACAGGCTGTCGCTGCGCTGGCGGCGGATCGAGCCGACGTAATCGTGGCCCTCGTCCATTTTCGCCAGCAGCAGGCCGGTGTCTTCAGGCGGGTTCTGCAGATCGGCATCCAGCGTGACGATGCGCTGCCCTCTGCAATGCTCGAAGGCCGCCATGATCGCCATGTGCTGGCCGAAATTGCCGTTGAACAGGATCACCCGCGTCACATCGGGACGCTTCTGGAACTGTTCGCGCAGCATCGCTGCGGAACGGTCGCGGCTGCCGTCGTTGACGAACAGGATTTCATAACTGACGCCGAGCGCATCCAGCGCCGGATACAAACGGTCGAACAATGCCTGCAGGCCCTGTTCTTCGTTGTAGACGGGGATGACGACGGAAAGATTGGGTGTACTCATAATAAATTCATTTTGCGGGCGAATCGCGGTGTCGCATGCTCGCTCACTCCTCGCCTATCAATCTGATATGTCTCGTCCTTCGCTGCGCGGCTCCTTGCGCTTCATCCCGCAAAAGTGAATTTCTGGAAGTTTCCATAAGGGCGGCATTTTACTGCATGGAGCGTGGTTTACGAAATTGAGAATTAATGTATAGGAACGTTCAAAGCGACAAAGTAGATTGGGTTACGCTACGCTAACCTGACCTATCGGGTTTGGGGGAATGATCAAAGGCTTCAAGTTCAGCAAATAGCTTTTCTGCGAGAGCTATCCTTTCCTTTCTATCTTCTAGGCCTTCACTTGGTTCGGAGACTTCCCAGTCCCAATCTCGCCCACCTTTGAGCCCGACAACCCACCCAAATCGACACAAGATGTCAAACTTCTCCCTGTTATTCAAATTAACATTCACAAACCACCCATTCTGTAGCTTGGCATAGTTACTTTGGTTGGTGGCTAGCCATGGTGAATCGCGGAATAGCTGCTCTGCCGAACGAGCAAAGTAGTTGCGGGATGGCCTTCCTTTTTCGTTTCGGTGCCGCCCAATGGCAATGTAGCCAGTAGTATCCCATCGCACATCCGTAAATACATCAGGCCTTACACCAGTAAATCGGTCGACAAGCCAAACATAAGCTTCCTTCGCTGTAGGAAATTGTTTCTTCGTAGAGCGAAAGATCGCTGTCGTAGGAGTGGCACCGCGCCCAGAAGATGAGGCATTAGGAAACTTTTCGTCAATTACGTCACTGATATCGAAGGCAAGCTCACGTTCATTCGCAGCAAGTGCCTCTCTGCGGAGTTGTTCAAGTTCCGCGCGTGTCGAGGCGGGATTTGCCAAAAGTCTGCGGGTGCGTTCAACGTCCATGGTGTTCAGCAGGCCCAATATAATTTAGGTCGTCTTACCAAGCACTTCCCGCATCGCCGCACAAGCCCGCTCGACATCCGCCTCGTTCATCGCATAAAACATCGGCAGCGACACGATCTGTTTGCCGACACGCTCGGCAACCGGGAACATGCCTTCCCTGAAGCCGCGTTCGCGATACAGCTTGAACAAATGAATCGGCGCGTAGTGGAAGCCGATGCCGATGTTGTGCGCCTTCATTTTTTCCATGAACTCCGGACGGGTGATGCGCCCAGGCAGTTCGACCTGGAACAGGTGCCAATTGGTATTTGTAAAATCTTCCGGCGGCAATTGCGCGCCGGTCTGCTGCTCGAAATCCTTGCCCAGTGTCGCGAAATAATGCCGCGCCAGTTTGCGCCGCTGCGCGGTGATATTTTTCAATATTGAAAACTGGCCCAGGCCTATCGTGGCGGCGATGTCGGTCATGTTGAATTTGCCGCCCAGCACATCCACCTCGATGCCGTCCCAGCCGCTGCGCGTGACGCCCTGCAGGCGGTATTTCTCCGCAAGTTTCGCTTCCTCTGCATTGTTCAGCACTAGGCAGCCGCCTTCTGAAGTGGTGATGTTCTTGTTGGCCTGGAAACTGAATGAGACGAAATCGCCGAACGAGCCTATGGGCTTCCCTTTCCAGCTCGAGCCGATCGCCTGCGCGGCATCCTCGATCACGCGCAGTTTGTGTCTGGCGGCGATCGCATACAAGCGGTCCATATCCACCGGCTTGCCGGCCAGGTACACCGGGATGACTGCCTTGGTGCGGGGCGTAATGGCGGCTTCCATCTTGTCCAGATCGATGTTGCGCGTGACCGGGTCGATGTCGGCGAACACCGGCACAGCGCCCACTTCGATGATCACGTTTGCGGTCGCGACCCAGGAAATCGGCGTGGTGATGACTTCGTCGCCCGGGCCTATGCCCGCAATGCGCAGCGCGATCTCCATCGTGCAGGTGCCTGAGTTGAAT
>CAVWTZ010000074.1:0-4814 GCA_963757485.1 uncultured beta proteobacterium
TATCCACGCTGCATGATCACTGGAAGTCCGGACTACACCTGAAGGGGATCGAGCTGCTTTCAGCGCACCGCGCCGAGCGTGTTGTGCTGGTGCTGCTCAAATCGCTGCGCATATTCGTGATCCTGCTGTTCCTGTATTTCTTCCTGCCGCTCATTCTCAGTTTTTTTCCCGAGACGCGGGAATTCGGATCCAGGCTGCTGGATTACCTGATCTCGCCGTTCGCCACGTTGTTCCATGCCGGCATCAAATACATCCCGAACTTTTTCTACATCGTCGTGATCGCATTCATCGCGCACTATGTGCTGAAGGTGATTTCCTATGTGTTCAGCCTGATTGAGCGGGGCGAACTGAAATCTGAATGGTTTTATCAAGACTGGGCACGCCCGACCTACCAGATCGTTCGCTTCATGGTCATCGTGACGGCGCTGATCAGCGCCTATCCATACATCCCGGGTTCCAGTTCGCAAGCCTTCAAGGGGGTCGGCCTGGTGCTGGGCGCGATCATTTCATTTGCTTCCTCGTCGGCCATTTCGAATATCGTGGCGGGCATCATCCTGACCTATACCCGCGCTTTCAGGCTGGGCGACCGGATCAAGGTCGGCGAGACGACCGGCGATGTGGTCGGCAAGACGCTGCTGGTCACCCGGGTCGAGACCATCAAATGCGAGATCGTCACCATACCCAATTCCGTGGTGATGGGCGCGCAGATCGTCAACTTCAGCACCTCCGCGGATGAAGGTGCGGGCGTGATACTGCACACCTCGGTCACGATCGGTTATGGCGCGCCATGGAAACAGGTGAGGGACTTGCTGGTCGAGGCGGCAAAAGCAACCAAGAATATAATGGACAAGCCCGAACCGTTTGTGCTGCAGACCGCGCTCAGCGACTTTTATGTCAGCTACGAGATCAATGCCTATACCAAGGAGCCGAAGTACATGGCATTCACCTATTCCGAACTGCACAAGAACATCCTGGACAAGTTCGACGCGGCCGGCGTCGAGATCATGTCGCCGCATTATTTTGCGCTGCGCGACGGCAATGCATCGGTCGTGCCGAGCGTATTGGGCGCGGAGGGCTATACTGCACCGGCCTTCAAGGTCAGCAAGGGAGCGGAATAAGTCTCCCTTGCGTTCCAGCCGTTATTGAACCGACCCCCGGCTATCTGGATATCAGCTCGCGCAGCACGTATGGCAGGATACCGCCATGCCGGTAGTAGTCGACCTCGATAGGGGTGTCGATGCGCAGCAGCAGTGGCACCTGTTGGGTGCTGCCGTCGCGGCGCCTGATGGTCAGCGTCACGTCCTGCTGCGGCTTCAGGTCGCCGGCGATTCCGCCGATGTCGAAACTCTCGTCGCCGCTCAGGTTCAATGCCGCGACATTGGTGTCGCCCTTGAACTGCAGCGGCAGCACGCCCATGCCGACCAGGTTGCTGCGGTGGATGCGCTCGTATGATTTGGCGATGACCGCTTTCACGCCCAGCAGCTGCGTGCCTTTCGCGGCCCAGTCGCGGCTCGACCCGGTGCCGTATTCCTCGCCGGCAAAGACCACTGTCGGCGTGCCGTCGGCAATATATTTCATCGCGGCGTCGTAGATAGCCATCTGTTCGCCGCGGTAGAGCGTGTAGCCGCCCTCGATGCGGCTGCCGTCCGGACTGGGCGGCAGCACCAGGTTCTTCACCCGCACGTTGGCAAAGGTGCCGCGCATCATCACCTCGTGGTTGCCGCGCCGCGAGCCGTAGCTGTTGAAATCCTTTGCATCAACGCCGTGCGCCTGCAGGTATTTACCCGCCGGCGTGGTCGCCTTGAAACTGCCGGCCGGGCTGATATGGTCGGTGGTGACCGAGTCGCCGAATATGGCAAGGGTGCGCGCGCCGGAGACATTCCCTATCGGGGCGGGCTGCATCGAGAATTTGTCGAAGAACGGCGGCTCGGCGATATAGGTCGACTCCGGCCAGTCGTAGAGCTGGCCGGACGGGGCGGAGATGTTCTTCCACATCGGATTGGCCTCGGCCAGGTTGCCGTACAGGCGCTTGAAGGTCGGCGCGTCCATCGCGAGTGTCATCAACGCCTGCACCTCGTCGTGCGTCGGCCAGATGTCGCCGATGTAGACATCCTTCCCATCCTTGCCTTTGCCGAGCGGCTCGGTACGGAAGTCCTTCAGCATCGTGCCGGCGATCGCATAGGCGACCACCAGCGGCGGGCTGGCCAAAAAGTTGGCGCGGATGTTCGGATGGATGCGCGCCTCGAAATTGCGGTTGCCGGACAGCACCGCGGCACACACCAAGTCGTTCGCAACGATCGCTTCCTCGACCGGCGCGGCGAGCGGACCGGAATTGCCGATGCAGGTGGTGCAGCCATAGCCCGCCAGGTAGAAGCCCACTTTCTCGAGGTAGGTCAGCAGTCCGGCCTTGGTCAGATATTCAGTCACCACGCGCGAGCCCGGCGCCAGCGAGGTCTTGATATGCGGCTTCACCGTGAGGCCCAGTTCCACCGCTTTCTTCGCCAGCAGGCCGGCGGCAAGCAGCACGCCGGGGTTGGAGGTGTTGGTGCAGGAGGTGATCGCGGCGATCAGCACGTCGCCGGAACCGATGTCTATGCCGTCCGAGGTCGTGAAACGCTTGCCGAGATCATCGGGCTTCTTGGCGAAGCCGTTTTCCGCAACCGGTTTCGCGAACAGCGTGGTGAAGGTCCCCTTGACCCGGTCCAGGTCGATGCGGTCCTGCGGCCTCTTGGGGCCCGCCAGCGAAGGCATCACTGAGGACAGATCGAGTTCCAGCGTCTGGCTGTAATCGATGTCGCCGGATTTCGGCACGCCGAACATGCCCTGCGCCTTGAAGTAGGCCGCGAACGCCTCGATCTCGTCCTCGCTGCGCCCGGTGCCCTCGAAGTAATCCAGCGTCTTGTCGTCGACCGGGAAGAAGCCCATTGTCGCGCCGTATTCGGGCGCCATGTTCGCGATGGTGGCGCGGTCGGTCACGCCGAGCGACGCGGTGCCCGTGCCGAAGAACTCGACGAACTCGCCGACCACCTTGGCCTTGCGCAGCATTTCGGTGACCGTCAGCACCAGGTCGGTCGCCGTGCAGGCAGGATGCAGCTTGCCTTTCAGGTTCACGCCGACCACGTCGGGTGTCAGGAAATACACCGGCTGGCCGAGCATGCCGGCTTCCGCCTCGATGCCGCCGACGCCCCAGCCGACGACGCCGATGCCGTTGATCATCGTCGTGTGGCTGTCGGTGCCGACCAGGGTGTCAGCGGTAATAGACGCCGTCCTTCGTTGTGCACGCCGCGCGCCAGGTATTCGAGGTTCACCTGGTGCACGATGCCGATGCCGGGCGGCACGACCTTGAAAGGTGTCGAATGCCTGCATGCCCCACTTCATGAACTGGTAGCGCTCACGGTTGCGCTGGAACTCCAGTTTCATGTTCAGGTCGAGCGCGCTGGCTGTTGCCGTAATGGTCGACCTGCACCGAGTGGTCGACCACCAGGTCGACGGGCACCAGCGGTTCGATGATCTTGGGATCCTTGCCCATCTTTGCCGCGGCATCGCGCATCGCGGCGAGGTCGGCGAGCAGCGGCACGCCGGTGAAGTCCTGCAGCACGATGCGCGCGACCACGAAAGGGATTTCCTCGGTGCGCGGCGCATTCGGCTGCCAGTTGGCCAGTTGGCGCACGTGCTGCTCAGTCACCTTCTTGCCGTCGCAGTTGCGCAGCACCGATTCGAGAACGATGCGGATCGAGACCGGCAGCCGCGAGATCCTGCCCAGCCCCGCGGCCTCCAGCGCGGGCAGCGAATACAGCGTGCCGGTTTTGCCGTTGGCGACTTTGAAAGTTTGGCGGCTGCCAAACAGGTTGTGCGATGCAGTGCTGGGCGACATGGCTGACTCCGATTGGGCAAGGTATGAGAAATGGGAAGCTTTGATTATAAGGTCTTGTGCGGCGGACGTCTTGCCTGCGTGTGTGCCGAGAAAATATAATTCCTTTCGAGCTATATGCTCGGGGTGCAATTAGTTTTAGTATTGGGGCGCTTATGTATGCAAACCCATCATTCGCCCGATTGGCGGTGGGCTGCGATTTTCGGTCCGAAAATATTTCAAGCGCTGACACGGAGTAACTGTTTGGTCCAGGGTTCTGGCAAATCGTTGCGCGATGGTCCGGTAGCGCAGCAGTATGGCAAAAGAATACCCAGTTTATAAAATCCTATGGCCGAACATCTGTCGACAGAAAACCCGGGTTATGCCGGAAAATTTCAAATTGCCGTGAAACTCCTGTTTGTCGCATTGGTTTACTTTGTCGGCGGCAGGTTGGGTTTGGCACTTCCTTCTGTCGACTCACACATCACCCTGATCTGGTTGCCAACGGGCATTGCCGTGGCGGCTCTGCTGCGTTGGGGGAATGTCTGCTGGCCGGGCATATTCCTGGGCGCGCTGGCGACCAACTATTACATTGACTCTTACCCGCTGCTCGATCTTTGCATTGCACTGGGCAATACACTGGCCCCGCTGCTTGCCGCCCTGATGCTGCAACGCCTGAAATTTCAATGGGCGCTGGATCGCCCCAGAGACATCCTGTTTCTTGTTGCAGCCGCGGCCCTGGGAATGCTGGTCAGTGCCAGCGGCGGGGTGATCAGCCTGATGATATTCAAGGTATTGCCGGTGCAGAACGGCGGATTGGCCTGGCTTACCTGGTGGATGGGGGATGTCGTCGGCGTGCTGATCATAGCGCCGCTTCTGATCAATATTTCCGCGGTCCAATTCAGGAATGTATGGGCGCATCCGCTGGAATTCCTGGCCTGGGTTTTGCTCGCGCTGGTCCTGG
>CAVWTZ010000075.1:0-5555 GCA_963757485.1 uncultured beta proteobacterium
GTGTCCTCTACTTCTCGACAGTTACGTATTGCTAAGTGGATACAAGTCCATTTCAAGGGGCTCACTGTATTTGCTGAATGGTCGTCTTACGAACACAAGATACAAAGCGATTCCCTCCGCAGAATTATGAAGGAACGCCCACGTAAACCGCTAACCCGACGCCCCATCGGATCGCCCAAAGCTGAAACTGCTACCACCGTGAGGAAAAATGTAGCGCACTTTGCGGAAGAACTTGGTCTGCCGATTACCTTGTTGCTGGGGCAGTTGCAAGCGGCTGGTATGAGCAAGAAGCACGGATCAGACACGATCTCAGAACGGGACAAGGCGAAACTACTAAATCATTTGCGCCAAACACATAGTGCTGGTTAACTTGCGAAGGGAGGTCTCAATATGAGAATGCCTGTTTCCCTCATTCGTCGCTGATAGTCAGCTTTTTGGTGTGCTCGCCTTCCGCTTCGTGTCGATAGTACGCATCCGCGCTTAACAAAGCGGACATCGCGTTCTGATAAATTCCAGAAAAATTGTTTAGTCCGCAATGTGAGCGGTGCGAACGTAAGACGCAACATCAGCAAGTCCGCTTAGTTGCGTAGAACAGACATCTCGACAGACAGCCCTGGACTTCCGCAAAGCCCGAGCAACGGCCAGTCTCTTTCTCGGCCATGGACTAAACCGCTAGCGCGGTATGGGCGCTCCGGTTCACGAGCTGGTGTAAGTTGAAACACAGATTCTTTTCCTTGATGTTGTGAGTAAGGCAATCCGCCTTATTGCGCCGACAGGAGAAGAATCATGAGCACGTGCAAACAAGCTGTTCAAACCATCTCCCCGCTGCGCCAGCGCATGCTGGAAGACATGCGGATGCGCAAGCTTTCGCCCAAGACACAGTCCGCCTATATCCGTGCAGTGCGCAACCTTGCGCGCTTCCTCGGTCGGTCGCCAGATACGGCGACGCCTGATGACCTGCGGCGCTATCAGCTGCACCTGGCGGATAGCGGCACATCTGCCATCACCATCAATACGACGATCGCCATCTCGAACACCAGCGCTTACCATTGTTCAAGAACTCTTTTGCACTAATAAATGGATGAATGAAAATTGCAGCTTCTGGCTCTTCGGCAATTAATTTATCCCTTTCTATCTCAGTTAATAGAAGCTGACCGTCATCGCGTGGCATATTGCCAAAAGCCATCGCAGGCACATTTGAGATTGGTACCGAGCGATTGGTTATGAAAACGTCTGGGGCGTCAACAAGGTAAGCATTAATATTTTTTGCCATGTGCTTCTCAGGTAAGCCATTTACATCCTCATATTCATAGATTATTTTGGTCGATGGCTCGGTGAGTCCAAAGCCAACAATAATGCAGTGAACTGCAGCAACCCCACGACCTCGTTACTCCACCGGAAGGTTTGGTGCGCAAAGCCAATCTTGATCCCGAAGCGCGTCATCAAGGTGCCCCCATAGCAAACCAACTTGCTCACCTTGAGTTATGCTGTTCGTTGAAACGAATGCCACGTGGACTTTCGGATTGCTCTTAATGTATTTGGCTGCCTTCCAGTACCAAGCACTGACGTAATCAAGAACTCCATATCCTGGCAGGTCTTGAAACACCCAAAGCCATATCATTCCGTTGTGAATCATTCATGAGCATCGCGCCCACAAAAGGAGGATTTCCGACTATGGCAGAACAATGTTGCGCAGGCAGCACACTATTCCAATCAACTTGCAGGGAATTCGTACAAGCGATGTTTGCTTTCCTCACCAAAGGTAGATTGTGTCCGGAAGTGCGTGCAGGCTGTTTCCGCTAATTATGGATCAACTTGCTATGCCCCCGTCAAGGAAAGCATTCTAGAGATAGTTTAGACACTTGGGGCAAAGACGCGTCTGGTCACAGGACTTGTACCGAGGTTGCTCTTCGAACGTGTCAGTGTGTTGTTGTAGAGTATCGCGCGCGCTGGTCGCTTGATGATGTGATCGTCCGAAGGTTAGCCGCAGAGGGGATTCGGCCACGAATTCCTCAAAGCGGCTGGTTAACTCGTGCGGTCGAAACGGGCACACCGGTTGTGAGCGGAGCGGCATTCGTAAATGAATGGCGGTAATTGATCGAAGATCACGAGACCGGATCCGCATCATTTGTGGGTCAGATCAGCAATTGCTCAAGGTAGGACTCAAAGGCTTGCTTGTTGGTATTCCATTCCGGTCAAATACTCTTCCATGTGAATCGTGCGTTCAGCGCTTCGAGCATGTCAAAAGTATCAACGTAAGGCACGCCGAATTCATCGCAAACGTTCGGTATCTTCACCCGGTTTTTTATTTGCGCATCGTAAGTCTCATGTGTAACCACGGTCAGCCCATGCTGCTTTGCATAAGCAATCAGCCAGGCATCGTTCCCGAGGCGAATTCGGTTTTTGCTTCTGGAAGGTATTGCTTCTCTGCCTGCGCCCACGCCACCATCTTGCCAAACCAAGCAGCAACCTCCGGCTCTGTCGTAGCTGCGAAGAATCCCTTGGGGGCGGATTTCTTGGCCCATTGGGTCAAATCATCTTTGCCTTGGTCTATTTCCTTTTTGATCCGGTCTATGCTGCCCATCGTGCCCTGTTTGTATTGCCATGCAATGCAATCCCAAAAACCCGGACACAACCCAAACCTGTAATACCGCCTTTTGGCTTCCATCAGCACGTTGGCATCCAACAGGTATTGGGTTTTCTTGGCCATGGCTAACTCGCCCCCAACGCCTTGGCGTATTTGTCAAAAGTTGCGCCATGCAAATCTGTCAGGCGGTACGCGTCGCGATAAAGCAGTCGTCCTTCCTTGGCCGCCAACGCTACGGCACGCGCAAAACGTTTGCCCAAGCGCACATTCTGGGTTTGGTAAAAATTACCTCCGCCAGTAACTCGTGCCGCTTTGCGTCGTTCGTCTTCCTGATAAGACCGAAAGAAAGTCAAAAACTCGGCTTGCTGAATTAACCCCAAATCCTGCGCACGGCGTGCCGCGACAATCGGGCTAACCTTGAAATGCCGGGCAATGGCTGGAATGGTTCCGCGTCTTGAATGGCCCGCGGCCAATAAGCCTCAAACTCCCGCGCTGGCACCAGAAACTCTGCCGCAACCTTGTTGCAAAACTGCTCGACCGCAAATTCAGAAGGCTCCATATTCGGCAGATTGAACAAGGCACTTTCGCCAACCCACAAATGTGCCAACTCATGTACCAGGGTAAACATCTGTGCAGATTTGGCATCCGAACCATTCACAAAGATCAGCGGCGCGTAGCTGTCCATCAGGACAAAGCCGCGAAATTCTTCAGGATCCAGCTTGCGGTGCGTATCGTTGCCGACCACGCCGTTGACTGCAATCAGTATTCCGGCCTCTTCAACGGCCTCGCGCAAATGCCGCAACGCATCCGACCATGTGCCGTGCTGGCTTGCCCATCCATCCCCGGTGCCGATCACCTGCCTGATTCGTTGCGCGACGACTGCGGGCGCTTCCTGCAAATTCGCCGACGCAATGAAAGGTAACGGATCGTGCCCCCGGTCAATGAGGTACTCGCGCATCCACGTCTGGCGGCGTTGCATGGTATGTAGCGTGTCGATCAGATTGGGACTTGCGATGCCGACGGGCCTATCACTGACCGTGCGGAAATCGGGAATCGGCAATTTTTCCTGCGGCGGCTCAGGCAGAAAAAAATAGCCCAGCGGTGTCCAGGTTTTTTTGGCCAATGCCTCAAGCTGCTTGAGCGTGGGCTGCGCCTCCCCGCTTTCCCACTTCCCCAGCTTTGGAAACTGGCGCATAAGACCCTCTACGCTCCGCCCGGAACGTTCGAGCGCCCAACGTATCAGCTCATGGTTAATATTCAGCATCTGCATGGAGAATCATAAAATGGCGGTAATCCTGTAGGTGACAGCCGTCCTCGACATTCACTACCGAAAATGAGTACATTGGGTGACGGTTGCCAAGTGAACGACAGACGCCGCAGCCGGCGCGATGTCAACCCTTTCGGAATTTTCCGTCTGTTCCCTTGACTTTGATGTCGCCCTCGGGCGCGAACCGCTTGGCCTGTGCGATCGCCTGTTGTTGAGTGTCGGTGATCGCGCTTGCCCGTTCGGCATGCGGTTTCTTAACGTTCCAGCGCCCGTCGGCGCGCGGTTCAACAAAATATTCATCGTGCTTTGCCATAATAATAATCTTCCCTTCGGTGCTTGAAAAAAACTTGCGATGAAATTGAGATATTCAGGCCTACAAACCTCTAAGCTTGGTCCTCGTTTCGAATTGTACCGCGGAATGATCTGTCTTTTGTCTCCCGGGACGACCCGCCAGGAAGGCTAATAAAAAGGATGGCAGATTACAATCAGCATCCTGCGGGGGCATTCCACCACTCTTGACCCGTCCCACCCAGTATCGATCAGCCTCAAACGGGTTTCCCGTGCTCTTTTTCATATTCAATCCTGTAGTATTCCAGGAGTCCCATTCCGTTTGACCACATCCCGGTCTTGAGCCACTCCAGGGCTTGGGAGGTGGAATCGACCTGATCATCGTATTTTCCTTTCGGGAACGAAGTTATTTCCGTGAGGTAGTCCGCCAGCCATGGCGCTTCCCTGGGCAAATGCACAAACCCGTTTTCGATCGTTGCGGTCTGTGCATGCAACCGCATCACTTTGTCGCCCTCCGGTTTGATGCCCCTGGCAGCGTAAACGCCCTCGCTGACCAGTTCCTGTATCAGCTGCGTCCCGGAACTTTTGTCCTCGATCAGGATGGTGCCGGGGTTGAACTGTTGGGACAGTTCTTTGACTGCCCGCTTCAGGTTCGGATAATCCATCCGCTTCCTCAATACGTGGAGCAGGTAGATCTGCTTGTCCTTGATGCCCCAGGTCGTGCATACGCTATAATCGGACAGTTCCGATTCCTTGCTGGCGGTGTCCCAGCTTTGCATGATCTGGTCGAACCGTTCCGGCCGCTGATGGGGTTCATAGAACGCGAACCAGGCCAGTTTGACCAGCCCTCCACCCAATGGCACCGGCGACTGCAGGTACTGGGCGGCGAAATGATATTCACCGAGGCTCCTGCGGGTTTGTTCAAGGGTCGCCAGGTTTTCATGTTCGGGGTGCAGGGCCTCCCCGGCACGATGGATATGGGAGTAGCTGCCGTAGGGGGTCCGGATCTGGTGGGTGCGATCTTCGCCGGCGATGGCCGGAGGGAGAGCACCTCCCAGTCCTCCTGCTCGAGGACATGACCGACCAGATCATCCAGATGCAGGCGCTGCATGATAATGATGATGCAGCCGGTCGCCTTGCTGTTCAGGCGGCTGAGCAGGGTATGGTCGAACCAGTCGTTGGCATTGTTGCGCTGGGTTTCCGACAGGGCTTCATCCGGTTTCAACGGATCGTCGATGATGATAAAGTCGCCACCGCGACCGGTGAGCACACCACCCACTGAAGTGGCCATGCGACCGCCTCCGGCGGTGGTCATGAAATCCGCCACCGATTGTTTTTGCGTGGAGAGCCGCGTCGGGAAGAGGGACTGGTACCTGTGGCTTGCCATGACCCTGCGGCAGTCGAGTGCGAGCT
>CAVWTZ010000076.1:0-18416 GCA_963757485.1 uncultured beta proteobacterium
TCCCACAATGCCGCCCTGACCTCGGACTCCCGGAACCTCAACATACAGCGTCACCGGAAAGTGCTGCAGGCGGCGCAGTGCGCGCATGGATGCCGGCCTGGCCCCGTTGCCCGGCATGTAGACCTGTCCGCTCTGCGAGTAACGGTTCGCGCGCAGGTACGCGACCATCGCGCCGCTTGCCGGCTGGCCATAGACATCATCCATGCTTGCGGCATCCGGTTGTGGATAGCGGCTGACCCGGTATCGGTCATCGCGCGCAAGTCCCAGCGCGGTGATCACGGCGGTCGTGGAGTCCGGCATGGCCGAATCCGGCCAGTAGCGTTGCAGCATGTCGGCCGGCAGATTGGCGCTGATGATATAGGCCAGCTTGCCGGCATGGTCGGTTACGGCATGGCGCGCGGCGACGACCCAGCGACTGTCGATATGCCCCTTGACCGGCTGGCCGATCACGAACGGCGAACCCTGCTGCAGTTCGCTCCGGAAATTCATGAATATCGGGTCACCGGCGAGCGTGGGCATGTCCGGGTTGTTCGGGGCACTGCGGGTCAGCAACACCCGGCCGTCGGCGCGGAACAGGATCACGTTGCCGAGCTCGGTGTGCAGTTTCTGGAACCGGTTGACCAGCCGGTATGCGCGGCCGAGATCGAGCTTCCTGCCGGAATCGACCAGATCATCCCCCAGATTCTGCATGCCGATCTGCAGCTGGGTGAAATACATATCCAGCGCGTTTTCGTTGAGGTCGGCGACCATCGCCAGCCGCTCGGCCTGGTCGATCCTGGCGGCGCGCCAGGACTGCGCGGCCAGGAACGCGGCGCAAGCCAGCAGTACAATCACCAGCAATGTTGCCGCGTACTTCAGCAGCCGATCGGTGTGATGCTCTCCGCGAGTATTCGTCATGATCGTCCTTGTTTTTTGCCGGGCATTGTATATGCGTCAGGCGAAATGCGCCGGAGTCGCATCGCGCGACATTCCCCGCAATCTATCACCCGGCGAGGCATCAGTTCAACTCCGTTTCCTTGCGACTTGCAGTGGCGCGCCACCAGCATCGGCAGCCATTGCAAACGTGCCGGTTCTGTATAAACTGCCGCTCCTGTTTATGCATTCCATCCGCCGTGAATATTCCGCTCCCATGCCGCGCCGCAGCAACGCTTCCGCCCGGAACGCGCCGCCCTGCCCGGCATGCACCGCCGGACGTTTCACCGGTTCCATGGAACAGTAATAGATGAAAGAAGCGCAGATCGCCAAACCGACCGGAGATGGCCGTATCCACGCCACGACCGGCAAGGACAATCCCTGCGACGGCTGCAACGCGTGCTGCCGCCATTTCCGCGTGTCGTTCTACCACGGCGAACTGGACAGCCAGCCGGGCGGCCAGGTTCCCGCGGACATGACGGTGCAACTCACCCCGTTTCGCGCCTGCATGAAGGGCACCGAATCCGGCCACGGCCGCTGTGTCGCGCTGCAGTCGGACGGACGCTGCAGCATCTACGCGCTGCGCCCGTCGGTTTGCCGCGAATTCGCAGTGTTCATGCCGGACGGTTCGTTCAACCCGGAATGCGTGCGCCTGCGCGGGCTGCACGGCATCGCGGCATGGGCACCGGCCTCGGAAACAGATCCCGGTCCGGTCAGTTCAGTCGCCGTTTCCCAAGCTATGGACTGACCGCGCTGTTCGAACAAGCCGGGCCGGTTGATTCACGCGGATACCGCTTCTTCCAACTCGGGCAATTCCTCCGCCAGGAAACCGCCAGACTGGTGCTGCCACAGCGCCGCATAAAGACCGTTGCGCTGCAGCAGTTCGCCATGCGTGCCCTGCTCGACGATCCTGCCCTGATCGATGACGACCAGCCGGTCCAGCCGCGCGATGGTCGAGAGACGATGCGCGATCGCGATCACGGTCTTGCCGCCCATCAAATCGATCAGCTGTTCCTGGATGCTGGCCTCGATCTCGCTGTCCAGCGCCGAGGTCGCCTCGTCCAGCAGCAGGATGGGCGCGTCCTTCAGGATCACGCGGGCGATGGCGATGCGCTGGCGCTGGCCGCCGGAGAGTTTCACGCCGCGCTCGCCGACGCGGGCGTCGTAGCCGGTGCGCCCGTCCCAGTCGTGCAGGCCGAGGATGAATTCGTGCGCCTGCGCCTTGCGCGCCGCCGCTTCGACTTCAGCCTGGGTCGCCTGCGGCCGGCCATAGCGGATGTTGTCGGCGATCGAGCGGTGCAGCAGCGAGGTGTCCTGGGTGACCAGCCCGATCTGCGCGCGCAGGCTTTCCTGTGTGACGTGGCGGATATCCTGTCCGTCGACCGTGATGCGGCCGTGCTCCAGATCGTAGAAACGCAGCAGCAGGTTTACCAGCGTGGATTTCCCCGCGCCGGAGCGGCCCACCAGGCCGATGCGCTCGCCGGGACGTACGGCGAGATCGATGCGGTCGAGCACAAGTTTGCCGGTCGCGGCGATATCGGTACCGTAGCCGAAGCTGACGTTCTCGAAGCGTATCTCGCCGCGCGTCACGACGAGCGGTTTGGCGTCCGGCTCGTCGACCAGGGTATGCGGCACCGAGATCGTCTGCATGCCTTCCTGAACCACGCCGATGTTCTCGAAGATGCCCGCGACCTCGAACGAGACCCAGCCCGCCATGTTGGTGATCTGCCATACCAGCGGCAGGGTGGTCGCCACCTGGCCGGCGGTAAGCTGTCCGCGCGACCACAGCATCAGGCCGATGCTGGCAGTGCCGACCAGCAGCAGCGCATTCAGCGCTTGCAGCGTGAACATGAAGCGGCTGGTCATGCGCATATGCCGCGCGATCGCGTCCTGGTGTTCGTCGACGATCTCGCGCACATAGGCATCCTCGTCGGCCAGTTTCGAAAACAATTTGACGGTCAGAATGTTGGTGTAGCTGTCCACCACGCGGGCCATCACCAGCGAGCGCACCTCGGAACTTTTCCGCGACAGTTCGCGCAGGCGCGGCACGAAAAATCTCAGGAATACCAGGTAGCCGAGCAGCCAGGCCAGCGTGGGCAGCGTCAGCCGCCAGTCGAAACGCGATACCAGCAACAGTGTCATCGCGCCGTAGGTGCACAGGTACAGCACCGCGCGGATCGACGCCATCACGCTGTCGCGCAATGCATGGGCGGTCTGCATCACGCGGTTGGCGATGCGCCCGGCGAAATCCTTCTGGAAGAACGGCCAGCTGTGGCGCAGCACATGCCAGTGGCTCTGCCAGCGCACCAGCGTGGTGGCGCCCGGCATCAGCGCGTTGTGGCGTATCGCGATGTCGGTGAATTGCAACAGCGGGCGCACGACCAGTATCACCAGCACCATCAGCGACAGCTTCGCCGCATGTTCCGCCAAAGAATTGGCACGATCCGGCGCGGCCATCAGCGCCACCAGCTGGCCGATGAACACCGGGATGCTCATGTCCGCCAGCGCCACGCCTAGGCTGGTGCAGATCATCGCCGCATAAGGCCACGGTGTCTGGCGGATGAAATGCCAGTAGAAAGACAACAGCCCGCCGGGCGGGGTGGCCGCCCGGTGGGCACGGGTGCCGCGGATCAGGGATTCGAGGAAGTTGAACATGAGGGTACCGATAGTTGTGCGGCGCTTTCCGGATTCTAAAACAATTCGCCTGCGCTATCCGGCATCGGCGCCGGTGAATTTGCCTGGCCGGCGGGCCCGGCCTGCCATTTGGCCCTGCCGGCCGCATCCAGGTACAGCGCAACCGGCCACAGGCAGGCGAGCTTCGCGATTATGCGCGGATGATCATGGCGGCATGCCGCCCAGCAGGTTGGCGGGCACCGCTTCGTGGATGCGCTTCGGCGTCGCGAGGTTGAGGTTGTTCATGATCGCGACGAACTCCGCTTCGCTCTTGCCGGCGACCCGCGTGTTGAGCACCTTTTCTTCGGCTATGCAGCTGACACGCCGCCCCTTGTAGTCGTGGCCGGGATAGACCAGCGTTTCATCAGGCAGCGTGAACAGTTTTTCGGTGATGCTGTGATACATCTGCACCGCACCGCCATTTTGAAAATCGGTGCGGCCGCAGGCGTTGATCATCAGCGTGTCGCCGGTAAACAGCCGGTCGCGCCACAGGTAGCACAGGCTGCCGGGCGTGTGGCCGGGTGTGGCGATGACGTGCAGGGTCTCATTGCCGAATGTCAGCGTGTCGCCGTCACTCAGCAGTCTGTCGTAGCCCGGCGCGCCGCAGTTCTGCGCGATTACCGTGATGGCGCGGGTGCGTTGCTTCAGCGCCTGCGAGCCCGTGATGTGGTCGGCATGCACATGGGTGTCCAGCACCATGCGCAGCGTCAGCTTCAGTGTATCGAGCAATGACTGGTAGTGCTCGACGTGTTCCAGAACCGGGTCGATGATGACCGCGTTGCCCTGATCGTCGGCAAGCACATAGGTCAGCGTGGAAGATGCGGGGTCGAACAACTGGCGTAAGATCATGCTTGTTCCTTGATACGAAGAAGTTTCCATAAGCATATAGGCAAACCACAGCGCGGCAAGTTCCAACGTTTTTGGACAGGCCGCAAGCCGGGTTGCACCTTGTCGCCATTTCACGCGGCTCCCGGCATGGTGTTCAAGCGCAACCAGTCCCGCCGCCAGCCACAGGCTCGCGATCGCGGCAATCCGGAATCCCGGCGCGCCGGGCGCTGGCAATATCGCATCGGTCAGCCCGAGCAGGACACCGCTGCCCAAGCCCGGTCCCCACCACAGCGTGCCATATATCAACATCGGTATCACCGATCTCTTGTATCCGCGCAACGCATTCACCGCCACGGCCTGCAGTGCATCGCCCGGGTGATACAGGGCAACCGGCATGTCGACATAGCCGGACATTCGCTTACGCTGTTACCCAGCTGATCCGAACAGCTGGTGTTCATCCGCTTTCGCAATCGCGATGCACCAATGCGCCGCCATCTGCCGACCGTGGAATATTTTTCTGCTTCAAATAGCGACGTCACCGCCGTTTTTTGTGTGCTAACGCACAGAACAACCAGGCAGCCAAGCACAGAATCGGCCAACAGATCAAAGCTTGAGGTGCTTATGCAAAGCTACAGAAAGCCGCATTTTGATTACCATCTTGCAAATCCTTCATCCACCCGTTTTGGGTTTATTGAGATGGATGGCGAGATGATTCACAAGATAGGCAATATAGACGATTTCTATCATGAATTCGGCTTCACGCCAGCCATGAATAAAACGGGGGTGTTGCCGGAAGAGTTCGTATGGACTGAATTTATCCGCGACGTCACCTTTAACTATGTTCCCTGCATACAGATACGCATCATCAAGTACCTGGTGAAGCACTCGGAAAAATATCGCGAACAATGCGAAAGCTTGCTTGCTGATTATGTGAAGGGAACAGTGGCGAGAAGCGTGTCATGTGCTGCATGCAGAATGAAGCCCGTCTGTGAAAATTTGAAAAAGAACTCGTGACGATTGTTTTCTGATCACACCAGCAGCAACGCCGGTATCCCCGCACATGCAAGATTGGAGCTGCAGGAAGGCAGTACAGAACCATGTCCATGACTGGTATCGAAAGTCCGGGGAACCTACAATGGCTTAAAGCTGCACGGCAAGACAGGTCCGGCTGGTGTCTGCTCACAAGGCTCGGCCGCGAAGCCCAATCATTCTGGATTGACATGCGGTGCAGGCGTCCGGGTTCCCCGCGACATCCGGCAAGTTCGCGCGGGACTTCAACACCTTATTGCGGGCAACGGCACGTTGTCTCCATCGCGCAGCGTCCGTCTGCTTGAACTCGCGACTGACATTACTGCTCAACTAAGCGAGCCAAATACCACCGCCTCCGCGAAGCATCAAAGTCGGCTTGCCTGACGTTAAGCCTGCCTAAACAATCTCCCGATCTGATCCCTTGAGTTATCTCACCCTGCTCACCGCATTCAGGTAAACCGCAACCAGTCCCGCCACCAGCCACAGGCTCACGATCGCGGCAATCCAGAATCCCGGCGCGCCGAGCGCTGGCAATATCGCATCGGTCAGCCCGAGCAGCACACCGCCGCCCAAGCCCAGTCCCCACAACAGCGTGCCATATATCAACATCGGTATCACCGATCTCTTGTATCCGCGCAACGCATTCACCGCCACAGCCTGCAGCGCATCGCCCAGGTGATACAGGGCAACCAGCATGATCTCGAAGCGGTATCGCCACCTTCTGCACCCGGAGGTCGGTCGTATAGAGCGCGGCAATGCGCGGCGCGCCGAACCAGAAGATGGTGCTTAGCACGACCGCGATCGCCATGCCGAGGCGGATGCCCACCCAGCAGGTGTGCCGCGCCAGTTCGCGCTGCCCGGCGCCGATGGCCTGGCCCGCGAGTATCGACGTGGCATTGCCGAGCGCCAGCGGAACCATGAACGCCACTGCGGCAAGGTTCGCCGCGATCTGGTGCGCGCCCGAAACCACCGGGCCCAGCCGCGCGATGAACAGCGCCATCAAGGTGAATGCGGTCACATCCGCGACAAACGTCACCCCGATCGGAATGCCCAGCCGCAGGAAGTCCCAGATGGCCTTGAAATCCGGCGCAACAAAACGCCTGCGCAACTGGAACTGCACATAGTCGGGATGACGCGGAACACCAGCCCCAGGCAAGTGCGGCGATCAGCCATGCATCCAAAGACGTGGCGACTGCGCAGCCGGGCCCGCCCATCTCGGGCGCGCCGAGCAGGCCAAACATGAACACCGCATTCAGCGGAATCTTGATCGCCAGCGAGACCAGGTTGAACAGCATTACCGGGCGCGGGCGGGCGATACCGGTGGCGAGGCCGAAGAAGATGCGCAACGCGAACACGGCCGGCACGCCCCAGGCGGATGCGGCGAGATAGGCGCGCACCTTGGCTTCGACCAGCGGCTGCAAATGCGGAGATCGAAATGATGGGACCGGGGAAACGCAGCACCACGATCGCCGCGAGCGCCAGCACCAGCGATATCACACGCTCTGGTGTATCTCCCGACCGACCTCGGCGCGCCGGCCTGCGCCGTAAAGCTGCGCGATGATCGGCGGCAGCGCGAGCAGCACGCTGACCAGCGACATCAGCACCGTTGCCATGATAGCAGCGGCGATGCCGACCGACGCAAGGTCGATGGCAGACAGCCGCCCTGCCATCGCGGTATCGATCAGGGCGTTTGCCATCAGCGCAAGCTGCGCGACCAGCACCGGCCAGGCCAGATGGATGAGTTGCGAGGTGGGGGAAGCGGAACGGTCCATGTCAGTATTCTAAAGGGATACTGATTCACATTCTGTTCTTGACCTCAAGCTGCGGCAATGATGCTCACGAGGAAGTTCAGAAAACCGACCTCACACACAGAATTTCGGATACGTCCCCACAACCGACCAGGACGATTTCATGGCAAAACTCATGCAATAAGTCAACCTTGCTGTTGCCCGTCAATACGCATTACCCGGCCGTCCATAACGATGACCCGGCTAACCAACAATCTTATCGTCCAATAAAAAAGGGCTGGGCTTTAGCCCAACCCTTTCCGGTGCATGGTACTGCCACTAATTTAGTGTATGGACAAAATCGTCTCTACGATTCTCTTTCCAGCATTTCTCTGCGTGGCAGGTCAGGCGCGGCTTTTCCAAGCCAAAGCTGACTGTCCTGATTTGTGCAGCGGGAACGCCCAATAATTCCAGACTCTTTTGAGCCGCCTCGGCACGCCTGTCTCCCAATGCAAGGTTGTATTCCGGACTGCCACGCTCGTCGCAATTGCCTTGTATTGTCACTGTGTCATTTTTATTGGCCTTGACGAAGTCAGCCTGCTTCTGAAGAACATCCCGATACTCGGGTTTAAGTGCGGACTTATTAAAGTCAAAGTAGACGCTTTGTTGTTGAAGAGTTTGCGCTTCAGCGGCCAATTGAGCGGCCAATTTGGCCGAGTCCAGTTCGGCAGAAGAAGCTGCGCTCGTTGCAACGGCTGGTGCCGCAGCCGTGCTATTTTCGTTTGCCTGTGAAGATGGCTTGGGGGTGCTGGCACAGGCCGCAAAGAGAAGGGAAACCAAAACAACTGCAATTTTTTTCATGTATATTATCCTCGTAGAAGAGATTTAAGCCCGTTGAAGCATTGCTTAAACGCATTCATTACATTTAGGATGACATAAATATAATTAGTTACAAATGAAAGTCTGGGATTTAGTGCTTCAACGGTAATTGGTACTCCAAATGACGGGAATAAGAATTGAATAAACGCAGCAAAAGCCAGCTTTCACTTCAAGTGCTCAAGAAATTCCGCATCATCTACGGTTCCGTGCGCCAGCAATTCCGCGAAGTTGAACAAAAATCGGGCGTCTCGGGATCCCAGTTATGGATATTGCATGAAGTGGCAAAAACTCCCTACATCGGTGTCTCTGAACTTGCCGATCATTTATCCATACACCAGTCAACCTGCAGTCAACTTGTTGAGAAGCTTGTGGCCCATGGCCTGATCATCAAGGAACGCAGCAAGGAAGATCAGCGCCGGGTTGGAGTGCGTTTGACCAAAGAGGCCGAAGCAATTCTAGGCAAAGCTCCGGGACCAGCTAAAGGAATACTGCCAGAAGCCTTGCAGGCTTTACCAGAATCCGCATTGCAAGCTTTGGATAACTCCCTGATTCAGGTAATCGAGCAATTAAGTATACGAGACAACACTTATGCCGATAAACCGTTGTCGGATTTGTAATAGTCGCCGCTCTCAAGGAACATCGCAGGCATCTCGAACGCCCACAGCAACAAATTATCTTGCTGTAGTCGTATGGCCAAGACTGCAGTTTGGCAGAAAGTGCGGGCGGCTCTTTCCTGACATTGGGTGCCGGATACAGCCCGTGCCCAACTCAAGGGGTGGCAGCAGGAACCAAACACCCGCGACCTAGTGCTGGCGGCAAATGTCAGCGCCCGACGATTCCGCCAAGCTGATTTCGTGGCTCAAGTGCAAACCATGCTGCAACGCCATGCCAGCGATCCGACTCGTGTCAGGCTGAAGCTCAGCGAAAGCCTGTTGCCGAAAAATATCAAACACCCCGCTGCCACCATGAGCGCCATGAAGGACGCCGGTATCCAGTTTTCGATGGATGACTTCGGCACCGGTAACTCCTCGGCGCGATACCTGATGCGCCTGCCGCCGGACCGGTTCAAGATCGATATCTAGTTCGTGCGGGTACAGCGCGCTGGCAGCACCGGATATATCCCATCCCTGTCGCACGATTTCATTCAGAACTCTTAGCCATTGACGGTTCATGGCGCCTGTTCCATATAGCAATGGGCTATAAGATACTAACATAAAAGTATTTGGCGATATAAAGAGTGCGGCCTAGAATCCGCTCCATGAATCTATTGGCGCTGTAACTCATGGACGGCATGTACACATTATCGGGATTTCTGGTTGGCCTGATCGTCGGCATCACCGGCGTGGGCGGCGGCTCATTGATGACGCCGTTGCTGGTCCTGCTGTTCGGCATTTCCCCGGCAACTGCGGTCGGCACCGATCTGCTGTATGCCTCGTTGACCAAGACGCTTGGGGGCTGGGTACATGCGCGGCGCGGCACGGTGGACTGGAAGATCGTCGGCCTGCTCAGTCTGGGCAGCCTGCCCGCCGCGGTGGTCACGATCGCGCTGCTGAAATATCTGGCGCTGGATAAAAAGACCTTGAGTGGTCTGGTTACCGGCGTGTTGAGCGTGGCGCTGTTGCTGACCGCCGTCGCGCTGCTCTTGAAAAACAGGATCAAACAGTTCGCGCAGCCTGAGGATGGCACGGTGCAGGAGTTGCATCATCGTTATCTGTCCGCCGCGACGATTTTCACCGGGGTTGTCGTCGGAACGCTGGTGACGATTTCCTCGGTGGGTGCTGGTGTGCTCGGTACGGTTGCGTTGCTGTTCCTGTACCCGCGTATGCAAACAGCAAAAGTGGTGGGAACTGACATCGTGCACGCCGTGCCGCTGACCACGGTTGCCGGACTCGGTCATCTTGCGCTGGGCACGGTAGACCTCGTATTGCTGGGCAGTTTGCTGTTCGGCTCCCTGCCCGGCATCTACATCGGCAGTCGCCTCTGCGCCCGGATGCCGGAAAACGCTTTGCGTCCGGTGCTGGCCAGCATGCTGCTGGTCATCGGTTGCAGGATGGTGTTTGTGTAGCCGGCAGGGAAAGCTTGATAAGTGAATTGGGCAACAACAAGAAACAGGAAAAAACCAAATGTACCGTTACGATAAATTTGATCATCAGATTACCCACCAACGCATCGCGCAGTTTCGCGACCAGGTGCGCCGGCGTTTGTCGGGCGAACTGACGGAAGACGAATTCCGCATCCTGCGCCTGCACAACGGACTTTACCTCCAGGTCCATGCCTACATGCTGCGGGTAGCTGTTCCCTACGGTTTGCTGAGTTCGGCGCAGATGCGCATGCTGGCAACGATCTCGCGCAAGCACGATCGGGACTACGGACATTTTTCCACACGCCAGAACGTCCAGTTCAACTGGATCAGGCTGGAAGATGCACCGGCGATTCTGGCCGATCTGGCCAGCGTGGAAATGCACGCCAACCAGACCTCCGGCAATTGCATACGCAATATTACCTGCGACGAATTCGCCGGCGTGGCACAAGATGAGATTGTGGATCCGCGCCCCTATGCCGAGATTTTGCGCCAGTGGAGCACTTTCCATCCCGAGTTCGCCTATCTGCCGCGCAAATTCAAGATCGCCATTACCGGCGCGACCGAAGACCGCGCAGCGACCGCCGTGCACGATATCGGCCTTGCGGCGGTGAGAAACGCGCAGGGCGAAGTCGGGTTCCGCGTGCTGGTGGGCGGAGGGCTCGGGCGCACACCGATCCTGGGAGCCGAAATTCGCGATTTCGTGCCGTGGCGGCATGTCATCACGTATCTGGAATCGATCGTGCGCGTGTACAACGAATACGGCCGCCGCGACAACCTGTACAAGGCGCGCATCAAGATTCTGGTGAAAGCGATCGGCATCGACGAATTCAGGCACCGGGTGGAAGCCGACTGGCAATTCACCAAGGACGGTCCCTGCACGATCACCTCAGCGGAATTGAACCGTGTCGCGGCATTTTTTACCGCACCGGATTACGAGCAGCTTCAGGAAAGTACCGCCTTGCTTGCAGCGCAGCAATGCGACAACCGGGCCTTCTCGAACTGGGTGCAGCGCAACGTCAAGCCGCACAAGGTTCCCGGCTATGCGGCGGTGGCGTTGTCGCTGAAGAAAACCGGCATCGCGCCCGGCGACGCGACCGCAACCCAGATGGACGCAGCGGCTGAACTGGCGGAACGCTTCAGTTTCGGCGAACTGCGCGTCACGCACATGCAGAACCTGGTGCTGGCTGACGTCAAACAAGCGGACCTGTTCGAGTTGTGGCAAGCCGCCAGAGTGCTGGGTCTGGCGACACCCAACATCGGCCTGCTGACCGACATCATCTGCTGCCCGGGCGGGGATTTCTGCTCCCTGGCCAACGCGCGTTCCATACCGCTGGCCAAGGCGATCGCCGAGCGATTCGACAACCTCGATTTCCAGCATGATATCGGCGAAATCGAGCTGAACATGTCGGGCTGCATGAATGCCTGCGGGCATCATCACGTCGGGAACATCGGCATCCTCGGTGTGGATAAGGACGGCGAAGAATGGTACCAGGTGTCGATCGGCGGCGCGCAGGGCAATGACAGCAGCCTGGGCAAGGTGATCGGGCGCTCGTTTACTTTCGCGCAAACACCCGAGGTGGTGGCCCGACTGCTGGCGGTATACGTGCGAGAACGTTTTGCCGACGAGCGGTTCATCGATACCGTGCGCCGCATCGGCCATGAACCGTTCAAGGACTATGTGTACGCGGTGCCGGTAGACGACGACAAGGCGCTGACCGGCGTCGAGTATGCCCTGTTGGCAGCGGGTGCGCAGCATGACAATCCACTATATGCAAATGGAATCTGAGACATGATTATCAACAACAAGACCATTGTGGATGACGACTGGATCGTGCTCCGTCTGGGTGAAAACGACACGCCGGAAGGTGTCGTCGTTCCTTCCGGGAAAGTCATTGTGCCGTTGAAAGTGTGGCAGGCACAGCGCGACCGGCTGCAATCGCGCTCATCGCCTGGCGTTTGGCTGGCCAGCGATGAACGGGCGGAACACCTGAAAAGCGACTTGGCATTGTTTTCCGTGATCGCCGTCGATTTTCCGAAATTTGCGGACGGACGCGGCTATTCCATCGCAACGCATTTGCGCACCAGGCTCGGATATACCGGCGAGCTGCGCGCAATCGGCGACGTATTGCGCGACCAGATGTTCTACATGCAGCGGGTCGGATTCGATGCGTTTGCACCGCGCCAGGACAAGGATATCGGCGCGGCATTGAAGGGACTGGACGACTTCTCATTAACCTATCAGGCGTCATCGGATGAAAGATCACCGTTGTTTGGCCGAGTACAGCGCGGGGGCGGAATATGAATGGACTGGAGCAGAAGATTGAACAGGTGCGGACCGTGCTTGCCGCGGCAGTACGCGATTTTTCACCGGCGGCATTCGCCAACAGTCTGGGCGCGGAAGACATGGTGCTGACCGATATCATCGCCAAAAGCCGTATCGGCATCGACATGTTCAGCCTGGACACCGGACGCTTGCCGGAAGAAACTTACAACCTGATGCACAAGATTGAAAATCTTTACGACATCCGGTTGAAGGTATATTTCCCCGATCACGCATTGGTGGAGCGTTACATTGCACAAAACGGGGTGAACGGCTTTTACGAAAGCATCGAATCCCGCAAAGCATGCTGCTTCGCGCGCAAGGTTGAACCTCTGCGCCGCGCACTGGCCGGCAAGCGAGCATGGATCACCGGAATGCGCCGCGATCAGGCGGCAACGCGCGGCACGCTGGAAGTCTCGGCCTATGACGCGGACAACGGCTTGCAGAAATTCAACCCGCTGCTGGACTGGACCAACCGGGACGTGTGGGCATATATCCGCCAGCACGATGTGCCTTACAACAAGCTGCACGACCAGTTCTATCCCAGTCTGGGTTGCGCGCCCTGCACCCGCTCGGTCACGCCGGGAGAAGACATCCGCTCCGGCCGCTGGTGGTGGGAAGACCCGCAAAGCAAGGAATGCGGTTTGCACGTCAGCCGCAACAGCGAAATAGCGCACGGGACCGGCGTTTCTGCGCGAACAAGCGACGAGCGCAGCGCGGAGCCGGCCTGAAGCGAACCCCGTATTGGCGAACCGTGATGAACAAATTATGGAATTGATCAAATCGAAGAGAATGACTGAACACACCTTCACCCATCTGGACGCGCTGGAGAGCGAGTCGATACACATCATGCGCGAGGTCGCGGCCGAGTGCAAAAACCCCGCGCTGCTGTTTTCCGGCGGCAAGGATTCGATCGTGATGCTGCGTCTGGCCGAAATGGCATTCCGCCCGGCGAAGTTTCCGTTCCCTCTGGTGCATATTGACACCGAGCACAACTTTCCCGAAGTGATCGCGTTCCGCGACAAGCGTGCCGCCGAACTCGGCGAGCGGTTGATCGTGCGCTCGCTGGAAAGCTCGATCAGCAAAGGAACGGTGATGCTGAAAAGTGTGCTGCAAAGCCGCAATGTTTTTCAGTCCGTCACATTGCTTGAGACCATCGCCGAATTCGGTTTCGATGCCTGCATGGGCGGCGCAAGGCGCGACGAGGAAAAGTCGCGCGCCAAGGAACGCATCTTTTCTTTCCGCGACGAATTCGGGCAGTGGGACCCGAAGAACCAGCGCCCGGAACTGTGGGATATCTACAACACCCGGGTGCATCCCGGCGAAAACATCCGCGTGTTCCCGATCAGCAACTGGACGGAGATGGACATCTGGCAGTACATCGCCCGGGAGAAGCTGGAGATACCCGACATTTATTTCGCCCATGAGCGTGACGTGATCCAGCGCCCCGGCGGACTGATGCCGGTGAGCGAACTGGTGCAGCCTTTGCCCGGCGAGACAGTGGTCAGAAGAACCGTGCGCTTCCGAACAGTCGGCGATATTACCTGCACCTGCCCGGTGGAATCGGCCGCCGGCAGTGCGCAGGAAATCATCGCGGAGACCGCGGTGACGCGCATCACCGAACGCGGTGCGACGCGCATGGACGACCAGACGTCCGATGCATCGATGGAGATGCGCAAGAAGGAAGGCTACTTTTAATCATGAGCAACACAACACAATTATTAAGATTCATCACCGCCGGTTCGGTCGACGACGGCAAGAGCACGCTGATCGGGCGCCTGCTGCACGACTCGAAGTCGATATTCGAGGACCAGCTTTCGGCCATTTCAAAAACAAGCGCGAAGCGCGGCATGGCTGCCGTGGATTTTTCGCTGCTGACCGACGGCCTGCAGGCCGAGCGCGAGCAGGGCATCACCATCGATGTGGCTTACCGCTATTTCGCGACACCAAAGCGAAAGTTCATCATCGGCGACACGCCCGGCCATGAACAGTACACGCGCAACATGGTGACGGCGGCGAGCACCGCCAACCTAGTGGTCATACTGGTCGATGCGCGCAAGGGCGTTCTGGTGCAGACGCGACGCCATACCTATCTGGCGAGCCTGGTCGGCATTCCGCACATCGTGCTGGCGGTCAACAAGATGGACATGGTCGATTATTCGGAAGCCAGATTCAGCGAAATCTGCGCGGAGTACCTGAAATTCGCCGCGCAACTCGGTTTGGCCGACATCACCTGCATTCCATTGTCGGCACTGAATGGCGACATGCTGGTGGAGCGCGGCGACAACATGGACTGGTACCAGGGCACCACACTGATGAATCTGCTGGACAACATCGTGATCGATTATGACGTGAACACCACCGACTTTCGTTATCCGGTGCAATGGGTATGCCGCCCGCAAACTCATGAGCACCATGACTTCCGGGGGTTCATGGGCCGCATCGAAGCAGGCGAGATCGCGGTCGGGGACGAAATCACCGTGCTACCCTCGGGCCGCAGTACCCGGGTCAAAGAGATCGTCACTTTCGACGGCCATCTCCAGCGCGCCTACGCGCCGCAATCCGTCACTCTGACGCTGGATGACGAGATCGACATCTCACGCGGTGACATGTTCGTCAGAAACGATGCGTTGCCGAAAGTAGCCAAGGAATTCTCCGCGATGCTGTGCTGGCTGTCTGAAACCAGTCTGGACACCAAGCGCAGGTATCTGGTCAAGCACACCACGCGCACTGCGAAGTGCCTGTTCTCGGCTTTGGACTATCGCATCGACGTGAACACGCTGCAACGGCACGCCACAGATACCCTCCACATGAACGACATCGCGCATGTGGCGATCAAGGTGCAGCAACCTCTGGTTTTCGACAGCTACGCAACGGACCGGGCAACCGGCAGCTTCATCGTGATCGATGAGGCGACCAACAATACCGTTGCCGCGGGCATGATTGCGTGAGCTTTCGGGTTCAGCTGCGGACTTGCCTGACGCCTTGCTATATACCCATTGGCTATTTGAAAGTAACTAATAAGTATTTCACAGGAATATAGAACAACCCTAGACTGCATCTCGACGGATCGGAATTGAGTCGTTTCATTTTAATATTGTTCGAGATAAGGAAAGGAAAGCAGACCATGTTTATATTGATCAAGAATGGCCGCATCGTGACGGATGGATGGAGAACCCTGACGCTTGCGGGAAACGATACCCCGGAAAGCGTCAGGCTGCCTGTCGGGCCGGTACTGGTGCCGCTGTCGGTATGGCGGGCGCGCCGCACCGAACTGATACATCGCGAATACGAGCACGGCTGGCCGCTCGGCGTCTGGCTTGGTGCCGATGAAGGCATCGAGTCGATCGAGCGCGATATTCACGACTTTGCGGTGATTGCGATCCACGCCGACCAGCCTGCCGAGGGCGAGGATTTACCGGCAGCCAGCCTGCTGCTCGATCGTTGCGGCTACACCGGCGAACTGCGTGCTATCGTCGATCTGCCGCGCGAAAAACTGGCCATCCAGAAACAGGTCGACCTTGATGCTTACGCCGGGAATGGCTTCGGGAAGTCCAGCCGGAATGATGGCCCTGCCCTGCCAGGCTGGTTCGGCTTCAATTCGGATAACCCGTCGAAACGACTCGCGACAGTCGGTTAATCGAAACAGGCATCGGGGTCCGGGTCCGTACCCCCGCAGTGAAGAGCAACAACGGGAGCGCGATTTTTCGCGCTCTTTTTCTGTTTCCTGGTGCGAGAAAGCCGCAGAAGCGGCTGCCCCTTCCGTTCGAATTGACATTCGGCAGACGGGCAGGATAACCATATGGAAACTTCCCGGTCCCGGTAATTATTGTATCGGGCGTGCCACATCGGGAGAAGGCTTGCTTTTTGAGGCAAGCCAGCCGTTTTGCATCTCGACCCGGGGGAAAAGGCCGTACATTCCTAAACGGATACCGGAAAGACAACTCGATGGATCAGGGTTATATCGCGCCACGCCGCGATTTGTAGGACAAACCCTGACAGCATATTCATTGCTTGTCTGATGTTTAATGCTGCATTAAACGGATAATGTGATTTCGACTCGGGGTATGGTGGAAAATATTCTGGCCCTGCCGAGTCTAAAAACAGTCAGGAACGTTTGCACATTGTCTTCGTCAGGCTATTGCCTGGATACGTCCTTTGAATTTCAAACTGACCAATATGGTTATTTTGTGGAGCTATATGATGAAAAACTATTTACGAATTCTTGGTATCGTCATGGCCGCCTCGCTGTTCGGGGTGGTTTCAAACGTTTCAGCCGCCGAACCGGCCTCGGATTGGCAAGGGCCCGGCATGATGGGCGGTTACGGCCCCGGCTATGGCCCTGGATACGGCATGGGTCCCGGCGCAATGGGCGGTTACGGACCGGGCTACGGCATGGGTCCTGGCATGATGGGAGGATACGGGCCAGGTTATGGCATGGGCCGCGGCATGATGGGTTGGGGGAATTTACAGGGACTTAAGCTGAGCAAGGATCAACAAGCCAAGATCACTCAGCTCCGCCGTGAAATGCATGCAAAACAATGGGCAGTCATGGGGCAAATGATGGATGCCCAGGACAGGCTGCAGGAGTTGTACGATGCCGACAAACCGGATTCAGCGGCGATCAAGAACCAATACAAGGTGATCGAGGATTTGCGTCTGCAAATGATGGATAACGCGGTCGACACACACAACCAGATCAACAGCATCCTGACCAAGGAGCAGCGGGAAAAATCCCAGCAGTGGGGCGGCCGCGGCTATGGACCGATGATGAGAGGATATTAGGCGACCCGCGCATAGCGGCAAGAAGCGATTGCAATGGACGGTATTGACCAAACGACCCGGGGCGGCTCCGACGTGAATACCCCCATCGATATTCTCAAGAAACGATTTGCCCATAGTGGGATTAGGCAATGAAACAACCCACATAACGCGGCAGTACTCAAAGGGGCCTGCTCCGTGTCGGACGGACGTCCGCTATCCGGCCAATCGGATCGAAGCAGGTATAAGGGTTAAAGCGTAGTGGGAAGCCGGACTTGTCAACCGGGATGTGGCCTGCTTCTGATCATCCCGGTTCTCCGGCCAGGCTACAACATTTCAACGATCCACTTTGTCACCGTCGCGGTTGCATGGGCGCACTGCTTGCCGCGCGCTTCATCGAAGGCCTTGTATTCGCCGGCATCCCACATGTCGTAGGTGCGCCCCGTGAATTGCTGCTGCAACTGTTTGCAGGTTACGCCGCCGAATTCCTGGCGGAAGCGCTCGGTGAATTCCCTGGTCTTTTTGAAATTATTGATGTGGCGCCCGCTGTCCAGCTTGTCGCGTTCA
Source organism: uncultured beta proteobacterium (assembly GCA_963757485.1). Classification (GTDB taxonomy): domain Bacteria; phylum Pseudomonadota; class Gammaproteobacteria; order Burkholderiales; family Gallionellaceae; genus Gallionella. The sequence continues at coordinate 17,780 of CAVWTZ010000076.1, forward strand.
CGTCCATATTTTGCGCTCAAGGCCAGGATGCCACCGCTTAGCGCACCGCATACCCCCTCGCCCAGCAGTCCACCGCCGCCCAAAGTCCATGGCTCGCCTTGATCGTCTGATCGTCGACGATCCCGATTGTTTCCTGCACGGTTGCCAGAACACACTGCGGACAGCAACCGTAATCAAGCTCGTATTTGAAGGCTTTCGCGTAAGCCTGTTCGCCGAGGCGGCGTTTCTGTTCGATATCCATGATCAGCTCCTATACATATTAGCGGTTTCTAATATAGTACGCCTTGCCTCGTGAATCCGCAATGAAATGTCTTCGGACTCATTCGGCACCGCAGCCACGATCGCAGCGGCAATGCCGAGTTATAACTGACACCTTGGTCAGCCGCCGGTTGCCAAGAAATACCGGGCCGGTTGTTCGAATTCCCTTAAATCGCCCGATACAAAAAACACCCCAAGGGAATTCCTGCGTGAGTAACCATATTTCATCGGTCGACTATTTCATTATCGTTTTTTACCTTGTCGCCACCACTGTGTTCGGCTCATGGTTTGTAAAGCGCAGCGGCGACATGAAGCGGTTCACCCTTGCCGGGAAAATCATCCCGGGCTGGGCGATCGGCGTGTCGCTGATGGCCACCTA
>CAVWTZ010000077.1:0-5936 GCA_963757485.1 uncultured beta proteobacterium
AGCAAAAGGCGAACGGCTTCCAGGTCAGGCCGGTAATGCACGACGGTGACTAGCAGGCGTCGATCGGAAGCTCTCGAACGAGCGCGCTCCCTCATGCCTTCCTTCGTATAGGAAGATCACCGTCGGATCAAGATCGAGCGTGACCGTCAGGGCGACCGACGGCAATTAGTAGAAGCCATTCAGCGCCGTCAGGTAGCGTTGCTGCTTGAAGGCCAATCAGCTTCGGCGCGCAGTCATCGACGGGAGTTCCGCGCCGGTCTTCAGCTTCAAGCGGTTTATGCGGAGCAATACTTCGGCGTCTTTGATCGCCTGTTGCGCTGCAGAAACCTGCGCCTGCGCCAGCACGACGTCACAATATTGCACCGCCGCGGCGCGTGTCGTCTCTTGCCGGACCGCTTGTCCTGCTGATCGCATGCTTCAGTCGCCGTTTCGAGGCGATAACGTCGTAGGTGACCTGTCCGGATGAAAGATCGATTGTATTACTGCGAGCGGAATGACGTGGTTGAAGGCCTGAACGGCTAGGCGGCGGGCGTTGGACTGCTCCTGGATGCCTAGACCGGTGATGCTGGGCGTCAGAGACTGGAAGATCATGCCGACATTGGCTTCGAATTAACCCCGAGACGCCGAATGCGCTGTTGCGCCTCCTGGATGTCGATGTTGCGCGCCATCGCGATGCGAATGACTGTCGGCAGATCGACCGCCAGCATGTGACGGTCGTACATTGGTTTTATTTGCGAGGCGTCTACTGTCAGGTAGGCAGTGGGCTGGCTTGCTGGCGCGACCGACGGACGCAGCGCGTGCACGTTCGACGCCCTATTTATTCATTAAGTCAGCGCACCGCTTACCGCCAGAATCATAGCCCCTTGGAAACGTTCGCGGTGTTTTCCGTCGCCTTGCCCAGCTGTTCCACCGCAGTTATGATCCGCACCACCAGCTTGCGAAACTCTTCCGTGGTGTAGTTCAACGAGTCTGCGATCGCACCGGTGACGTCTTCCGTGACGGTAGCACGAACCGTCAAATCGCCGTCAGCCAGTTCTCCCATCTCATTCATCAGGCGCAAAATCGCGCCCTGATTCTGGCTGGTGATGCGCGCCGCTTCCGCGGCGCGGCGGCGTGAATCATCCACATAGGCCTTGACCATCATCAGCAGCGACAACAGCAGCAACAGGCCAAATGCCAAAGCGATGATAATGGCAAACTGCGTTGTTGACTGGTAAGCGTCCACCAGATGCTGCGCTCCATTCAACAATGAATCGGAATCATCCACGATCGCCTTGGCTGCGCTCTTTGCCGCGACCAGGTTGCGCACTTGCGAAATCAGAATCTCGACGCTGCTGCGTGTGGTGACAAGCAAATTGTGCGCGGTCGCCACATTTTGATCTGCCGCCGGAAGGGCAGCCAAGCTGTCTTCAGCACCGTTCAGGTCGATCGCGACCTGGGCCACCTGCTCAATCGTCACGTCCACCCCGAGCAGCCTCCCCGCATCCTCGCCGATACGTTCCACTTCCAATGCAAATCGGGTTGCCTGCTGCTTTTGCACACCGTTGAAGTCGTCGATCATTTTTTGCGTCAGGGTGCGCATATCGGCTCTAACCGAGTCAATCGCTGATAAGGTGACCGCCAGCGTCACCAGGCCGGCACGCCCGTCTTGCAATGTTTTAACATCCGACAGGGTTTTGTCCGCACTCTTCATGAATTGAAGCAGCGCAACGCGCGGGGCACCCGAGGTAGGGGGCAGGGAGCCCTCGCCCTTGTCCAGTCTGGTCAGAATATCAGCCATGCTCGCCCTGCTTTCCTCCAAGGCATCAAATGCCGCCGAATTGCCGGACAAGGCCTGTTGCGCATCTTTTGCCAGCCGCTGCGACAACATCAGCAACCGGCTGGATTGCCCCACGTAGCGGACATTGTTGTTTGCTTCCCGGTTACTGATAAAGGCCGCAAGCGCGGTTAAAACGAAAAAGATTGCTGCTGCCACCCCAAATAGTTGCATTTTGAGGTTAGGTGATTCCATTTTGGCTGCCATGTTATTTCTCTCCCCTGGGGAACTTCTTGAAAAAACCGAATTGCTAAATACCTATCTGCAAAAACTCAGCCTGAGCCAGCAAGCCCTGCATATCAAGTTTGTGCCAGAGTGCGCCCGTCCCGTCCTGATATTCGACTTGCCCAGCTACCTCGCTTTTTTGCCAGCTTCTCGCATCGCGCAAACCCAGCACACGGTCGACCAGCAACCCCGCGTTAAAATCATGCCGTTCCGAAACCAGCAACACGCGATTATTGTTATCCCCGGATACTGCTCCGCTATGCTGAAAAGCTGCAATATCGATCACGCCGTACAGGTTGCCGCGTATATTCGCTACCCCCCGAAACCAGGATTTGGTGAACGGTACGACTGTCAAAGCGGGCAAGGGCAGCACTTCACCGATATCCGCCATATCCACCAGCCAGTTTCTCCCCGCTATCTGCACGCCCAGTGTCGATACGCGCGACTCGGACGAGTCCGCCATCTGCAGACGATCGATCAGGTTCTGCTGAAATTCGCGCAAATTTAGCCGCTTTGACATTGATGGCGCCTCTGATAATTCGCGGTTTGCCGGGACTTCCCGCGCGGGAACGCTTCACGACCCCGGCACAATACGACAGCACAACCCGCATCCCGCCTTAACTTGCGCCAAAGGCCGGCAATCCAATGCTTGGCAAGCTGGTCGGGAGTTTGATGCTGCGGAATTGTCGCTGTCCCTGGAACATGGCATGCAACATGCGCAGCAGGTGCATGCAAATCTGGATATTCAAAGGCTGCCATTATCCCAAAGCGGCAATCTTGCTTAACAGGTCAGCCTCATTTATCGGCTTGACCACGTAAGCCTTGGCTCCTTGACGCACACCCCATACCTTGTCGGTTTCCTGGTCCTTGGTAGTGCAAATAATCACAGGAATATGTTGTGTTTCCGGGTCTCTGGTAATCGCTCTGGTCGCCTGAAAGCCGTTCATTCCGGGCATGACCACATCCATGATGACCAAATCCGGGTGGTTCAGTTTGGCTAGTGCCACACCCTTTTCGCCGTCCTCGGCAAATGAAACCTCGAACCCCCCCTTGCTCAACATTTCCCCGATGAAATGGCGTTCCGTTGCCGAATCATCGACTACCAATATTTTTTTAATTCCCATAATCCGACTCCTTTTTCTCTTGGGTATGTATAACGACTGCTTCTATCAAACTTCTTTTATTGAACGGCTTGAGTAAATATTGATCTGCCCCGACCAGTTTGCCGCGCGCGCGATCAAACAGTGTATCTTTACTGGTCAACATTATCACTGGGGTATTTTTGAAATGCGGATTCTTTTTGATGAGTGCACAGGTTTGATAGCCATCCAGCCGCGGCATCATCACATCCACGAAAACGACATCCGGCTTGTTGTCCACCACCTTGGCCAAACCGTCAAATCCGTCTTCGGCGAGAATGACCTGGCATCCCGCCTGCGCCAGAAATATCTCCCCGCTGCGCCTTATCGTGTTGCTATCGTCGATCAGCAACACCTTCACCCCCGACAATGGCAGGCCCTCGCTCATCTTGCTCCTTTCTGCAATGACCCAGGTTTACCCGGGCCCTGGGTGTCTTGAATGGTTTCAATGCTAACGTATCTCGCGTCTGCTGTCACAGTGATTTAGCGCCGCCAGAATTGCGGGGTAAACAGGATCAGCACGGTAAAGATTTCCAGCCGGCCGACCAGCATGGCTATCGTGCACACCCAAGTCTGGAAATTCGACAATACACCGTAATTACTGGAGGGGCCTACTAGACCCAATCCGGGGCCGGCGTTGTTGATGCATGCGATAATCGCAGAAAACGCGGAGATGAAATCCAGACCGCTTATCAGCAACGCAAAGGTCAGAATGGCCACCGTCATAAAATACAGGAAAATGAATCCCAGCACCGCAAACACGATGTTATTGGCCACCACCTGCCCGCCTATCTTCATCGGGTTAATCGCCGCCGGATGCAACAACTTGAGAAATTCGCGCCCCGCCTGCTTGAACAGGATCAGCGTGCGGACCATCTTGATGCCGCCGCCGGTTGAGCCTGAACTGACCGTAATACAGCTGAGGAACAACATCCACATCGGCGCGAATATCGGCCATTTATTATAATCCACGCTGGTAAATCCGCAGTCAGTCGCTATGGAAACCAGATTGAAACTCGCATGGCGCAGTGCAGTCCAGAAGCTCGTGTAAGTGCCCTCCCACCTCAGAAATATGGCTATGCCAAGACAGCTCGCCAATATCAAACCGAGCGTTGCGAGAGCCTCGCTGTCATGCCAATACGCTTTCAGGCTTTTCCCCCGCCAAGCCAGAAAATGTGTGGAAAAATTCATCGCCGCCAGCAGCATGAAAACGATCAATACGAACTCGATTGCAGGGGAGTTGAAGTAGCCGATACTGGCATCATGGGTCGAAAATCCCCCGAGCCCCATCGTCGCAAAGGCATGGCAGATCGAATCAAGCCAATTCATGCCCACCAGCTTCAAGGACAGAATGCAGGCAATCGTAATCCCCAGATAGACGAACCAGAGATTGCGCGCGGTCTCGGTGATGCGCGGCGTGAGCGCGGTGTCCTTCATCGGCCCCGGCGTTTCGGCCTTGAACAATTGTCGTCCGCCGACGCCAAGCAGGGGCAGGATCGCCACAGCCAGAACGATGATCCCCATGCCGCCCAGCCAGTTCAGTTCATGCCGCCAGATATTGATCGCAGGAGGCAGATAGTCCAGTCCGACCAGCACCGTCGCGCCGGTAGTGGTCAAACCCGACATGGTTTCAAAATAGGCATCGGTAAACGACAGTCCATTGATCACCAGCAACAACGGCAATGTTGCCACTGCCGGCATTGCCGTCCACATGGCGACAACCAGCAGGTAGCCGTGCCGAATGGATAGTTCGCCCCGGTAACGGCGCGTCAACAGCCACATCAGAAAGCCTATGGCCGATGTCCAGACCATTGCCATCAGGAAATCTGACAGTGTCCCGTCATCGTATATGGACGATGCCGCCAATGGCACCAAGTATGCAACGCTGAACACCACCAGCATCAGTCCCAAAACATGGACAACGGTCAGGGCGCGTTGCATCAGAAGAAACCGATAGTGACCTGAAACAATTTCTCGATCTTGCGCACCATGCCCTTGTCAATGACAAAGACGATGACATGATCCTCGGCTTCGATGACCAGGTCATGGTGACCCATGATGACATCTTCGCCGCGCACGATCGCGCCTATCGTTGCTCCTCTGGGCAGATCGATCTCATCGATGCGTCTGCCGACTACCCGGGAAGACTGGCGATCCCCATGCGCCACCAGTTCCAGCACTTCCGCAGCGCCGCGCCGCAGGGAATGAACTGCTGCGACATCCCCCTGACGCACGTACGCAAGCAACGAACCGATCGTGACATGTGCCGGCGACAATGCGATATCGATTTTGCCGCCTTGCAACAGATCCACATAGGCGCTGCGATTGATCAGTGCGATCACCTTGCCGGCGCCGCCCTGCTTGGCAAGCAGCGCCGACATGATGTTGTTTTCGTCATCGTTGGTGAGCGCGCAGAACACATCAACATCGCCGACATGCTCCTGCTGCAACAGCTTTTCGTCCGTGCCATCCCCGTTCAGCACAAGGGTGCTGGCCAGTTCCCCGGCCAGCTTCTGGCATGCTTTTTTGTTGTACTCGATCAGCTTCACCTGATAGTCGTGCTCCAGCGCCTTGGCCAGACGAAATCCGATATTGCCGCCGCCGATGATCATCACACGCTTGGCAGGCTTGTCCATGCGGCGCATCTCCTTGAGCACGCTGCGGATGTTGTCGGTCGCGGCAATGAAGAAGATCTCGTCATCCTCTTCGATCACGGTGCCGCCTTCGGGAATCAGCGGGCCGTCCTTGCGAAAAAT
>CAVWTZ010000078.1:0-25661 GCA_963757485.1 uncultured beta proteobacterium
AAAAAACGTATTGCTACCGCATCCGCGCCCTGCGGCACGGGCGCGCCGGTCATGATGCGCGCGCACTGGCCGGCTCGGACCGTTTTGGCCGGCAGGTCGCCCGCCCGGATGTCCTCGATGACTTCCAGTGTCGCGGGAATTGTCGCGAGGTCGGTGCTGCGCACCGCATAGCCGTCCATCGCCGACACATCATAAGGCGGGAGATCGCGGTTGGCGCGCACATCATCCGCCAGCACACGGCCCAGCGATTGCTTCAGGTCCACCGTTTCACTGTCAAGTTGGCGCACGCACTCGAGGATGAGCTGTTGCGCATCGGTTACTGAAAGATGTTCCATCGCGTTATTTCGTGAATTCCGGTTGCCAGTAATTCTGCCAGCACGAATTTACACTAATTTTCACCGTTTTGATGCAGATGAAAACCGGCGCTAGCCTTCATGCACAAAAAAACCGCCCGGCAGACAAGCCGGGCGGTATCGAGCACTTCAGCAATGCCGGTTTTTAAAAAATGTCAGTGGAAGAACAGTACCGATGCCTTGTTCAGCGCGAACCACACGCCGATCAGGAACGGTATGCCGACCGCAAGCCAGGCGATCACGCCACCCATCCCGAAACTGCCGCGTGCGGCGGTCTCGGCAGTGGCGGATTTGTGGCTCACTTTTTGGGTCAGTGCCTGTTCCTCGGCCAGTTCATCCGGCGTCATGAAGTGCTTCTGGTCCACCGGCTTGATCAACAGGTTGCAGATGAAGCCCGCGACCAGCAGTCCGGCGAGGATGTACAGGGTGTTGTCGTAGACCAGGTTTTTCGGCACCCCGGCGTTCAGCTGCGCCTCGCGCAGGTTGGCGATCAGCACCGGGCCGATGATGCCTGCGGCGGACCATGCGGTCAGCAACCGGCCGTGGATCGCGCCGACCATCTGTGTGCCGAAGATATCGGCAAGGTAAGCCGGTATCGTGGAAAAGCCGCCGCCGTACATCGTCAGGATCACGCAAACCACCAGCACGAACAGGCCGGCGGCACCCATGTGGCCCAGGGTCGGCATCGTGCAATAGAGAATGATGCCGAGGATGAAGAACGTGTAGTAGGTATTCTTGCGTCCGATCCAGTCAGATACCGATGCCCAGAACAGACGCCCCAGGCTGTTGAACAGGCTGATCAGGCCGACCAGTCCGGCTGCCGCGGCAACGATGGCCGCTTTCTGTCCGGGCGTGACGGTCTCGTGGCTGGCTGCGCCGACCAGCAACGGGCCGAAGATATCCTGCAGCATCGGCGAGGCCATGCCGATCACGACCGATGCCCGCGCTGACGTTCAGGCACAGCACGCCCCAGATCAGCCAGAACTGCGGGGTCTTCCATGCTTTCGAGAGATGCACGTGGTTGTCGGTGATCATCGCCTTGGTCTGCGCATCGCTCGGTGTCCAGCCCTTGGGCAACCAGCCTCCCGGCGCGGTGCGGAAGCCGAATGCACCGGCGGACATCACGACGAAGTAGAGCAATCCCATCGCGATCAGCGTTGCCGCCACGCCGGCACTGGCGTCGCCATGCCCGAAATTCTTCATCAGGGAAACCGCGATCGGCGCGCCTATCATCGCGCCGCCGCCATAACCCATGATCGCAAATCCCGTTGCCATGCCGCGGCGGTCCGGGAACCATTTGATCAGCGTCGAAACCGGGGTGATGTAGCCCAACCCCTGCCCGACACCGCCCAGTATCCCGCATCCCAGCCAGACCAGCCAGAGCTGATGGATCATCACGCCGACGCCTCCCAATGCCATCCCGCCACCCCAGCACATCGCGGCGATGAAACCGGATTTGCGCGGGCCTGCATGTTCCAGCCAGCCGCCCCATAACGCGGCCGACACGCCGAGCATGAAGATGAACAGGGTAAAGGTGACGCTGACCGCAGGCACGGTCCAGTTGCATTGCGTTGAAAACAGTTCCGCCATCAGCGACTGCTGCGTGCATTCGGTTGCGGCGTTCGCGACCAATTTGGTCATCGGCAACCAGAATACCGAGAACCCATAGGCCATGCCGATACACAGGTGAATCGCCAGCGCTGCGGGCGGGACCAGCCAGCGATTGAAACTTTCGCCGGCTATCGTACGTTCCTTATCCAATATTCCACTCATGCTACCTCCCTCAGTTGTTAACACAATGGTCGATGGGGTTTATAGATTTGCCTCCACTGCGATCCGGTCAGACCCCCTTTTCTGACCGGCTTAAAACCTGGTAATGCATGTTGCCGGGACTACAGTGAACTGCGGTGGGCGCGGATGGCCGAAACCACGATCGGGTCGAGGCCCTTGCCGTTTTCGGCATCCAGATAACCCAGCAGCTGGTTGCGCATGCGCGGTTCCCAGAATCGCTGCAAGTGGCCGGCTATGCCTTCCATCGCCTCGTCGCGATCCGGCATCGCCTCGAAAAATGCGCCGATCCGGTTCGCCATGTTAATCAGATTCTGCATGTCCATAATTCTTCCGCCCGTCAGTCCTGTTCCCTGATTCGGTCACCGCGTGCATAGGCCACGAATTCCTCGCCGCGCGCAAACGCGACCAGCGTCATGCCCAGCGCCTCGGCGTTCCTGACTGCCAGCGCAGTCGGCGCGGAAATCGCGATCAGGCTCGCGATCCCGACCGTCGCGGCCTTCTGCACCATCTCGACGCTGGCCCGGCTGGTGATCAGCAGGAAACCGTTGCGGAAACTCGTGCCGCGTTCGGCCATCCTGCCGATCAATTTATCCAGCGCATTGTGCCGGCCAACATCCTCGCAAACATGCTGCAGGCTGCCGTCCGGCGCGCTCCAGCCCGCCGCGTGCATGCCTCCGGTCAGGCGATTCAGCGGCTGCAGGTTTGCCAGGCTTTTCAGCGCGGCGCGCATCGCGCCCACCGACACCGGCGCACCGTCAGGCACGGCCGGGATAGGCCGGAATACCTGCTGCAGGCTTTCGACTCCGCACAAACCGCAACCGGTGCGGCCGGTCATGTTGCGCCTGCGCTGCCGCAGTTTCAGAAAGGCCGGGCCGGATATTTCGCAGTGCAGCGTGACGCCCGGTTCGCCCTGTTCCACCTCGACATGATGGAACTGGAAGCGGTCCGCCACGATGCCTTCGCTCAGCGCAAAGCCCAGCGCAAAACTTTCCAGGTCGCACGGCGTCGCCAGCATCACCGCATGCGAGACCGCATTGAATTCCAGCGCGACCGGGACCTCGACGGCCAGGCTGTCCTGCTCCTGAATCCAATGCCGGTTGCGCCAGCGTGAAATCGCCTGGCGGCTGACCGATTCGAATAGCGGCTCGGCGAGTTTCATCGCGTCAGGCAACGGACTTGTTGATCCCGGATGCCTGCCGGGCCTTGCCCAGCAGCTCGTGCTGCACCTTGCTGAACCGGGTATATTTCTTCTGCCATTCGGAAGGTTCGTTCACCGGCATCACCTGCACCGCAGTCACCTTGTATTCGGGGCAATTGGTTGCCCAGTCGGAATTCTCGGTGGTGATCACGTTTGCGCCCGATTCGGGAAAATGGAACGTGGTGTAAACGACTCCCGGCTGCATGCGCTCCGACACCTTGGCGCGCAACACCGTTTCCCCGGCGCGGCTGTGGATGCCCACCCAGCCGCCGTCCTTGATGCCGCGTTCCTCCGCATCATGCGGATGGATTTCGAGGATGTCCTCATCGTGCCACTGTACGTTCTCGGTGCGCCGGGTCTGCGCACCCACGTTGTATTGCGACAGTATCCTGCCGGTGGTCAGGATCAGCGGGAATTTGCGCGTGACCTTTTCGTCGCTCGCGACATATTTGGTGATGATGAATTTGCCCTTGCCGCGCACGAAATGGTCGACGTGCATGATCGGCGTGCCCTGCGGTGCTTCGTCATTGCATGGCCACTGTATGCTGCCGAGCTTGTCCAGTTTTTCGTAGCTGACCCCATGGAATGTCGGCGTCAGGCGCGCGATCTCGTCCATGATCTCGGACGGGTGGGCATAGTCCATCGGATAGCCCAGACGCTTCGACAACTGCACCGTGACTTCCCAGTCCGCATAACCCGCCTTGGGCGGCATCACCTTGCGCACCCGCGAGATGCGCCGTTCCGCATTGGTGAACGTGCCGTCCTTTTCCAGAAACGATGATCCCGGCAGGAACACATGCGCATACATCGCGGTCTCGTTCATGAAGATGTCCTGCACCACGATGCATTCCATCGCGGACAGCGCGGCGGCGACATGCTGGGTATTCGGGTCGGACTGCATGATATCCTCGCCCTGGCAATAAACGCCCTTGAAACTGCCGTCCAGCGCGGCATCGAACATGTTCGGGATGCGCAGTCCGGGCTCGGGCAGGATCTCGACGCCCCAGTCCTGCTCGAACAGATGACGTGTCGTCGAATCGGATACATGGCGGTAGCCGGGCAGCTCGTGCGGGAACGAACCGATGTCGCATGAACCCTGCACGTTGTTCTGCCCGCGCAGCGGGTTCACGCCGACGCCTTCGCGCCCGATGTTGCCGGTGGCCATCGCCAGGTTCGCTATACCCATCACCGCGGTCGAGCCCTGCGCGTGCTCGGTGACACCCAGGCCATAATAGATCGCGGCATTGCCGCCGGTCGCATAAAGGCGCGCCGCGCCGCGCACCAGTTCGGCGTCCACGCCGGTGATATCCTGCATTGATTCGGGCGAATTCTCCGGCAGCGCGACAAAATCGCGCCATTGCCGGAAGGCCTTGTCCTCGCAGCGCTGCGCAATGAAGTCGTTCGCCAGCAGTTCCTCTGTGACGATCACGTGCGCGAGCGCGGAAAGCATCGCGACGTTGGTGCCTGGTTTCAGCGGCAGGTGGAAATCGGCCTCGACATGCGGCGAACGCACCAGATCGATATGGCGCGGATCGATCACGATCAGTTTCGCGCCTTCGCGCAGCCGCTTTTTCATCCTGGATGCGAACACCGGATGGGCATCGGTCGGGTTCGCGCCTATCACCATGATCACATCGCTGTGCTCGATCGATTTGAACGTCTGCGTACCGGCGGATTCGCCCAGCGTCTGTTTCAGGCCGTAGCCGGTCGGCGAATGGCACACCCGCGCGCAGGTGTCGACATTGTTGTTGCCGAACGCGGCGCGCACCAGTTTCTGAACCAGATAGCCTTCCTCGTTGGTGCAGCGCGAAGAAACAATGCCGCCGATCGAGTCGCGCCCGTATTTTTTCTGGATGCGCCTGAATTCGGAGGCGGCATAGTCAAGCGCCTCGTCCCAGCTCACTTCCTTCCATGGGTCGGTGATCTTCGCGCGTATCATCGGCTTCAGGATGCGGTCCTTGTGCGTCGCATAACCCCACGCGAAGCGGCCCTTCACGCACGAGTGCCCTTCATTGGCATGACCGTCCCTGGCGGGGACCATGCGCACCACCTCGTTGCCCTTCATCTCCGCCTTGAACGAACAGCCCACGCCGCAGTAGGCGCAGGTCGTCACGACGCTGTGCTCGGCCTGTCCTTTTTCAATAACGGTTTTTTCCTGCAAGGTCGCGGTCGGGCAGACTTGCACGCACGCGCCGCACGACACGCATTCCGAGTCCATGAACGGCTGGTCCTGCCCCGGCGACACGCGCGAGTCGAAGCCGCGGCCGGAGATCGTCAGTGCATAAGTGCCCTGGGTTTCCTCGCAGGCGCGCACGCAGCGGTTGCACACGATGCACTTGGATGCGTCGTAGGTGAAATACGGATTCGATTCGTCCTTCGCGCTATCCAGATGATTCTCGCCGTCGTAGCCGTAGCGCACCTCGCGCAGGCCGGTCACGCCGGCCATGTCCTGCAGTTCGCAATTGCCGTTCGCCGCACAGGTCAGGCAGTCCAGCGGATGGTCGGAGATGTAAAGTTCCATCACGCCCTTGCGCAGCGCCTGCAGTTTGGGCGACTGGGTGCGCACCTTCATGCCGTGCTCCGCCGGCGTGGTGCAGGACGCCGGATAGCCTTTGCGCCCCTCGATTTCCACCAGGCACAGGCGGCACGATCCGAACGGCTCCAGGCTGTCCGTCGCGCACAGCTTGGGCACGTTCACGCCGCCTTCGGCTGCCGCGCGCATGATCGAAGTCCCCGCCGCGACGGTCACGTGCATGCCGTCTATCTCCAGCGTGACTTCCTGTACCGAAACACGCCGCGGCGTGCCGAAATCCTTTTCATTCAAGGGCGCTTGCATGATGATTTCCTGTGTCATGATGACCTCCAGTGGCCGGCTCTCTATTCGACCTGGCCGAAATTCTTTTTGACAAAATCTTTGGGAAAATGATTCAGCGCGGACAACACCGGATAGGGTGTCATGCCGCCCATCGCGCACATCGAGCCGTTCAGCATGGTATCGCACAGGTCGCGCAGCAACTCCACCTGGGTCGCTTTATCCTGGCCGGTGACCCGACTTGCGATAATCCTGTCCATCACTTCGACCCCGCGCGTCGCGCCGATCCGGCACGGCGTGCATTTGCCGCAGGACTCGATCGCGCAGAATTTCATCGCATAGCGTGCCAGTTTGGCCATGTCCGCGCGGCCGTCGTGCACCACGATGCCGCCGTGTCCGAGGACCGCCCACAATGCGGTGTAGGCCTCGTAATCCAGCGGCGTGTCCCATTGCGACTCGGGCAGGTAAGCGCCGAGCGGACCGCCGACCTGCACCGCCTTGATCGGCCGGCCCGAAGCCGAGCCGCCGCCGAAATCGTACATCAGCTCGCGCAATGTCACGCCGAACGCCTTTTCGACCAGGCCGCCGTGCTTGATGTTGCCCGCCAGCTGGAACGGCAGCGTGCCGCGCGAACGCCCCATGCCATAGTTCTTGTAAAAGTCTGCGCCCCTGGCCAGGATGATAGGCACGCTGGCCAGCGAGATCACGTTGTTGATCACGGTCGGCTTGCCGAACAGGCCGGCGATCGCGGGCAACGGCGGCTTGGCGCGCACGATGCCGCGCTTGCCTTCCAGGCTCTCCAGCAGCGCGGTCTCCTCGCCGCACACATAGGAACCGGCGGCCTTGCGCACTTCCAGCTCGAAATTTTTACCCGAGTGCAATATATCGGGGCCAAGATAACCGGCCTTGCGCGCGGCCGCGATCGCCTCGTTCAATACCGAGATCGCGTGCGGATATTCGCTGCGCACGTAGATATAGCCCTGCGTCGCGCCCACCGCAAGACCGGCAATCGTCATGCCCTCGATCAGCAGCAACGGGTCGCCCTCCATCAGCATGCGGTCCGAGAAGGTTCCCGAATCGCCCTCATCGGCATTGCAGACGACATATTTCTGCGTAGCCTGCGTGTTCAGCACCGTCTTCCATTTGATGCCGGTCGGGAATGCCGCGCCGCCGCGTCCGCGCAGTCCGGAATCGGCAACCTGCTGCACGATGGCAGTGTCCTGCATGTCCAGCGCATTGCGCAATCCCCGGAAACCGTCGTGAGCAAGATAATCATCCAGCGACAGCGGATCGGTGATGCCGACGCGCGCAAAGGTCAGCCGCTCCTGTTTTTTCAAATAGGCCAGCTCCCCGGTGAGGCCCATGCCCAGCGCATGTTTCCCGCCCTGATGGAAGTTCGCGTCAAACAAGGCGCGCACATTTTCCGGACCCACCGGCCCGTAGGCGACGCGCCCCTTTTCCGTCTGCACCTCGACCAGCGGCTCCAGCCACAACATGCCGCGCGAGCCGTTGCGCACCACGGTGACGTCGAGCTTGCGCCGCGCGGCTTCGGTCCGGATAGCCTGCGCCACCTCGTCCGCGCCAAGCGCCAGCGCGGCTGAATCGCGCGGAACGAATATCCTGATGCTCATGAGCCGCCCCCTGTTTTCTTGATCCCGGTCTTCTTGCGCCCGATGTCTTTTATCAGGCGGTCGAACTTTTCAGGGGTCACGCGCGCATGCAATTCCTCGTCTATCATCATCGCGGGCGACGTCGCGCACAGCCCCAGACAATAGACCGGCTGCAATCCGTATTCGCCGTCCTTGCTGCCTGCCAGCCTTTTCTCGGCATGTTCGACTAGGCGCTCCGCGCCCATGCTCTGGCATGCTTCGGCGCAGCAAATCTGTATCGTATGGCGTGCCGGCGGCGTCGTGCGGAAATGATGATAAAAAGTAATTACGCCATGCACTTCGGCTCGGGAAAGATTCAGCGCGGTGGCGATCTGCGAAACGGAATCGGGCGGAATGTATCCGAGCGCATCCTGAATGCCATGCAAAATCGGCAGCAACGCGCCGGGGCGGCTGAGCTGCGCGGCGATGATGGAATCAACCTGCTGATGATTGTAGCCCAGGCTCATTCCGCATTAGCTCCTGCAACCGGCTTGAAGACCTATATATGATATTTTAAACATAAATATGTTTTATAATTATCACCGTGAACTGTCATTTTTGATTGTTGTGCACTAACCAAGTTCCGGGAAACTATCACATCAGCCTCTTCCCACTCAATAGGTTATATATTACATATATGAATTTTGAAATCCATCCGGAATGGAGCCTGAAAAAGCGCAAGGGAAGCGCGGTTTCCCTGCCGTTGCTGCTGCAATTGCTCACCGCCATACGCGACCAGGGCAGCATCAGCAGCGCGGCATCCGGCGCGAATCTTTCCTATCGGCATGCATGGGGGATATTGCGCGAATTCGAGCGTGAGTTTTCCGCGCCGCTGTTGCAGAAGTCCAGGGGGAAGGGCACCGCGTTGACCCCGCTGGCAGAGAAACTGATCTGGGCCGACAAGCGCATCACCGCGCGCCTGACACCGATACTGGACAGTTTCGCTTCCGAACTGGAAGCCATCCTGGCCAGCGAACCGGCCGCACTGCGCATCACCGCCTCGCACGGTTTTGCGGTCGATGCGCTGATCAAACAGCTGAACGCCGACAACGTTCCGGTCGAAATCAATTACCGCAGCAGCCTCGAAGCGGTTGCGGCGCTGTCCCACGACGAATGCGACCTGGCCGGATTTCATGTGCCGGTCGGCGAATTCAAACAAGCCGGCACACCCTACCTGAAATGGCTGAATCCCCAGCAGCATGCGCTGATTCATCTGGCGTATCGAACCCAGGGACTGTTCATCGCGAAAGGCAACCCGAAAAAAATACAGGGCCTGTCGGATTTGCTGCGCAAGGACCTGCGCTTCGTCAACCGGCAGACCGGATCGGGCACCAAGATATTGCTCGAACTGCTGCTGGCCAAGGAAAAAATCAACCCCCGGGACATCGCCGACTATGACAGCGCCGAATTTACCCACGCCGCGGTGGCCGCTTACGTTGCAAGCGATATGGCGGACGTCGGCTTTGGCGTGGAAACCGCAGCCAGGCGCTTCGATCTGGACTTCATCCCGATCGCGAAGGAAAACTATTTTTTCGCCTGCAAGGCGGGCGCACTGAACCAGAACCTGTTGAAATCCACACGCAACATCCTGCGCAGCGCAGCGTTCCGCGACACGATCAACGGGCTGGCCGGATACGACGGAACACATTCCGGCGCGATCGCCACCTTCGAAGAAACATTTTCCTAGCCGCTGATGCCGTGCGGCCTTATCCGTTGAGCCGTCCCATTGCGATCGCCACATCCTGCGGCGTATCCAGATCGCAGAAACTGCGCAGCGCGGGATCGGCATGCAGCAGTTCCGGCTCATCCACATATCGCACCCGCAACTGGTCAAGCACGGCGCGCAAACTGTTTTTGCCGCCGCGCGCCAGATGCGCGCGCAGCACACCGAGGCAATCGGCCGCATAGAACGCCGCCAGCGGCTGCTGATGTCCCTGCACCACCGGAACGACGCCTTGGTAACCGGAACGATAGCCGGCCAGCAGCGCAATCATCGCCGGCTCGATAAACGGCATATCGCAGGCGACCACAAAAGCCCATGGCGTTGCGATATGGCCAAGGCCGGCGGCCAGTCCCGCCAGTGGGCCGCCCCCCTGCGGTCCTTCGCCGGCTTGCTCGTCGCAGACCTGCGGCAGATGGATTTCAGGACGCGGCTGACGAACGCTGACGATGACTTCGGGAAACAGCTGTTGCATTGTCACGATCACCCGCTGCAGAAGGGTCTGCCCGCCCAGCATCAGCTTTGCCTTGTCGCGTCCCATGCGCTGCGAATCGCCGCCGGCCAAGATAATCGCGGTGCAGTCTTCTATCATGCTGAACCCCTAAGCAGCCACAGAGTTCACAGAGAACACAGAGAAAACCGGAATATTCTCTGTGTTCTCTGTGTTCTCTGTGTTCTCTGTGTTCTCTGTGTTCTCTGTGTTCTCTGTGGCATGTTCTTTTTCCAGAATCATCCTGCCGACCGCTCTAAGATGAATTGAACGATACCGCCGATATCGTCGAGCGCGAAATGCGGCAATTGCGGATGCGCCTCGCTTACATCGGTGACCATCGCGATCAGACCGTCCTCGACCATGCAGCGCGGGGTTGCAGTGCATGCGCGGCGCAGCACCTCGATCTTCGCGCCGGCAGCATGCGAAAAGCCCTCAGCCAGCACGAGGTCGGCCTCGCCCAGGAAACGCTGCGCCAGTTGCGCCGGCTCGCGCCTGCCGATGGGATCAGCAGGCGCATCGGCGACCAACTGCAACTCGTTCGAAGTGACCAGCATGCTCAGCACCGCACCCGCCTGCTTGTAGCGCCAGCTGTCCTTGCCGGGCGTATCCAGCACAACCTTGTGGTGCGCATGCTTGATCGTCGCGACGCGCAAGCCGCGCCCGCTCAGCTCGCGCAGCAGCTTCTCGATCAGCGTGGTCTTGCCGGAGCCGGAGTGGCCGACAAAACTGAACACAGGCGGCGTCATGGGTGCTGAGTGACCCAAGCGTCGCCCTGCGGCGTGATCTCCTTCTTCCAGATCGGAACGCGCTGCTTCAGCTCGTCGATCAGCCACTGGCAGGCCTGCAAGGCCGGCGCGCGATGCTCGGCTCCCGCCGCGATGAACACGATCTGATCGCCCGGACCGACCGCGCCGATGCGATGCACGATGCGCGCATCCAGCAGCGCGAATTTGGCGATCGCCTCGCCGCGCAACCGCTTCATTTCCGCAACGGCCATTTTGCCGTAGGCATCGAAGCTGATCTGCGATACTTCCCGGCCTTGCGAAAAATCCCGCGCACAGCCGATGAACGTCGCGATGCCGCCCATGCGTTTCGAACTGGCGCGCAGCGCATTGATTTCCTCGTCCTGGGAAAAATCTTCCTGCTGGAGTCGAACCGCTTCTTTCATGAGGGGATCATTCCTAACCACCCGAAAATTTCGACATGAACACCACCTCGCTGTGCTCGGCCAGCGGCAACGACATGTCCTGCACATGCTCGCCGTCCACCGCCGCAAAACAGACGATCTCGAAAGCCGCCGGGTGCAACGCCTGCAAATGCGCGCGCAAATCCTGCATGCGCATCCCGGCACGGTAGTCCACGGACATTTCGCGCTTGCCGGCCCGATCCGCGACCGGCCCGAAGAACAATACCTTGATCATGCCGAATCCCTCGTTGGTTGACCCGTGCCTTCGCGAAGCCCCGTGGTTTCCCGAAGCCCCGTGGTTTCCCGAAGCCCCGCGGTTTCCCGAAGCCCCGCGGTTTCCCGAAGCCAGACCCCGCTCTTGCCGCCGCGCTTCTCTTCGAGCTGGATGTATTCGACGCGCATGCCCCGGTCTATCGCCTTGCACATGTCATAGACGGTTAGCAGCGCCACGCTGGCCGCGCACATGGCTTCCATTTCGACACCGGTCTGACCGGCACAACGTGTCGTCGTGACGACCTTCAGCCCCACGCACCCGCCGGCATCGGGTTCGGGTATATCGCTGAACACCACTTCCACGCCGGAAAGCGCCAGCGTATGGCACATCGGAATGATGTCGGCGGTGCGCTTCGCCGCCATCACCGCGCCGACATCGGCGACCGTCAGCACATCGCCCTTCGCGATGCCGCCGGAGCGGATGCGCACCAGCGTCTCCGGCCGCATGCGCAGCAAGCCGCTCGCAACAGCGACGCGCTGGGTATCGGCTTTGCCCGACACGTCCACCATGCGCGCCCGCCCCGTTTCGGAAAAATGCGTGAGTTCGGTCATATGCCCGCCTTTCAAATCAGGTCTGCAATTTTATCGGATCATTTGCCGCAAACGCCGCATGCGGGATCCTTGCCCAGTTTGCTGCGCGTGACGCTCATGTCGAGCGCGTTGATCGCCAGCAGTTTGCCGCTCAGGCCGCGCTCGAGGCCGATCAGCAGCTTGAGCGCCTCGGCCGCCTGTATCGTGCCGATGATACCCGTCAGCGGCGCGAATACGCCGGTGGTCGCGCAGCGCAATTCTGCAGCCGCACTGTCCTCCGGGAACAGACAATTGTAGCAGGGTGCATTTTCATCGCGAAAATCGAACAGTGAGACCTGCCCGTCGAACCGGATCGCCGCGCCCGATACCAGCGGCTTGCGCAACGCCAGGCAGGCGCGATTGACTGCATAGCGTGTCGCGAAATTGTCGCTGCAGTCCAGCACCAGGTCGGCCTGCCCGGCCAGATCGCGCAGTTGCGCCGCATCGGCGCGCACATCCAGCGCGATGCATTCCACTTCGGGATTGATGTCGTGCAGCGCGGTCCGTGCCGAAACCACCTTGGGCTGGTTCACCGTGGACGTGCGGTGGATGATCTGGCGCTGCAGGTTGCTGAAATCCACCGTGTCGTGGTCGCACAGGGTCAGCCGGCCGACCCCGCTGGCCGCCAGATACAGGGCTGCCGGCGAGCCCAGCCCGCCCATGCCGATGATCAGCACTTTGGCGTCCAGCAGGCGCTGCTGGCCCTCGATGCCGATCTCGTTGAGCAGAATGTGGCGGCTATAGCGCAGCAGTTGCAGGTCGTTCATGTGCGGGGGCGGATTGGGGAAAGAGTGCCGATTATTCAGCATCGCAAAAGCGAAGACAACGCTTTTGTAACACTGCAAATAAAGAACCCATTGCGTTTCCGCAATGGGTTCAGATGCTGCGAACCAATCCTTAACTGGCTAAGCCAGCGCGGGATTAGAAGGTGTGGACCATACCAACCGCAAATTGGTCAACTTTGCGTTGTGCAGCCGTTCCATCGGCATCCACCTTGTTCTCACCGAAGGAAACATAAAGGTAGCTGGCCTTGCTCATGTTGTACTTGCCGCCAAGGGTGTAACCTTTTTGGGTTTGATCGCCGCTGGTGGTTGAGTTAGTGTTGGCATTAAACTTGCCATCGCTGATCTGAACAAAACCCAGGAAATCGCCGAACGGAGCCTGAGCGCCGATGCTGAAGCCATCGTACTTTTGCGGGTTGGTAGTGCCGACCACCGGTGGAGTCACCGATTGATCAGTCTTGTCCGTGCCGTACTCAGCGAGCAGCTTGGCAACGCCGAAGTCCCAGGAACCGGCCAGGATGCCGATCTTTCTGGTTGCATCATTGGTCGCGGTAGCAACGCCGGCAATGCTTTCCTGATCCTGATATGCGGCAGCCAAGGCAAGAGGGCCGTCAGCATACTGAGCGCCAACCAGATAGCCATTGCCGCTCTTGTTGTCGACACTGCCGGTCACTTTTGTCGTCTTGTCGGTCAACTGAACGGCTACGCTGAACTTGTCGAAAGCCTGGGTAGCAGTGATGCCCGCGGCACGGTTGCTGGAAAAATCGGCGTTGTTGTTCAGGATGTTACCAACTAGGTTGCCGCCCGGATCAGGCGCATAGCCCAGGCTGATGTCGCGGATCATCGTCGAACCGTAGCCGAACTTGAGGGTGGTGCCCTCATTCAACATCAGGCTCGCATTCAATTCACGGTTACCCAGGGAGGTCGCGTCTATGCTGGTACCGTTAACAGCGGAACCCTCGGTGTAGTAACCCATCACGTTGCCGCCGATGCCGGTCTCGATCACGGCCATGACCTTGTTGCCATTGCCGATGTCTTCGGTTTGCTTGAAGCCCAGGCGGCTGGATGTCATGGTGCTGAATCCGATTGCATCAAGTTCGTTGGTTGTCGTGCCGTTGTCGCTTTTGGTTTGTGCGTAGCCAGCATCCAACACCCCGTAAACGGTCGTGTCGGCGAAAGCCATCGCCGGAACGGTCAGGGCAGAAGCGATTGCCAAAGCAATAATTTTCTTTTGCATGTAAAACTCCTCATAAGTTTTTAGTTTATATCGGCAGACGCCGTGGAGCGGCTACCTATTGAAAACTCCCGATAGTCAGGGAATTCAAGCAGGCATTATCCACAACCAATGAAGCGGGGCAAGGTAATCCGCTAATGTGTGGTATTTCTGCAACAACCGGGAAAATAGGGATTTGATTAACAAAAATGACATCACAACGTGCTACCGAGCGGGGCGCGAAGAGCTTGCAACCGCATGGCTTGCGTTGCCCGGTTGCCCAACTCAATTCTTGCATGTTGAACCTTGCCCCTTGTGTGCTGATCCCTTGACTCGCCAACCCGCAGTCATCCCCCGATATAAGACATTTCGACTTTTTTTGCCGCGGGTAGTCCGCTGTCTTCTGTCAAGGCCGATCGCAGTTGCGAATAACGGTCGGTACGTCGTTGCCAGCGCTCCGCAATCAGTCGGGACAGAGCCTGGTCGCTTGCGCCCGCGCGCAACGGGGCGCGCAGATCCAGGCCGTTGCCGGCAAACAGACAGGTGTAAAGTTTGCCGTCGGTCGACAGCCGGGCGCGGGTGCAGCTGTGGCAGAACGCGCGGCTGATGGATGCGATCACCCCGATTTCGCCGGCACCGTCCGCATAGGCCCAGCGTTCCGCGACTTCGCCGCCGTAATTCGGATCGATCGGCCTGATCGGGTAATGCGCCGCTATCGTTTGCAGAATCTCCGCCGCGGTGACCACTTCGTCCATGCGCCAGCCGTTGGTGTTGCCCACGTCCATGTATTCGATAAAGCGCAGGATGATGCCGGAATTGTCTGCCCGGAAATGTGCCGCCATCGGGATGATCTCGTGATCGTTCACGCCGCGCTGGACCACCATGTTGACCTTGATCGCATCGAAACCGGCGCGCTGCGCTGCGTCTATGCCGTCCAGCACGGTCCTGACCGGCACGGCCGAATCGCTCATGCGCATGAAAATCCTGTCGCTCAAACTGTCAAGACTGACCGAGAGCCGCGCCAGGCCCGCGTCCTTCAGTGCCTGTGCTTTTCCGGCAAGCAGCACGCCGTTGGTGGTCATCGTGACCTCCACCGGCTTGCCCGCCGGTGTATTCAATTTGGCGAGCACGGCGACGAGCTGCTCGACGTTGCGGCGCAGCAGCGGCTCGCCGCCGGTCAGCCTGATCTTTTCCACGCCCAGGCCGACGAACGATGCGGCCAGCCGCGCGATCTCCTCGAAACTGAGCAGCTCGGCACGCGGCAGGAACGGGTGATCCTTGCCGAAGAGTTCGCGCGGCATGCAGTAGGTGCAGCGCAGGTTGCAGCGGTCGGTGACGGAGATGCGCAGGTCGCGCAGCGGACGCTGCAGCGTGTCGGCAATTGCAATGATGTTGGATGGGTCGGTCATGGCTATCGGGTGATTTTAATTACGGCACATTATAGAACCGATACGAAGCTTGCAGCTTGTCGGGTGGGCTTGTGCCCACGGTTATTTCATTGTCCGCGCGGGCATAACCAGCGACTTGGTTGGCGTTGTTTGCCAGCCCAGTCGAATGGCTGGTTGTTTCATCAGATAATGCTTGCCCACCCTACACAATCTTGCGATCCTCCCTGATCATGTCGCCGGCCCGCTCGGCAAACATGATCACCGGCGAACAGGTGTTGCCCGACAGCAGCGTGGGCATGATGGAAGCATCCACCACCCGCAGCCCGGCGATGCCATGCACACGCAGCCGCGCATCGACCACGGCCATCGTGTCGCTGCCCATTTTGCAGGTACCGGCCGGGTGGAAAATCGTGGTGCCGATGTCGCCGGCGGCCCTGGCCAGTTCCTCATCGCTTTGGAAACCCGGACCGGGTTTGAACTCTTCCGGCGCAAAACGTTGCAAGGCCGGGGCGGCGGCGATGCGGCGCGTCAGGCGCAACGCATCGGCGGCGGTCCTGCGGTCGCCCTCGGTGGACAGGTAATTGGGCTGGATCAGCGGCGCCACCCTGCTGTCGGCGCTGTTGATGCGGATATGGCCGCGGCTCTCCGGATGCAGGTCGCACACCGAGGCGGTAAAGGCCGGGAAGCCGTGCAGCGAGTCGCCGAATTTGTCGAGCGACAGCGGCTGCACATGGTATTCCAGGTTCGGCGTGGGCTGGCTCTCGTCCGAGCGGACAAATGCGCCGAGCTGGCTGGGCGACATCGACAGCGGGCCGCTGCGGAACAGCAGGTATTCCAGTCCCATGCCGATCCGCCCGATCAGGCTGCCGGCGGTCTCGTTCAGCGTGCGGGTGTTCTTCACTTTGAACGCCATGCGCAGCTGCAGATGGTCCTGCAGGTTCTCGCCGACGCCGGGCAGTTCGTGCACGACAGCGATGCCGTGCCGTTGCAGCAACGCGGCCGGGCCGATGCTGGAAACATTGCAGTATCTGCGGCGAACTCACCGCGCCCGCGGCAAGCAGCGTCTCGAGATTGGCATCGGCCTGCAACAGTTGCTCTCCGTGCCAGAATTCGACACCGGCAACGCGCTTGCCAGCGAAGCGCAGACGCCGCACCAGCGCGCCGGTGACGACCTTCAGGTTGGGGCGACGCAGCGCCGGGCGCAGAAAACCCTTGGCGGCATTCCAGCGCACGCCGCGTTTCTGGTTGACCTCGAAATAGCCGCAGCCCTCGTTGTTGCCGCGGTTGAAGTCGATGACTTTCGGAATGCCGACCTCGGCTGCCGCATCGCGAAACGCGTCTAGTATCTCCCACGACAGGCGCTGCTGTTCGACCCGCCATTCCCCGCCGCTGTTGTGCATCTCGTCAGCGCCGCGCGCGTAGTCTTCCGAGCGTTTGTAATAAGGCAGCACATCGTCCCATCCCCAGCCCAGATTGCCCAGCGCCTGCCAGTTCTCGAAATCGCGCGCTTGGCCGCGCATGTAGATCATGCCGTTGATCGACGAGCTGCCACCCAGCACCCGGCCTCTTGGATAACCGATGCTGCGGCCGTTCAGGCCGGGTTCGGGCTCGGTCTTGAAACACCAGTCGGTGCGCGGGTTGCCGATGCAACGCAGATAGCCGACCGGAATATGGATCCACAGGTAGTCATCCTTTCCGCCCGCCTCGAGCATCAGCACCGATATTGCCGGGTCGGCAGACAGGCGGTTGGCCAGCACGCAGCCGGCGGTGCCGCCGCCGATGATGATGTAGTCGTAACGGCCGAGCGAGGCAGTCATGTTTTTCACGGGTTCATGATCGACAGGGAAAGCGCCGTCTATGCAAGAAATCAGTCCATCACTTCATAGCAATAGTTGGTCAGGAATTCGACGATGGGCTCCTTCGCGATCAACTGTTCGAACACCGCAGCGCCCTGGCGGTAATCCCCCGCGATGAAACGGTGCGCGCTGACGCCCTTGTCGATGATGGCCAGCGCCGGCGGAATCATCCCGCGCACCATGTCCAGAGTCACCTTGCGCCCGTCGTCCAGCACGCCGAGGGGACTGTGTATCCACTGCCACACCTGCGAACGGGAGATCTCGGCGGTGGCCGCGTCTTCCATCAGGTGGTGTATCGGCACGCAGCCGGTGCCGGACAGCCACGCGCCGAGATAGGCGATCGCGACCTCGATGTTGAAGTGCAGTCCGGCTTCGGTGATCGGACCGCGCGGCTCGAATCGGAGCAGGTCGGCAGCCGCGGTCTGCACATCCTCGCGCTTCCGGTCCAACTGGTTCGCGGCCGGCATCAACCGGTCGAACACCTCCATTGCGAGCCCCACCAGCCCGGGATGGGCAACCCAGGTGCCGTCGTGTCCGTCGTGGGCCTCGCGTTCCTTGTCTTCGCGTACCTTGGCCATTGCCGCTTCGTTTGCCCCGGTATCGGACTTGATCGGGATCTGCGCCGCCATGCCGCCCATCGCATGCGCATTGCGGCGATGGCAGGTCCTGATCAGCAGCAGCGAATAGGCGCGCATGAACGGGGAGGTCATCCCGACCAGGCCGCGGTCGGCGAGCATGAAGCCGGGGATATGGCCGAACTTCTTGATGCAGCTGAAGATGTAGTCCCAGCGTCCGCAGTTCAATCCGGCGGAATGCTCGCGCAACTCGTGCAGAATCTCGTCCATCTCGAACGCGGCTGGCAGGGTCTCGATCAGCACCGTCGCCTTGATCGTGCCGCGCGGTATCTTCATCGTTTCCTGCGCATGGACGAACACGTTGTTCCACAGCCTGGCCTCGAGATGGCTTTCCATCTTGGGCAGGTAGAAATACGGCGCCGTGCCGCGCGCCATCAGTGTCTTTGCGTTATGAAAAAAATACAGGCCGAAATCGAACAGGCTGGCGGACATGGGATGGCCGTCCACCGTCATGTGTTTCTCGACCATGTGCCAGCCGCGCGGCCGGACGAACAGCACCGAGGTTTTTTCATGGAGGCGGTAGGTCTTGCCGTCCGGATTGACATGAGTGATGGTGCCGGCCACCGCATCGCGCAGGTTGATCTGCCCGTCGATCACGTTCTGCCAGGTGGGCGTCATGGAATCTTCCAAGTCGGCCATATACACGCTTGCCCCGGCATTGAGTCCGTTGATCAGCATCTTGCGCTCCGCGGGACCGGTGATCTCGACGCGCCTGTCCAGCAATTCGGCAGGCACCGGCGCGATGATCCAGTCGGCCTTGCGCACCCCGGCGGTCTCCGGCAGAAAATCGAACAGCCTGCCCGTCTCCAGTTCGGCCTGGCGTTTGACCCTGCGCTGCAGCAGCGACAGGCGCTCGGCGCCAAACTTGCGCGCCAGTCCGGCGATGAAACCCAGCGCCTCGGGCGTCAGGATGCGGGCTTGTTCGGGCGTAACGGCGGCATTAATGTTGATGCCTGCAGGATAGGTCATGGTATTCCCCTCGGTATACACAGCGCCACGGAGCTACAGCACAAGCTCCGCCTATCGATATTCTAATCGCATTATGCGACCCGGTTCTGCGGATTTCCGGCGACGTAGGCCTCGATATTGGCGATGAGCTGGTCAGCCAGGGTCTGCATCGCCGCCCTGCCCGACCAGGCGATGTGCGGGGTCAGGATGAAGTTGGGCAGGTCCAGTTCCAGCAGCGGATGGCCCGCGGCGGGCGGTTCCTTTTCCAGCACGTCGAACCCGGCGCCGGCGATGCGTCCGGTCTGCAATGCGTTCAGCAGCGCCGCTTCATCGACCAGCCCGCCGCGCGCGGTGTTGAGCAGCAATGCGCCGGGCTGCATCCGGGCTAGTTCCGCCGCGCCGATCAGGTGGCGGGTTTGCGCATTGAGCGGCAGGTGCAGCGTGATCACGTCGCTGCGCTGCAGTACCTGGTCGAACGCGGTGTAACCGGGACGAACAGCGGCTACGCCCTTGTGTTCGGCAATCAGCACCTTCATGCCGAATGCCGCTGCAATCTGCGCAACCGCTTTGCCGATCGCGCCGTAACCGACGATGCCCAGCGTCGCATCGTGCAGGTCGCGCACCGGGTGGGTGAACAGGCAGAACTGGGTGGACTTTTGCCAGACGCCGCCGAGCACGTCGGCGCGGAACGCCAGCAGGTTGCGGCGCAACGCCAGCATCAGCATGAACACATGCTCGGGCACGGTATGCACCGAGTAGTTGCGGATATTGGACACCACGATGCCGCGTTGGCGGCAGTATTCGATATCCACGTTGTCGGTGCCGGTGGCCGCTACGGCGACCATCTTCAACTGCGGCAGCTGCTCCAGTGTTTCACGCTCCAGCTGCACCTTGTTGGTGATCGCTATGGTGGCATCCCTGATGCGCTCCAGGGTCTGCCCCGGCGCCGTCGACGGATATTCCTGCCACTGGTGCACAAACGCCGGACGGCGTAAGTCCGCGATGATGCTGGCCGAATCGAGGAACACGATGTTTTCCATGCGTTTTGCCCTGTCGTAAATCCTTTATAAACACACAGAGGTTATAGAAACATCCAACTACCAAACCTCAAGTCAAGCCACAGAGAACACAGAGGGCACAGAGAAAGCGAGGTATTCAAAAATTTACGGTATTGATCCATTGCAGGGTGCGCCTTAATTTGCCGGTTTGTTGATTTTCTCTGTGAACTCTGTGTTCTCTGTGGCTAACAATTTTTTTCTGCATGCAATTCAGGCTAACTGTCGCCCATGCCCGACATGCGTCTGACGACCTTCACCACCGCCGCGGAATCCAGATCGGTGTCGCCGGTCCCCATCAGCGCATTCAGATGCTGCGTGACCAGCGCGGCGGCGGGCAGCGCGACACCCAGCTGGTGCGCGGTTTCCATCACGATGCGCATGTCCTTCTGGTGCAGGCCGACCTTGAAGCCGGGCTTGAAATCGTTGTCCAGCATGCGCTTGCCGTGCACTTCCATGATCTTGCTGCCGGCGAATCCGCCCATCAGGGCTTCGCGCACCTTGGCCGCATCGGCGCCGTTCCTGCGCGCGAAGGTCAGCGCTTCGGCGACCGCTTCGATGGTCACTGCCACCACGATCTGGTTGCATGACTTGGCGACCTGGCCCGCGCCGTTGCCGCCGATATGGACGATGTTCTTGCCCATGCACTCGAACAGCGGCTTGACGCGGTCGAACACGGCAGTCTTGCCGCCGACCATGATGGACAGCGTGCCGTTGATCGCGCCGGTCTCGCCGCCGGAAACCGGCGCATCCAGCATCTCGACGCCCTGCTTCTCCAGCCGTTCGGCGAACACCTTGGTCGCGGTCGGCGAGATGGTGCTCATGTCGACGATCACGCTGCCGCTGCGCGCCCCCTTCTCTTTGGCAATACCTGGGGCGATGCCGTTCTCACCAAAGATCACGCTTTCCACATCCGGGGTGTCCGACACGATCAGGAAGATCACATCGGCATGTTTTGCAACTTCAGCTGGCGATGAACATGCGGTCGCGCCCGCCGCCACCAGCGACTTCATCGCTGCGGGACGGCGCGCATATACCCACAGCTTGTGCCCGCCCTTGATCAGGTTATGCGCCATGGGACCGCCCATGATGCCTGGGCCGATGAAACCAACATTGATAGTCATGGTAATTCTCCCGTTTGATTGGTTGTTCGGAGGGTCAGCCCAGCGTCGGCATCGCCAGCGTGGAGACCTTCTTGTCCGTCACCTCCGGCCATCTGGTCGTGATGGCTTTGGTGCGGGTATAGAAATACACGCCTTCCATGCCGTGCATGTGCAGGTCGCCGAACAGCGAGGATTTCCAGCCGCCGAACGAAAAGAACGCCATCGGCACCGGAATCGGCACATTGATGCCGACCATGCCGACCTCGATCTCGTTCTGGAAGCGCCGCGCCGCGCCACCGGACGCGGTGAAAATCGCGGTGCCGTTCGCGTACGGGTTGCTGTTGATCATGCTGATCGCGTCATCCAGACTGGCGACGCGCAGCACGATCAGCACCGGGCCGAATATCTCTTCCCGGTATATCGTCATGTCGGTGGAAACATGGTCGAACAGCGTCGGGCCGACAAAGAATCCTTTTTCATGCCCGGCCACCTTGATGCCGCGCCCGTCCGCGACCAGCTTCGCGCCCTGTTCGACGCCGCCGGCGATGTAGCCGACGATCTTGTCGCGGTGCGGGGCCGAGATCACCGGTCCCATGTCGACGCCTTTCTGGTTGCCGGGCCCGACCACCAGTTTCTCGGCACGTGTTTTGAGTTTTGCCACCAGCGCGTCCGCCACATCGCCGACCGCGACCACGGTGGAGATCGCCATGCAGCGCTCGCCGGCGGAGCCGTAGGCGGCGCCCATGATCGCGTCGGCGGTGAAGTCCAGTTCGGCGTCGGGCATCACGACGGCATGATTCTTCGCGCCGCCCAGCGCCTGCACGCGCTTGCCATGGTGCGCGGCGGTCTCGTAGATATATTTCGCGACCGGCGTCGAACCGACGAAGGAAATCGATCTCACGTCGGGATGCGCCAGCAGCGCGTCCACGGCTTCCTTGTCGCCGGGCACGACATTGAACACGCCGTCCGGCAAGCCGGCTTCCTTGAACAATTCGGCCATGCGCAGGCTGCACGAGGGCACCTTTTCGGATGGCTTGAGGATGAAGGTGTTGCCGCACGCGATCGCGATCGGGAACATCCACATCGGCACCATCGCCGGAAAATTGAACGGGGTGATCCCCGCGCAGACGCCGATCGGCTGCAGCATCGAATGGCAATCGACGCCGCGTCCGACATTCTCGGCATGTTCGCCCTTGAGCAGGTGCGGCGCGCCGACCGCGAATTCGACCACCTCGATGCCGCGCTGCACGGAGCCGGTTGCATCTTCCAGCGTCTTGCCGTGTTCCTCGCTGGCCAGCTGCGCCAGCTCGGCACGGTGCGTTTCCAGCAGTTCGCGGAACTTGTTGAGTATCCTGCTGCGGCGCAGCGGCGTGGTGTCGCGCCAGGCGGGGAAGGCGGCCCTGGCGGCGGCAACCGCGCTGTCGACGTCCGCGCGGCTAGCCAGCGGCACTTGGCGTATCACCGCGCCGATGGCCGGATTGGTCACATCCGCCAGGCGCTTGCCGAGGCTGTTGGTGCGCCGACCGTTGATCCACAGGTGTAAGGTTGGATTGGACATGATTATTTCCTTGTAGGTTTGCTTGTCAAAAATTCATTTAAAGTGAAGGTAAAGGCGCAATGAATAACGCGTGAGCATGCATGTACCCGATTATATGGCCGGCTTATACCGGGCGGCCCGATGAGCGGGATATCCGTTGAACCGCGGACCGGCGCAGGGTTATCCGGATCTTTTTTTCTGCAATCGTGCCGAGCCGCATGCGACGAAGTCAGTTTTTCGAGATGGCCAATTAATGCGCTGCGCCCAGATAGGCTTCCTTCACTGCGGGGTCATTCTTCAGCTGATCCGCCGGGCCGTGCACCGAGATGCGGCCATTCTCCAGCACATAACCATAGTCGGCAACTTCCAGTGCCGCCGCGGCAAACTGTTCAACCAGCAGCATGGTGATGCCGCGTGACTTCAATTCGCCTATGATGCGGAACACTTCCGCCACCAGCAAAGGCGCAAGGCCCATCGATGGCTCATCGAGCAGCAGCACATCGGGGTTGAGCATCAGCGCGCGGCCCATCGCCAGCATCTGCTGCTCGCCGCCGGAAAGCGTGCCCGCCTGCTGCGCTGCGCGTTCCTTCAGGCGCGGAAACAGGTCGAACACGCGCGCCAGATCGCCCGGAACGTCGCCGCGCTCGCGCCCGTAGGTCAGGCGCGGGAACGCGCCCAGCAGCAGGTTATCGGTCACGGACAGGGTCGCAAACACCCGCCGTCCTTCCGGGGAATGCGCCAGACCGGAACGCGTGATCCTGCTGGACGTCATGCCGGTGATGTCCTTGCCGTTCAGGCTGACCTTGCCGCCCACCGGCTTGATCATGCCCGAGACCGCGCGCATCGTCGTGGTCTTGCCGGCACCGTTGGAGCCGATCAGCGTGACGACCTTGCCCTTGGGCACTGCGATCGAGATACCGTGCAGCACTTCCACCTTGCCGTATGCCGCGTGCAAATTTTCAATCTGTAACATTGCTGATTTCTCCTTACGCCGCCGCGGCCATGCCGCCGAGATACGCCTCGATCACTTTTTCGTCGGACTGGACACTGGCCGGGTTCCCCTCGGCGATCTTCTGTCCGAAATCCAGCACCGTGACGGTGTCGCATATGCTCATCACCACGTCCATATGGTGTTCGATCAGGATCACGGTGATGCCGTGGCCGCGTATCTTGTTGATCATCACTATCAACTCCTTGATGTCGGGCGCGGTCAGGCCGGCGGCCGGCTCATCGAGCAGCAGCAGGCTGGGATTCAGCGCCAGCGCGCGCGCGATTTCAAGCAGGCGCTGCTTGCCATACGGCAAGTTGCGCGCTTCCTCGTTGGCGAGGTCGGCAAGGCCGACGAATTTCAGCAGGCTTGCAGCGCGCACCCTTGCCGCAAGCTTCTCCCTGCGGCAGCGCGGCGTGTGGAACACGACATCGAGCAGGCTGTGGCGATAGGTGTGGTGCAGGCCGACCAGCACGTTTTCGATCGCGGTCATTTCGCCGAACAGCTGCACGTTCTGGAAGGTTCGCGCGATCCCCTCGCCGGCAATGGACGTGGGCGACAGGCCGGTGATGATCTTGCCGTTGAATTCGATCACCCCCCCGGTCGGCTTGTAGATGCCGGTCAGCACGTTCATCATGGTGCTCTTGCCCGAACCGTTCGGTCCGATCAGCCCGTGCACGGTGCCTTTTTTGACTTCCAGATTGACTTCGTTGAGCGCCTTCAATCCGCCAAACTGCATCAGGATGTTGCGCGCTTCGAGCAGGTAACCCCTGCTGGTGACCGGATGATCGGGCACCGCCCAGATATGCTGCTTGTCGCCATGATCGAGCACGAGTTCATGGCGATGTATCCACTGCGGCCGGATCTTCAGCACGATACTGCGCACGAAGCCCATGATGCCGTTCGGCAGGTAATACACCACGAACAGGATCATCACGCCGAATATCGTCAGGCGCTGATGGGTGATATCGTCCATCACGAACCCCGATACGGCCAGCGCGAAAATCACCAGCAGCGGCAGCACCAGCTTTTTCAGGGTCAGCGTTCCGGCCACGACCGCATAAGCCGAATACAGCACCGCGAATATCGCGATGCCGACCGAGATCTTGCGGAACAGGTCGATATCCGACAACACGTTGGGCAGCATCACGATGATGATCGCGCCGAGGATCGGGCCGACCCGTGTCTTGCGTCCGCCCATGATGACCGCCAGCAGGAACAGGATGGTCAGTTCGAAGTTATAGGTGTTGGGCGAGATGTATTCCTCGGAATAGGTAAACAGGCCGCCGGCCAGGCCCGCGATGCCGGCGCTCAGCACAAACGCGTAGACCTTGTATCCATATACGCTCACCCCCATGCAGTCGGAAGCGATCGGGCTGTCGTGCAGCGCCTCGAATGCGCGGCCCAAGTGGGACTTGAGTATGCGTTGCACGACAAACAGCGTCATGACCAGCGCCAGCAGCACGATGTAGTAGTAGTCGGCACCGGTGACCTGGTGACCGAACCAGACCGGTTTGTGTAAAGCAATCCCGAGCGGACCGTTGGTCAGAAAATCCATTTCGTTGATCAGAATCTGGATGATGGTCCCGAATGCCAGTGTCACCATCGCCAGGTAGGGTCCGTTCACGCGCAATGCCGGCAGCGCCAGGATCGCGCCAAAGATCGCGGTGACGACAATGCTTGCCGGTATCGCGAGCAGAAACGGAACGCCCAGCTGGAAATTGAGCACACCGGCGGTGTAGGAGCCGATGCCGAACAGCGCGGCATGCCCCAGCGAGACCTCGCCCACATAGCCCACCACGATATCCAGGCCGAGCAGCAAGATCGAGTAAATGCCGATGATCACCATCAGGTGGACATAATAGGGATTGGACCAGATCGCTGGCAGCAGCGCCGCAACCGCTATCCCGGCGACGATGGCAACATTTTTGGTGACGCTCATGCTAAACCTTCTTGATGACGGATTTGCCGAACATGCCGGCCGGCTTGATCGTCAACACCAGCAGCAGCAGCAGCAGCCCGGGCACATCCTTGTAGCCGGTGGAAATGTAGTACCCCGTGGTGGTTTCCGCTATGCCCAGGATCAGGCCGCCGACGATGACCCCCATGCC
>CAVWTZ010000079.1:0-12929 GCA_963757485.1 uncultured beta proteobacterium
CTGACCACGTCGGTGACGCCCGCCGGCTGCGGACCCGGCACGGGCCGCTCTCCACAACCTCGACGAAGACGACGCCGACTACCTGCGCACGGGCCGGGCGCCCCCGGCGATCTGACCCTGGCGCTGGCCCGAGTCTTCGGTTACCCCCAGCGCCGGCAGACATCGAGCGAGGTCGACGGCACCTTCACCGAGAACGATGTGCTCCCGGTGGCCGTGGGTCTGCACACCCCGGCCACACCCCCGGGCACCTGCCGTTCTCCTGCACGAAGCCTTGAGCGGCGTGCTCATCACCTGCGACGCCCTGGTGAAATTCCCGTGGTCGGATGAAATATTCCTTCGCCGACTCCTGCACGAACTTCCGCATCTCAATAGGACACCGCCGACCGGCTGGGCGAGGTCGACTCCGAACTGGCGGCCTTCACCCACGGGCCCGAGATGGCGGCCCACGCCGTCCGCCAATTGCGGGAACGGCTGCAGCACCGAACACCGGTGGCTCGACGCCACGGTCCGGCTCCCTCGGCTGGTCACCCCTCCGTGGCGCGGACCCGACGGGGCGATGGTGGCGAGCACTCCGTTGACGAACCCGCCGGAGGACTGGTGGGAGACCGCTTGGCCAGCTCCACCGCCCTCGATGACGACGGCCACCGGGACGTCGGGACGGGCCATCAGCTCCCAGGTGGCGAGGCGCAGGATCGTCCGGCGACCACCGGCATGCGGTCGATCTCCCACCCCACGGCGGCCGCGCTGATGAGCTCGTCGATGTCGTCACTGTTCTTCATCCACACCGGTCAGCAGGGACACCGTGAAGGGGTCGGGGACGACGGGCAGGCGGCGATCACCCAACCGCGCCGGCACGCTTGAGCTCGGCTTCGTACAGAAGGGTCAGGGCCAGCTCGCGCGCTCGGTGGCGCGGGCCTTCTTCGGGCACCGGCCCGTCCTGGAGCCGGACGGCCGGCGGTGCCGCAGCGGGCTAGGCCCGGGTGATGTACTCGCCCGTGGCGGGTGTCGACGTAGCGCGTGACCCGGGTTGACGAACAACGGCACTTGGACGACCAGGCCCGTCTCGAGGGTGGCCGGCTTGCGGGCGCCGGAGACCCGGTCTCCCTGGACGCCGGGCTCGGTCTCGGCCACCGACAACTCCACCGCCGCCGGCAGGTCGACGCCCACGGCCATCTCGTAGATGGCGCTGTCACCCTCCTTCACATACTTCGAGGCGTCACCCAGGCGGCTGGGTGATACGGTGATCTGGTCGTACGGCAGCGTTGTCCATGAAGACGTAGTCGGACCCGTCGTGGTACAGGTACTGCATCTCGCGCTTGTTGACGATGGCCTGCTCGAGGACGCCGTCAGCCCTACGTCTGCTCTATCACGGCACCGTACGACGTTCTTCAACTTGGTGCGGACGAACGTGTCGCCCTTGCCGGAGTCCATGCTGGACCTCGACTACGGCGAACAGCTCCCGGGTCGAGGGTCATACCGTTGCGCAGGTCGTTGGTGGTGACAGCCATCAGGCAGCGATGTCCTTTGTGAATCCCGTGAGAGCGCTAGAACCCTGATCGGTCACCACGCGGTGTCCTCGATGCGGACGCCCCCGACTCCGGCCAGATACACGCCGGGCTCGAACTCGGCGGTCACCATGGTGGTGAGGATAGCAGTCGACCCCCGGCCCACCGGCGGTGCCTCGTGGATGTCCAGTCCCACCCCGTGCCCGGTGCCGTCGAACGTGTCGGCCCAACCGGCCAGCGCGATCCGCTCCGGCGAACACACCCTGGTCGATCTCGCCGCTCACCACACCGGGCCCCACGGCGGCCACGCGGGCGGCCTGGCGCTTCGGCGACGACGTCGAACACGCGGTCGAGGGGTTGCATGGAACGCCCCCACGCAGAACGTGCGGGTCATGTCCGAGCGGTAGCCGTCGAGGTGGCACCGAAGTCGATGACCACCGGGTCCCCCGACACGATGGGGTGGCGTTGGCCACGGTGCGGCTTCGCCGTGTTGGCACCCAGGCCGACGATGGTTCCGAAGGCGTGGTCCTCGGCCCCGCCCCGACGCATGGCGGTGTCGAGGGCCAACGCCACCTGCTCCTCCGGGCCGGTGCAGTTCTTGAGCATGACGTGTACCTCGCCCAGGGCGGCGTCGGCGATCGCCGCGGCGGCTGGCGAGACCCGCCCACCTCCCGCGTCCTTCACCAGCGGCGACAGGAACTCGACCACTCCCGTGGTCGCCACCGGCTCGCTCGGGGCCAACGTGTTGGCCCAGCGGCGTTGCGCCCCCCACGTGACGTCGTCGGCCTCGAGACCAATCCGGCTCCCGGCCCGGGCGGCGGTACGGCGACGGCGCCCCGCTGGACCTGGGCGCCACCCACCGTCAGGTCGACCGGCTCCCACAGTGCCGAGGCCTGCAATTGCTCGGCCGCCTGCGCGCGGTACCGACCGTCGGTCACGAGCAGGCCCCGGTCGCCTGCGACGAGGAGCACGCCGGCCGACCCGCTGAACCGGGTCAGTAGCGGACATTGGTGAGTGCGGTGACGAGCAAGGCGTCGGCACCGACGTCGGCCAGCAGGGGTCGCAGGCGTTCCAGCCGGCCGGCGACGTCCATGACGGGGAGGTGGACGCCCCGGTCGGAGTCCACCGTGCCGGGACGCGACCGGTACCCGGGCACCGAGGCGCTCGACCGCCGCCTGCCGGGAGGGCGCTGCCAACAGCCGGCTACGGCCTGCACGGCGAGCCGGTAGCCGAGACCGCCGAACCCGGCGATGACGCCGTCGGCGACGGGCGCCACCACCGACGTGTGTACTACGGCTCTGGAGGTGGGATTCGACAGGTGCAGTTCGACGACGACTCCGTCAAGCAGGCGGAGGCGGTCGGGATGGCAGCACCGCCCGACGCTCACCTGGCGGATACCGACGCGCCCGGAACAATGCATGGATGAACTTCTTGTTCACCAGTGCCTGCTGTTCCGCCACTGCGGCATCTGCCTGCATCAGATTGGCCTTGTCTATGTCCAGCACTTGCTGACTGATGGCCTTGAATTCGAATTGCTGCTTGTCACGCGCGTAAGTGGTCCTGGCCAGCGCAGAAGCAGCCTGAAGCGAATGCAGCCGCGCAACATCATTGTCGTGTACCAGTTCAAACAGGACCATGCCCTTTGGACGTCTTCGCCCTGCTTGAAGTTGATCGCGGATACGATGCCGGCCACCTCGGGGCTGACTTCAACGCCATTGATCAGCACGCAAGCCGCCCGACGGGCTTCAAGTTGCGGCAGCCATTCCTGATAGCCGGCGGTCATTGGTCGAAACCGTTTGCGGGGCGTTTCCCATCAGGACATGAATTTCTCATCGATTTTCCCCTTGAACGCCTGGAAGCCAAATAGCGCCGCCGAACACCAAACCGGCCAAAGTCACGAGCATGATCACCATTCGTTTTGTCATTGTCGCTGTCTCCGTTTTAACTGCTGCTTGTTGGTTACATATTTCATGGTTTGTCTACCCCTGATATTTGCTGTCCGGTCTGTCCCTTCACATCGTCACGGTTCCACCACCCCCCGCCCAGAGACTGGAACAGGGCGGCAGTATCGGCATATCGGCTCGCCCGCGCCTGCGCCAGCGCGATGCGGGTCTGCTGGTACGCCTGCTGCGCATTGAGCAGCGCCAGATAGCTGGCCGCTCCGACCTGGTATTGTTTGCGCGTGATGTCGAGATTGTCGGCTGCGGATTGCGCGGCTGCGGTCTGGGCTTCAAAGATACGCTCATCGGACTGCAATGCGTCCAGCACATTGGCCACGTCCTGGAAAGCCGACAACACGACGCTGCGGTATTGCGCAGCCGCCGCATCGTAGGCGTCGACCGCGGCACGTTTCTGGTGCAGCAGCGTGCCGCCGCGGAAAAGCGGCTGGACCAGCCCCGCACCCACGCTCCAAATCCCGCTACCCGCTGAAAACAGGTTGCCGGCGCTGCTGGCAGCCGAGCCGGCGCTCGCACTGAGGGTGAGTTGCGGGAACATGTTCGCGGTAGCCACGCCGACCTGGGCGCTGGCAACATGCAGCTGGGACTCCGCGGCGCGAATATCGGGGCGCTGCTCAACCAGCCTGGAGGGCAGGCTTACCGGCAATTGCTGCGGAAGCTGAAGCAGATCGAGCTCAAACGTCGCAGCGCCATTTTCACTCGGCAAATCACCGGCGAGCACTGCCAGCTGGTTGCGGATCTGCGCCAGCTGCTTTTCCAGCTGTGGCAGGCTGGCGCGGGTCTGTGCCAGCACGGTTTGCTGCGCCAGCAGGCTGGACTGGGAAACCCCGCCCACGCTGAACTGCTTCTGCAACACATCGAGCTGTTGGGCTTCCGCGTCTATAACCTCGCGCGTTGCCCCAATCTGCGCGCGCAGCGAAGCTTCCTGCACCGCTGTGGTCACCACATTCGAGGTCAGCGTCAGATAAGCGCCTTCAAGCTGGAAACGCTGGAAATCCTGTTGCGCCTCGACCGATTCTAGCCCTCTGCGGGCGATGCCGAACAGATCGATGCCATAGGAAACGCTGACGGAGGCGTTATACAACGTAAACAATGAGCCGGGGGTACCCGGTTGGCCGTTCTGCGCGCCGTTGGTCTGTTCCCGGGTCACCGAACCGTTGGCATTCGCGGAGGGATACAGCGTGCCTTCCGCCGCATAGACATTTTCCTGGGCCTGCCGCAAGGTGGCCTGCGCCGCCTGCAGATTCGGGTTGGCCTTGAGCGCACGCTCGACCAGCTGGTTGAGCGCCGGCGAATGGAACAGTTCCCACCACTGGGCAGGAATATCGCGGCCATCTACGAACTGCTGTGCGGCATCCGTCGAAGACGGACGGGCTGGCAGCGTCTCGGTGGTATAACCTTTCACCGCGGGGGGCGCCGGTTTTTGAAAATCAGGGCCGACGGCGCAAGCGGACATCAGCACAGCAACGGTCGATGCGACAGCAAGTTTTTTTATCGGCTTATTCACAGTGAGTCGTCAAGTCATACAGAATGCAACAATTTCGAAGCTTCAATGAGGGAGCAGCCGCTGCTGGAGTTGATGCAATGGCGTCGCGAGATTCTATAGCAGCTGTTCTGAAATCAACAAGAACATTATTAACCTATTTACACTATGGGAAAGACCGGCAATTTCCAGTGCGGCGATAACGCGTTCAATCAGGATGAACGGCAACATCTTGCAACAAACACCGACGCACAATTCTCGCCGTTCCGGACAATCCATGCCCAGCGCTAGGTTGGTTCCCCACAGAAATTCCTGTTGCGTCAGCTTAGCAAAAGGTTATGTCACTTTTTCGTTGCTTCTGCGCTATCCTGACTGCCGGTGCCGCAACAACCGCGCATCGCGGCCTGAAATTTCTCGCGCTCTTCCGGCGACATCTGTTCCAGCCGCTTGTGATGGCGCCAGCGTCCATGACAACCATGCCCGCGCAGTCGGCCGAATAGAATCTTGCTCAACACCAGCAGGCCCATGGCCTGCAGGTAATTGATTGCATGTGTCCCGCCGAATAATGACGGCATCAGCCAGTTCCACAGCGCCATCACTACCCAACCCAATGCAGCAATGCCAACTGCCACCAGCAGCGCAATCTTCCAGCACTTCGATCTGCAGCAACTCATGTTCCACTTCTCCCAGTAATGATTTAATCAGCCACGCTTAACAGCTCCCGCAGGCAGATTCTGCAACGTGCACACAGAACGGCCACTTCAAACAGCGAAATCCGTACATGCCTATAACCATAAAGACGAAACAGGGGCAGAAATATTTTAGGTAAAGCCGAAAATTGCAAAATGTCGTTCAGTAATTGCAAAATGTCGTTCAGTATTGCTTTCGAAAAGCCGACGGCCGCCACTCCTTCTGGGGATTAACGATGACTTGCAGCAACAACCGGCAGCTTAGGCGCCCCCGAGTCGGCCGGCCATGTATAGGGCGAACAGACCGGCTAATGTGGCCAGCACTGACAGCAGCTTGGGGTGCGCATGATGAGTTTCGGGCAGCATGTCGCTTGCACCGATATAGAGGAAGAACCCGCAAAATATAGCCAATGCCGGTGCAACATAACCAGGCGGCATTACGAACAGGCTGGTGGACACAACGCCGGCGACAGGTGCAATCGCATCAACCGCCAGCCATCGCCAGGCCAGCGTGCGCGGACCATTGTTTTTCAACACCATGCCAACGGTATTGATCCCGTCGGAAAAATCGTGGATTAATACTGCAATCGCGATGGCAATCCCGAGACCGGTCGACGACTGGAATCCAATCCCGATCGCCGCACCGTCCATGAAACTGTGAATCGAAAGTGTGCCGGCGCCGAAATGCCCGCGGTGCCAGGGGTTTTGACAGCCATCGTCATGGGCGGGACTGAGCAACAGCCACCTGTTGAGTACCATGTAGCAGGTAAATCCCAGCGCAATGAATGCGGCAATCTGTGGTATGCCGTGGTAGCTTCCCGCCTGCAGGAACGCCTCGGGCATCAAATCGAAAAACGCAACGCCGATGACCGCGCCCGCACTGAAACTCAGTATCAGGTGCAGTCGATCAGTATGTTTCAGTGCAAACATGCCGCCCACTGCCGTGAACAGCGCAGCGCCAAGGCTGCATAACAAGGCCGTCATTCATTTACTCCCGGAATTTACCGCGAGGATTATACGTGACATTGGCGGAGGGCCGATGCTTCCGGGCCTAGACCGCCAATCCGGCCTCTTCGTAAAGGATTTTCAGCCGCGTGCGCAGGTGCAGCACCGCATAACGCTTGCGCGCCAGCAAGGTGTTCACGCCCACACCGCTTTCCGCCGCCAACTCCTTGAAGCTGCGCCCATCCAGTTCGTGGGCGATGAACACCGCGCGCTGTTCCACGGGCAATTCGTCCAGCGCGGCAGCCACTTCCTCCAGCAACACGCTCCGCGCATAAACCGCTTCCGGCCCTGCATCAGCCGAAGGCAGGACTTCATCCAGCCAGTTCCCCTGTTCGTCTTCTTCCGATAATTCGGGAAGCTGTTCTTCGCGCTTCTTGCGAAAGCGGTCGATGATGCGATTGCGCGCCACACGGAACAGCCATGCGCCAACCTGCTCGATCGGTTCCGGCAGGCGGTATGCAGCGACAAACTCGTAGAACACATCCTGCAGGATGTCTTCCGCCTCGCTTGCATCGGGCACACGCCGCCGGATGAAATTCCCCAGCCGCGCGCGTTCGCGGAAGACGGTTTCAGCGATGCGCTCGTCTTGCTCGGCCATTATCGATTTACCGGTTAGCGTCGTATCCATACGGGTCAAGACGAATCACAGGCGTAAAT
Source organism: uncultured beta proteobacterium (assembly GCA_963757485.1). Classification (GTDB taxonomy): domain Bacteria; phylum Pseudomonadota; class Gammaproteobacteria; order Burkholderiales; family Gallionellaceae; genus Gallionella. The sequence goes on from CAVWTZ010000079.1 coordinate 7,298, forward strand.
ATTGTACTGGGAGGCGGCAAAACGAAAATCTGTCGGATGCGTTCAGGCCAAATCGTGCGCAGTCCGGATTGTTCACTTTTCCCCGCTTCCCGATAACTCTATCAGCACAACGAGCGGCCAGAGAAAAAATGCAAATAATGTCATCAGCATCAAATTTCGTACCGCCAGTACCACGAGCGAAAAGCCGGTTTGGTCACCCGGCTGTTGCACCAGTCGCTTTGCCGTATTTGGCAAATACTTATAATCCCAGAGAACGACGAAAAACATCGCCAAACCGAGTATGAAATATATTTTTACGAAATACATGACGACACCCTATAGCCGGCCTGCAACGGTTTTCACGAGTGCTTGCCCGACAGTTCGAGCGCGGCATTCAGCCGCTGCATGGAAGCCGCATTCAACTCCCTCGCTTGCGGGCTCCAGCGCTTGGTGATGTGGTCGATTTCGGCTTGCAGCCTTGCTGCCGTGGCAGTGTCTCCGATGCTGAGTGCCCAGATGGCATATTCGGCGCGGGCCTCAAAAGTGCCATAACGGGCCAATACCGACTCGAAGCTGGAACGTGCCTCGTCATTTCTGCCCACCCCTGCATATGAGCGGGCAAGCAGAAGCGAAACCGCTTCCCGCCGGAATGCCTGGTCTATGTTCTGGATCGCCTCAAGGTGTTCGAGTGCTTCCCGGTAACGCTTGCACTCCACGAAAGCACGCGCGGCACCAAACCTGATCTCCAGCGAACTCAGGAACGGGCCTTTGAGGCAGGCTTCGTAGTTGTCCGCCGCCGCCTCGGACAAGCCGAGTTCAAGCTGCGCTTCGGCCAGACGGATCTGGTTCTGTGCTGTCGGCAACTCGTCAAAGGCCGCCTGTGCTTCGCGGAGTTCGCGTTTTGGGTCAAGCGCTTTGGCTGCCGCGGCCACGACCCTTCTGGTGCGGTGGCTGAGACGAAAGCCCGGCAAATAGACGGCGAAGAAATAGACGATGCTGCCCAGCAGCGGGAAGATGAACAAAATAATCAACCAATACATCGGTTGCCCGGTGCGAACGACGTGTATCGCGAAGAACACCGCAATAAAAACGTGCAGCCCGATACCTGCAAACGTCATATCCACATCAGCCCCCAGCACTTTATCCTGCCCGAAAACAAATGGCACATCCCATCGTCAGCTATATGTCTGCTGCAGTGCCCCGACAAACACCTCGACCGGTTGCGCGCCGGATATGCCGGATTTTTCATCGAAAACAAAAAACGGCACGCCGGTTACACCGAATTCGGCGGCGCGCAATTCATCGGCGCGCACCTTGTCAGAATAATCGTCACTTTCCAGCATAGCCATTGCTTCCGCTTCAGCAATGCCGAACTTCGGTGCAAGAGCCGCCAGCGCAGCACGGTCGCCCACCGGGAACGATTCCGAAAAGTATGCCTGCATGATGCATTCGGCGGCCTGGTCGCCCAGATTTTTCGACATTGCATAATGCAGCAGCCGGTGCGCATCGAAAGTGTTGCCCGGCCGGGCGTTGGACAGGGAATATTTCAGTCCGACCTCGTTGGCGACTGCAGTCACGCGGGCGTTCATGGCTTCCGCCTCCTGCAGGCTGACACCGTACTTGCTCGCAAGCCTTTCCTCCAGCGTGCCCGGATACTGCGATGGTGCGTTTTGGTCGAGTTCAAAGCTGCGCCAGATCACGTTTATATTTTCATGCTGCCCGAACTGCTCGAGCGCTTTTTCGAAGCGCCTTTTGCCGATATAGCACCAGGGACAGATCACGTCCGACCAGATTTCAATTTTCATCGCTCACTCCCATTGACTGATTAAGTCTTTCTGATTCTTTGCTGCTTGCAGCTGATGGCTGCAAGGGGCCAAAAAAAGTCAATCTCTCCGACCCACTTTATGTTTCTTAACGGTTCAATGCCTGCATTTGCGGGGCGGCATAGCGCGTACCGGCCGCCGCACCCGGTGGAAGGATTTGATTGATACGGTCGAAATCCGTCTGCAGAAGCCGGACATCCAGCGCGCCGACATTTTCTTCCAGCAGTTTTGGCCGCTTGGTGCCCGGAATGGGAACGATGTCCTCGCCTTGCGCCAGCACCCAGGCCAGCGCGAGTTGCGCCGCGGTACAGTGCTTTGTGCGCGCCATCTCCTCGATCTCGCGGACAAGATCAAGGTTCTTCCGGAAATTATCTCTCTGGAAGCGCGGCGAATTGCGGCGGTAATCGCCGGGTTCGAGGTCGTCGATATGCTTGATCTGCCCTGTCAGGAAGCCCCTGCCCAACGGACTATAGGGCACGAATCCGATCCCGAGTTCGCGCACCGTGGACTGGATTTCGCCCTCCGCGTCACGGCTCCACAAGGAATATTCGGTTTGCAAGGCCGCGATCGGATGGACAGCATGAGCCCGTCGTATCGTCTGCGGAGCCGCCTCGGACAGGCCGAGATAGCGAACCTTGCCTTCCTGCACCAGTTCGGCCATGGCACCGACCGTATCCTCGATCGGAGTATTGGGGTCGACGCGATGCTGATAATAGAGGTCGATGAATTCAACGCCGAGACGCTTCAGGCTCGCGTCGCAGCATGATCGGACATAGTCGGGCCGGCCATTCACGCCGAGGAACTGGCCTTCACTGCCGCGCATATTGCCAAACTTGGTCGCGAGGACGACCTGGTCGCGTTTGCCCCGTATGGCGCGGCCGACAAGTTCCTCGTTGCGTCCGACACCGTACATGTCGGCCGTGTCGAGGAAATTCACCCCGAGCTCGAGTGCACGGTGAATCGTGGCGATTGCGCCCGCCTCGTTTTGCCCGCCGTAGAATTCGGACATTCCCATGCAGCCGAGCCCCAAGGCCGAAACACGCAGGCCGGAACGGCCTAGATCACGCTGTTGCATCCTGTCCTCCATCTCTGTAAAGTTACTGAGTATTCATCGCAGGCCACTTGCCAGCCATCCCGGCTCGTTCAGGGATAATCCTGCCGCGTGGGCCTAACCATGATGTCGCTGACATGAACGTGGGGCGGTTGAGCCACGATGTAGTGAATTGCGTTCGCCACATCATTCCCGTACAGCAATGGACCAAATTTTTGGTCGAAGTTCCGCACCATATCGTCACCGTATCCGGCACCGTCCTGAAACCCGCTGATTACGACGCCCGGTTCAACCAGTGATACGCGTATGCCTTTGGGACCCAACTCGCGGCGCAGTCCTTCGACCAGCGCATGCACGGCGAACTTGGTGGCACCGTAAACCGCGCTGAATGGCGATATGTGCCTGCCCACCACCGACCCGATGACGACGATATCCTTGGCCTGTCCGGGATAGGTTGATGGTTGTTCATCGGCCATTTTCCTGGCTGTTTTTTGCAACAGGGCCAGAGTACCCGTTACGTTGAGCTTGAGCATGTCTTCAAACCGGGACAAGTCGGCGTCCTTGACGGATCCGCCCAAACCGCGTCCTGCATTGGCTACAACGATGTCGGCCGCCTTTCCAAAGTGTTCGTCAGCTACGACAAACAATCGTTCCAGCAATGAGCTGTCGGAAGCATCGCCCGCAATGCCGGTAAATGCATCTCCCATCTCGTGTTCAAGCGCGCGCAGTTTTGCGGCGTTGCGGCCATTGCCTACAACACCATAGCCGCTGGCGACAAATTTTCTTGCTGTCGCTTCCCCGATGCCGGAGGTGGCGCCGGTAATGATCGCGATGCGCGTATAGCGGTCTGATGTGATATTTTTCCCGTTAGCCATTCAACTTCTCCTTCCTATTTTGGGTAAATGCCGGCTTATGTTTGCGCCTGCTGAACCATCGAGTTCCAGCGCACAGAATATTACATCATGCGGAGTCTGCTAACCCAAGTGAAGCGCGCAAGCGATTGTACTCAAGCCAAGTGATCGCAATAACGAAAGGATCAAGAATCGAAGCTGTCAGAAGCCATGCCGACTCGGTGTGTGAATAGCGGTGGAGCGGATAGGCGAGGAACCACCCGAATGTCAGAATGGCAAACGGATAGGTTCACAGGTGCTTACGGAACAGAGCCCATACATGGACAGCGTTGATTGCTGCATGCCAAAGAAGGAAGAGGGCGGCACAGGCTTTGGCTTCGCTCGAGAAGTGCTGTGCAGAGCGCAGGAGAAAATTGGCAGGAACGATGCGTATCTTCGCCGAGTTCGTGCCGGGTGAAAATCCGCAACATTCCGTTGATTTGGCCCGGATTCACACGGAACAAGACACCGACGCCGAAAGTCTGAGGTACAGCATCGATTTCCTACGGTTCATAACAGGAACCAGCCTCACCAACCTGCTTCAATAATCCTTGACTGCGTGGATTATTCTGCAGAAGGCTCGGTTCCCGACAAGCAGACAAACAAGCTGCTTATCTCCTCCCGGTTCATCGATTTTGGAAAGCATGCAAAATCGCGTAAACTGTCAGGTCGCCTCAATCGAGATGGAAGGCATGGAACAGATAAGCATACGCGGTGCCCGCACCCACAATTTAAAGAACATCAGCCTCGATCTGCCCCGTCACAAACTGGTGGTCATCACCGGGTTGTCTGGCTCAGGTAGGTCCTCACTCGCCTTCGACACTTTGTATGCGGAGGGGCAGCGGCGCTATGTGGAATCCCTTTCCGCTTATGCGCGGCAATTTTTGCAATTGATGGAAAAGCCCGATGTGGACTTTATCAGGGGCTTATCGCCAGCGATCGCGATAGAGCAGAAAGCCACTTCGCACAACCCGCGCTCGAACGGTCGGCACCGTTACCGAGATCCACGATTATCTGCGCCTCCTGTTCGCGCGCGCCGGCGATCCCTATTGTCCGCAGCACGATCTGGTGCTGCAGGCGCAGAGTGTCGGACAGATGGTGGACCATGTTACTGGAACTGCCGCAGGAGACGCGCATCATGATCCTGTCGCCGCTGGTGGTGGAGCGCAAGGGTGAGCAGCTGGATCTGTTCGACGAATTGCGCGCACAGGGTTTCACGCGATTGCGCATCAACGGCAAGGTGTATGAGATCGACGCGTTGCCGGCCTTGCAGAAAACCAAAAAGCACACTGTCGAGATCGTGATAGACCGCTTGAAAGTCAATACAGAAGCCAAGCAGCGGCTGGCCGAATCGTTCGAAACCGCCTTGCGCCATGCCGAAGGCCGCGCCGTTGCAGTGGAGATGGATTCCGGAAAGGAGGCACGTGTTCTCGGCCAAATTCGCCTGTCCGATCTGCAACTACTCGCTGCCGAACTGGAACCGCGCTTGTTCTCGTTCAACAATCCGATGGGAGCGTGCCCGAAGTGCGATGGCCTCGGTAGCATCAACTATTTCGACCGCAAACGCATCGTCGCTTTCCCTACACTCAGCTTAAGCTCGGGCGCGATCAAGGGTTGGGACCGGCGCAACCAGTTCTACCACCAACTCCTCGCCGGACTCGCCAAATATTACAACTTCGATATCGAGCAATCCTTCGAAAGCCTGCCGGAGAATATCCAGCAGGTGATTCTGTATGGCAGCGGCAAAGCTGAGATCCCATTTCAATACCTGAATGAACGCGGGAAGCCGACGCTGCGCGAACATGTGTTCGAGGGCGTCGTGAACAACCTGGAGAGGCGCTACAACGAGACGGATTCACCCACCGTGCGCGAGGAATTGTCCAAGTATC
>CAVWTZ010000080.1:0-3488 GCA_963757485.1 uncultured beta proteobacterium
CGCCACGATGTTGACTTTGGTTATTCATATGAAAGCTTTTTCCGCTTATAGAATCTTTGAACAAGACGGCAAATCCGCCGGGCGTTTCGTCGAGCTGACCTTGGACGATCTCGATCCCGGCGAGGTCGTTATTCAGGCCCATTACTCCGGCGTGAACTACAAGGATGCGCTCGCCGCCACCGGTGCGGGCAAGGTGATACGCCGTTTTCCTTGTGTCGGCGGCATCGACGTCTCGGGCGTGGTGAAGGATTCATCCGATGCGCGCTTCAAGGCCGGCGACCAGGTATTGGTGACTGGTTATGAGATGGGCGTTGCGCATGACGGCGGGTATGCCGAATACGTGCGCGTGCCGGCCGACTGGGTGGTGCCGCTGCCGCAGGGATTGTCGCTGTTCGATGCAATGATTTTGGGCACGGCCGGATTCACTGCAGCATTGTCCATCCATCGCCTGGAACAGAACGAGTTGCGTCCCGGGAGTGGCAAGGTGATCGTGACCGGCGCGACCGGCGGTGTGGCCAGCCTCGCGATCCAGATGCTGGCGCAGCTCGGTTACCACGTGGTGGCACTGACAGGGAAGGATAGCGAACATGATTACTTGAAGTCGCTGGGTGCGGCAGAAATCTTGTCGCGGAAAGATTTGGTAATGGGTAGCCGCCCGATGGAGAAAGCGCAGTGGGCCGGTGCGCTGGACTCGGTGGGCGGCGACACGCTGGCCTGGCTGACGCGCACGATGCAGCAGAACGGCGCGATCGCCAGCTTTGGCAACGCAGGCGGTATCGAATTGAATACCACGGTGCTGCCTTTCATCCTGCGCGGCGTGCGCCTGATCGGTATCGACTCGGCTGCCACAGCCATGCCTTTGCGCAGCCAAATCTGGCATCGACTGGCAACTGATTTGCATCCCGGGCACTTGGCCCTGGTGGCGCATACCGTCCCGTTTCCGGAACTGCCGCAGGTTTTTCCATTGATGCTGCAAGGCAAGCTGTACGGGCGTTCGGTGGTTGAAATAAAAGCGCCAAGTTAGTGAAATGGCAGCTTGGTGATATAATCGTCCCGAAGCTGGAAGCGAACAGCAGCGCGAAAGTGGCGGAATTGGTAGACGCACTGGATTTAGGTTCCAGCGCCGCAAGGCGTGAGAGTTCGAGTCTCTCCTTTCGCACCAAGGGTTGATTTCAGTCGGTTTCAGTAAGTTTCAGTTAAATCGCTATGAGTCAATAAACACGGTATATTGTGGCGGATTTCAGTGTCAGCTAGTCTCACGTGATTTTGTGACAGCCCAGGGCTGAGGAACTTGATGGTAACAGAGGACTCCTTGTTACCAAAAAATGCCAAAGGTCATCTCACCGCTCACCAGCACTCAGATCAAAAATGCAAAGCCATCTGCCAAACCGACAACTGACCTACTCCCCCTAGACCGTACCATTTAAAAGTTAGTCAAGTCCGCTTGTATGGTTAGGCTATTATATATCTTGAAGTTCGGCTTCGTGCCGATAGGCGGCTTCAACTTGAAATCTCATGCCTATATACTGCCGCAGGTTTCATTAATGTCATTTTCACTTTGAAAAAGTACAAGCTTCCATGATTAAACCAGATATAGCGGATCAATTCTTCCAAGCTATCGAAAGTGGCGAGTTAGTTTTGCCAACGATGCCTGAATGGGTAACAAAGGTCCAAAGGATGCTGGACGACATTAACATCGCTGCCAGTCAAATCATTGCGGTCGTGAACCGTGACCCTGCATTTACCGCGCAATTGATAAAGATTGCAAACAGCGCTACATATAGCAGCAAGCCGAAAGTGGATAACTTGACTGCTGCTGTATCCAGATTGGGATTTAAGATGCTACACAATCTTATTATTTCAACCGCAATGTCTAGACTGTCGGTTGTTACGAAGCCATTCTTACAAAAGCGTTTGGCGGCGTTTTGGGAACACAGTCGCGAAGTGGCAACGATCAGTTATGTTCTGTCGAAAAGTCAGAAACATCTGAATCCTGACTTGGCCATGCTGGCTGGTCTGACTCATGATATTGGTACGCTACCCCTGCTTCTTTACGTTGAGCAGAATGCCAATGTATTCGAGGATGCAGAATTGGATTCGCTGCTCAGGAAATTTAGCGCGGAGGTAGGTGAAAGATTGCTGCAAACCTGGGAGTTTCCTAAGGAATTAATCAAGATTCCCATTACACATCAGGATTTGCAATATGAGACTGGTAGTACTCTTGCAAATTACTCTGACATAGTAACTCTCGCAAACCTGTTGAATAGAGTGACTGCCAAAATTATTGAGTGGAACAACATCTCTGCAGTTAAGCGATTGGGTCTTGACACGCAGTTATATCGGGATTTCTTTGATCGATTTGACAAGGATTTAGCCGATGCACGCTTTTTGTTATTTCAAAGTTGATCGGCCTCGGTAATCCCCCCGATTCCTGACGTGAGTGAAGGGTTGGATAGATCAGGCGCAAATGCGGGAAATGATAGGAATAGGGTGAGGACAAAAGAAGGTTCGTTGCATCCTGTCAAATATCAGATTTCATTGCTCGTCGTCAGTAATGCTAACAAACCATGCGCTCCAATTTGCCCATATTGACGAGATTGACATTCCTATTTGGCAAAATGATTTCATTCTGCAAGTAACACATGAAACGTTTTTCTCTGTTACAGTCTTAACATGATCATCGAACCAATCTTGATACTGATTGCCATATTCACCTATAAATGCGATGGAATTCTTTGCCAAGTATTCAACAATGTGCATTTGTAAGCAATTGGCATAAGGAGGGGGGTTGCCTTTTGTATATTCGGTCCATATAAATTCGTCGGGCAACACTCCTGCCTTCCTCATCTCTGCTGTGTAGCCCAATTCCCCATAGAACGCATCCAGGTTTTTTATCCGGTGAGTAGTCTGCCCATCCATCCCAATGCACGGGGTATTTCTATTGGCAATTGTTGGAGGATCGTATGTAAAGTGCGGTATTTGATTCTGCATACGATCCTTACAGGTTTGGTTGCTGACTTAATAGCATGGCACGTTGATGAGAAATATAGGTAGTAATACTTATGGCATCCATTTATGCCAGCCACGAGAAGTCCGAAGGCTGTGCCAATGCAAGTTTGCAGTAGCATTATAAATCAAAAAAATATGTGCGAATGCTTATTATATAAAAAGACGTATCTTGCTGGACATGGATATGTTTCCATTCCATGCGGAGTAGTATTCGCCGGGAAGGCGGTACCTTGCGACTGGTTTTGATCCCGGTTTATGCTCAAACAAGCGCGGCCATAAATGATGGGCGCTGTTTGACCTCCAGGGTGCAGTTGGGTGCCTCTGTGGCTGTGTGGGGACTTCTGGTCGTTTGAATGGGTCGTTGAACAAACCAGCGAGAAATTCCGATGCTTCCGGAAGAGAGGTCGAGCAGTTGTAACTCCATCCGGGAAGTCTGCGTTTCCCGGTAGCGCCTGCACAAGCTGCTTTGCAGCAGGCTC
>CAVWTZ010000081.1:0-10736 GCA_963757485.1 uncultured beta proteobacterium
CGCAATAAATTGATGCCGACCAGCACGTCGAACATGCCAAGGCGCAGGTCGCGGATGATCTCGACGCGCTCGACGGTCTCGATGTCGGAATGCAGGTAGCGCACCTTGATGCCGTGCTCGGAAAAATATTCGGTGAGCTGCTCGGACATGCGCTTGGTCAGCGTGGTGACCAGCACGCGCTCGCCGGCCTTGACGCGCAGGTTGACCTCGGACATCAGGTCGTCCACCTGGTGCACCGCGGGGCGCACCTCGATCTGCGGGTCGATCAGCCCGGTCGGTCGCACCACCTGCTCGACCACCTGCCCGGCGTGCTCGGCTTCGTAGGTGGATGGCGTCGCCGAGATGAACACGGTCTGGCGCATCACCTTTTCGAATTCGTCGAAACGCAGCGGGCGGTTGTCCATCGCGGAGGGCAGGCGGAAGCCGTAGTTGACCAGGTTTTCCTTGCGCGCGCGGTCGCCCTTGTACATGCCGCCGATCTGCGGGATGGTGACATGGCTTTCGTCGATGAACATCAGCGCGTTGGGCGGCAGGTAATCGATCAGCGTCGGCGGCGGCTCGCCCGGCTTGCGCCCGGACAGGTGGCGCGAATAATTTTCGATGCCCTTGCAGAAGCCGATTTCGTTGAGCATCTCCAGGTCGTGGCGGGTGCGCTGCTCGATGCGCTGCGCCTCGACCAGCTTGTTCTCGCGCTGGAATTGCGCGATGCGCTCGGCCAGTTCGACCTTGATGGTCTCCAGCGCCGACAGCACGGTGCTGCGCGGCGTGACGTAATGGCTGGACGGATACACGGTGTAGCGCGGCACCTTTTGCAGGATGTGGCCGGTGAGCGGGTCGAACAGCGACAGCGTTTCCACCTCGTCGTCGAACAGCGTGACGCGCAGCGCATTCTCGTTGCTTTCGGCCGGGAAGATGTCGATCACGTCGCCGCGCACGCGGAATTTGCCGCGCGAAAAATCGATCTCGTTGCGTTCGTACTGCATCTCGATCAGGCGCTTGATCACGTCGCGCTGGTGCATCTTCTCGTTGTGGCGCAGGTGCAAAATCATGCCGTGGTAATCCACCGGGTCGCCGATGCCGTAGATCGCCGAGACGGTCGCGACGATCACCGCGTCCTCGCGCTCCAGCAGCGCCTTGGTCGCGGACAATCGCATCTGCTCGATCTGCTCGTTGATGCTGGAATCCTTCTCGATATACACGTCGCGCGACGGCACGTAGGCCTCGGGCTGGTAGTAGTCGTAGTAGGAGACGAAATACTCGACCGCGTTCTCCGGCAGGAAGTCGCGCAGCTCGGAATACAGCTGCGCTGCGAGCGTCTTGTTCGGCGCCATCACCATCGCCGGGCGGCCGAGTTGCGCGATCACGTTGGCCATCGTGAAGGTCTTGCCCGAACCGGTCACGCCGAGCAGCGTCTGGAACGACAGCCCGTCGCGTATGCCCTCGACCAGCTGCGCGATGGCCGCCGGCTGGTCGCCCGCCGGCTCGAACGGCTGGTGCAGGATGTAGGGGCTGTCGGGGAAGGTTTTGGTGGTCATTGTTTAAGTCAAAGTCAAAAGCTTAACCACGGAATACACGGAACACACGGAAAAGGCAAAACAAAAAACATATAAATATTCTGTGGTCGGTTCAATCTGAACTCCAAATTGATTACTTCAAAAATTACCGGTAATTCACAAGTTACACAAATGCCTATGCGGGGTTAATTTTCATTTTGTTTCGCTTTGGTTTTTTTCCGTGTGTTCCGTGTATTCCGTGGTTAAAAGGTTTTGTCGTTTTATCAGGCCTATCGGGTAAACCCTGATGCTGATGGCGAGCCGCATATTGTACGGGGAATGGGTAGATTGCCACGCAGCTATCTGCCTATAACCACGCCGCGCCACGCACGCCGCTGGAATCGCCGAATCTGTTCTTGACCAGTTTTGTATCCACGCGGTCCGAGAATACCCAGTTGCCCCACAGTGCTGGCACGTTCGCATACAACCGGTCGATATTGGACATGCCGCCGCCCAGCACAATGACGTCGGGGTCGAGGATGTTGACGACGTGCGCAAGGGAACGCGCGAGACGGTTCTCGTAGTTTTGCAGGCTGCGTTCGCAGGCTGCATCGCCCTGCTCCGCACGTTGTACGATCTCGGCCGAACCCAGCGCTATGCCTGTCTTCTGTTGATGCAGCTTCATCATTCCCGGGCCGGAAAGGAAGGTCTCGATGCAGCCGTGCTTGCCGCAGTAGCACGGGGGCCCGGGCAGTTCATGCGCCCCGGGCCAGGGCAGCGGGTTGTGACCCCATTCGCCCGCGATTGCATTCGGACCCGTGAGCACCCGGCCGTTGACCACGATGCCGCCGCCGACGCCGGTGCCGAGGATCACCCCAAACGCCACCCCCGCGCCGGCCGCCGCGCCATCTGTTGCCTCGGAGAGTGCAAAGCAGTTGGCGTCGTTGCTGATGGTGATCTTGCGTTGCAGCAGCGCTTCGAGGTCCTGCAGGATGGGCTGGCCGTTCAGTACTACCGAGTTGGAGTTCTTCAGGCGCCCGGTCGCGCGCGACAGTGCGCCGGGCGTGCCGATGCCCAGAGAGCCGCGCTGGACGAGTTCGGATTCGGCGTCGCGCACCAGTTGGGCGATGGCCTGCAGTATCTCGTAGTAATCATGCTCCGGTGTCTCCACGCGGCGGCGCAGCAGTTCCCTGCCGCCGTCATCGATCGCGATGATTTCTATTTTGGTGCCGCCGAGGTCTATTCCCAGTTTCATCATTTGTCTCCTCCTGCCTGCAACCAGAACGTCACAGGGCCGTCGTTGATGAGGCTCACTTTCATGTCGGCGCCGAACTCGCCGGTCTGCACTCCGGCGTGTTTGTCGCGCGCGGATTTCACAAAATAATCGAACATCTCCGCGCCGTGTTCGGGCGATGCTGCGGAGGAAAAGCTGGGGCGTGTGCCCTTGCGCGTGTCCGCAGCGAGCGTGAACTGCGGCACCAGCAGCAGTTCGCCGCCGATGTCGGCGAGCGACAGGTTCATCCTGCCGGTCTCGTCGGGGAAAACGCGGTAGCCCAGCAGGCGTTCGAGCAGGCGTTGCGCGCTCGCAGGGTTGTCGTGCTTCTCGACGCCGACCAGCACCAGCAGGCCGTAGCCGATCTGCCCGACGACGTTGCCCTCCACGCTTACGCTCGCCCGGGTTACGCGCTGTATCAATCCGATCATGTCTTCGATTTTCCTCAATGATGTCCCGGGGCCGGATTCTACCCCGGCCGCCGGAGCCGTAACCAGCGTCGCGACGCCGCATCCGCCATAGCCCTGCCATTCGCCGCAAAAAAACAATGGGCGCACCGGCACGGCAAGTATCGCCGGCTATTCGGCAATCCACTGTTGTCGCGGCAAGAGTATAATCCGCAGCAATTTCAACCTGTAAGGAAAAACCGTGTCACTCTCGAAGCGCGTACAAGCAATCAAGCCCTCCCCGACCCTTGCCGTTACCGCACGCGCGGCAAAGCTGAAGGCGGAAGGCAAGGACATCATCGGTCTGGGCGCGGGCGAACCGGATTTCGATACGCCGCAGCACATCAAGGATGCGGCGATTGCCGCGATCAACAAGGGTTTCACCAAGTACACCGCGGTGGGCGGCACGCCGTCGCTGAAGGCGGCGGTGATCGCGAAGTTCAAGCGCGACAACGGACTGGACTACACACCGAAGCAGATCCTGGTCTCGTGCGGCGGCAAACAGAGTTTTTTCAATCTGGCATTGGCGGTGATCAATCCGGGCGACGAGGTGATCATACCCGCGCCTTACTGGGTGTCCTATCCCGACATCGTGCTGATCGCGGAAGGCAAGCCGGTGATCGTGCAGGCGGGCATCGCACAGGGCTTCAAGATGACGCCGGCACAACTGGAAGCGGCAATCACGCCCAGGACTAGGATGGTGGTGATCAACAGCCCGAGCAACCCGTCCGGCGCGGTATACACGCTGGCCGAACTGCAGGCGCTGGGCGCGGTGCTGCGCAAGCATCCGGACATCCTCATCTCGACCGATCGACATGTACGAACACATCGCGCTGACCGACGAAAAATTCGTCAACATCCTGAATGCCTGCCCCGACCTGTATCCGCGCACCATGGTGCTGAACGGGGTATCGAAGGCATACGCGATGACCGGCTGGCGCATCGGCTACGCGGGCGGTCCGGAAGCCATCATCACCGCGATGGAAAACGTGCAGTCGCAGAGCACGTCGAACCCGACCTCGATCTCGCAGGTGGCCGCGGAGGCCGCGCTGAACGGCGACCAGGGCTGCATCGCGCCGATGCTGAAGGCGTTCCGCGAGCGGCATGTGTTCGTGGTGAACGAGCTCAACAAGATACCGGGCTTGAAATGCATCATGGCGGGCGGCGCGTTCTACGCCTTCCCGGATGCCAGCGGCGCAATCGCAAGCCTGCACAGCAGGGGCGTCATCGAGGAAGCCAATGACCTGGCGCTGTCGGAATATCTGCTGGTGGAAGCCGGTGTGGCCGTGGTGCCCGGCTCCGCCTTCGGCAGCGAGGGCTACATCCGCCTGTCCTTCGCCACCTCGATGGAAAATCTCAAGAAAGCGCTGGAGCGGATCGCGAAAGCGCTTGCTTGAGATTTCGGTGAAGGCCAAGCAGCGGCACGCTGGCGCCGCTTGCGAGCTCAGCCGATTGGCTAAGCAAAACTACCCCCCCGGGTTACGCCGCAACCAAAATTTCCTTTTGCGCTGGAGCGGATCGCGAAAGCGCTTGCTTGATCCGCTGAAACGAAAATAATGTGCCTGGTAGGTGTAACGCTGGCCGGATTTAATTAGGACTTTGAGTCAGGGTACATACACCAAAGTGGGATCGTCGATCGCGCCGCCCAATTGCAGGTCGGTGCTCGTCACGTCATGCAAAGCCAAATTGACTTTCATTTTTCCCGACAATTGTTGTTTGTTGACATCAAACGTGGCGTTTGCATTCAGCACACCGGCATTGATTTTTACCTGCGTGAAGTGATAGGCATTGTCGGCGTAGCTAAAGTCGCCGCTTAACCCGTCGTAATGTGTCCTGCCGCCAGGCAAGTTTTCGTTGCTGCGCTTGCGCGCAGTTTCAACAATGTCCATGCCGCTGATCAACCCGCCAGTGGATTTGAAGCTGCCTTCCATCTCTGCGGAATCTGTCAGGCCGGCCAAATCCTTCGAGTTCATCTTGAAGCGCGCCGAACCATCAACACTTCCATCCAGCAATTTGTTCAAGTCCCTCATAACGATATTTTTCGCGTTCAGCGCACCTTCCGCATGCCAGCCAGAACGCCAGTCGATACGCGCATTCCCTTGCAAGTTACCGCCCAGGATTTTTGCGTCGAAATCGTTGATCAGCAATCCGTCGCTGCTGATTTCGCTCTTTGCATCCAGTTCGTCGAACGTCCAGTTCGGCAACAGTGGCAAAGCATTGCCGCGCACAGTTATGGCGGCCATCAGCTTGCCTCCAGGTGCGGCATCGATCCCGACGTTGTATTTGCCGGAGTTTGCGCTCAAGTTGGCATGGGTAAATTTTCCTGCCGGATCGAAATTCAGTTCGCCCTCGACACCGGTCAACTGGAAAGCGTCCGCATCCAACGTACCATCGCTGATCGTCATACGATTCACCGGATATCGTTGGTCACCGGCCAGCTTTTGCAGCCATGCGGCCGAATCCCGCAATGCAATGCCCCTGACCGTGACCTTCTGAAAATCGATACTGTCGATCGGCTTGTTGTCGCTGAACACGTCCATGAAGTCAAAATTTATTTGCGCGGTCGCGGCCTGGAATTGCTTTGCATCGCCTATATATATCTCGCCCAGATCCAGACGCGGCGTCGGCAGAATACGTCCGGACAAATAGCCAAGGTGCACCGGCTGATGCAATTCATCCGAGAGCAGTTGCTGGACCTTGGGCATGTAATCGCGCATTGGCAGGAAATACGGAACAACAAACAGCGCTCCAACCAGCAGCACCAACAGGAATGCCCCAAGCATGAGGACAACCCCGCCCAGCTTACCCCATGCAAAAGGCTTGCGGGGTGCGCGCGCAGCCCGCACTGATTTCTCAGCAAGTGCGGATTCGGCGTGCTGCTCGGCGGAAAGCGCAACGCGTGCGGCATTGGCCCTGGCAGATTCAAGTGCCCGTTGTTCGGCTTCGGCCCAGACCTTGGCTTGGGCATCGGCCATCTCTTTGGCGCGGGTTTCCTCGGCGATACGCGCCCTCGCTTCGCGTTCAAGTTGTTCCTTGGTTTTGTTTTCCTTGCCGGGCTTGCGCTCGGCTGCTGCACCCGCGGCAGGCCGGGTAACCGAGCGCCCGGCAGGCTTGCTGGCGTCTTCATGATGTGTCGGGTGGGCGGTTTCGCCGGGCTGTTCGGCTTTCTGAGGCCCGACGGTGCCTGCGGGCTCCTCAACTTTGAATGAGTCGAAAGAAAAGGCGTCCTGCGTCGCGAATGGATCAGCAACCTTTTCAGAACCGGTTTCGCTTGCCGGCTGTGTTACCTCATGCGGCCCGGGCGTGGATGGCGGGTGTTCGAATTCAAACGAGTCGAAAGAAAAGGGATTCGGCTGCGTCTCCGCGCCCGAATCCCCGGCCTGTTTCCGCAATATGTGCTCAGCAGATGCAGAATCCATCAACTCATAGACAGCATGTTCACGCCCGTGCTTGTCTTTCTGCATGCCACGGTACAGTAACATCTTTGAATATTCATCGTTCAGCCGTGAAACATAATCATAATAGGCACGGGAAATATAAATCCTGTCGACGCCCGCGAAACTCATCACGCGCTGGGCATCATTGATACCATCGCCAACCATATTGCTTCGGCCGTTCATATCCTTGGCAATATTGACGGGACCGAGGTGAATGCCCATGCGCACTTTCAGATCCGGATAATCCATGTGATGGTTGGCCATGGTGGTTTTGCGGAACATTAGTGCCACTTCCAGGGCTTCCTCCGGAGATTGCGGAAAACCTATTGCCGCGCCATCGCCGGTATCGAGAATGATGTACTCGCCAGTGTCATGCGTCTTCAGGCATTCGGAAAGCAACTGATTGAACTGTCTTTTGATTTCGATCTGCTTGCTGACTGATTGTTTGGTATATCCAACCACGTCAAAAAACAATACTGTCATGCTGGTGGAACGCGCGTTCGCTGCGATATTCAGCTCTGCATCAAGGCGCGCCTTGGCTTCCCGCTCCGCTTTCACACGCGCAGCTTCCTGCTCCGCTTTTACGCGCGCGGCTTCTGCCTCTTTCCGTTCCTTCTCCGCGGCCTCCAGGCGAAGTCTGGCTTCCTGCTCGGCTTTCCGCTTGGCGGCTTCGACCTCGTCGCGCACTCTCTTGGCTTCTTGTTCCGCTTTTACGCGTGCCGCTTCAGCTTCTTTCCGTTCCTTCTCCGCGGCCTCCAGGCGAAGTCTGGCTTCGTGTTCGGCTTTCAGTTTGGCGGCTTCGAGTTCGTCGCGCATTCTCTTGGCTTCCAGTTCTGCCTTTAAGCGCGCGACTTCGGCTTCTTTCCGTTCCCTCTCCGCGGCCTCGAGGCGCAACCTGGCCTCCTCCTCCGCTTTGCGTAGGATGGCTTCTGCTTCCTGCTGTGCTCTTAATTTCTCCGCTTCGATTTCACGTTTGGATATTTCTTCAGCATCGGCCCTCAACTTATCAGCCTTGTCCGCGGCTGCCGGCGCTTGCCGCGAGGATGCCGCATACCCAGACATAAAATCCAGTTCGCCGGAAGCTTTCTTGACGGGAACGACCATCTGGGGCGGCATGGATGCACTTGGGATTTTGCCGGCAAAACTTTTGTCCTGGATGAGGCCGGATTTTTCCAGTTCTTCAAACATCTCTGCCAGGTTGGCTCGCATGCTGGGCGCGGAGCGTTTGCTGATTTCGCCAAAAGATGCGACTCCATCCACCATCGACAAGGCGCGCTTAACATCGCCGGACAGATGCGAAGTCCGGCTTTGCACCTGTTCCTCGCCTTTACTGGTCCTGACAAAAATTGTTTTATTGTCCATGCTTCATTCTAACCGATAGCCAGCATACATTATGATTCTAAATCATTTCTTTACGGGTATTCGCCGTACATGTAACCAGTTATTGCCTTGCGCCATGGCCGATATACACTTGTTAAAATCCCCGATAATTCTAGTTTACACTTCAGCCCCTGCCAAGTTTGTTGCCGCACGTTCGTCGGGCTATTGCGCCAGATGTTCCGAAACCGCATTGATCATCCAGCGCGATCCGATCCAACACCCGGCTAACGCAAACACTTCCAAGCATGGGCTGACCGCGAAATCCAACGCGGAATGACTAATTGATGTTGACCGGACATGGCAAAATCACTATCATGCGCAGCTCTTTATTCCCTGATAGCTCAGTTGGTAGAGCGACGGACTGTTAATCCGCAGGTCCCTGGTTCGAGTCCAGGTCGGGGAGCCAAAGAATTCCAGGAGGTTGCAGCGATGCAGCCTTTTTTATTCCAGATCGGATTGTTCCCCAAGGCCGGCATGGGAATTCCCGCTCCGGGTTTGGGGTTGCCGTTCTATATATATAGCACACCGCCGGCGCTCCAAATAGAAAACTGCAGGTGTTTCTTTGCGCCTGCGGCCACAGGCACCAACCCGCCCCAGGAAAGCATCGGGTGACGATACAGAGCAAAATCTATGATTGTGCTACGGTATTGCAGAACTCGAATCTGCGTGAACCATCAGCACCGGAACGGATGCTCCGCGCACCACTTCCTCTGCGACACTGCCCATCAGCATACGGTTTATGCCGGAACGTCCATTTGTGCCGATAACGATCAAATCGGCTTTCCAATGATTCGCCTCGCCCTCGATTACTTTGGAGATGCGCTCACCGGATGCCTCCAGCAGCGTTGTTTCCGCCGTCATGCCTGACCGATGCACTTCTTCTGCGGCCTGCGCCAGAATGCGTTCGCCGGTCTGACGCGCCGCCTCAAGCAGCGCGAAATAATCGATAAGGGTGTAGCTGGTAGCATCCAGCGCATAATATTCCTCGGCAACATAAACCAAACGCAACAGGGCTTTTCCCCCCGACACTTTGACAGCTTCCTGTAACGCACGTTTGGCAGTGGCACTACCATCGACCGGAACTAGAATACGCTGATACATGATCGGCTCCCGCCAAAATGATTATGGATCTGGATGGGGAAAAACCCATGCAGCGCAAATTAATATATGCTCTTCAACGAATAAATCAACGTATTTTGAATTACGTATATCTCCCTCGAAATACCCAGGTTCCCTGGTGTAACTGTATTTCAAACAGAATTCCGTTGTGTGGCCAACTTTTTGAATGGCGGGGATGAATCGCGCTATCCAGATGAGATATTGCACGATGCCGCAAACAAAAGCGGCATCGGGTCTTTCGACCGGATGCCGCCGGTGCAGCATATCAATGAGATTAGGGCATCACGCTATTGATCACGATGTTCAGGCCTTTGGTACCCGGTTTGATGGTTGCAGTCATTCCCTGCAGATCACCGGCTTGCGCCATCGGCGAGCCGGACTTGGACACGCGCGCCACGACCACGACCTGCGGAAAGCCGGACAGTTTCAGCTGCGGCTGCATCGCCATGCCGTCGTCCAGCGTGAATTTCAGCGGCAGATCCTTGACCTGTTCGCGCATCACCGCCAGCGGCATTATCGGACCCTCGGCGGCGCGCGCAAGTATGAACACGGTATCGTCAGGGGACACCTTGTCAGCCAGCGTGCTGCTCAGCGATACCCTTCCGGTAATGGCCGACGCCATCAGCGCCGATTTTGCAGTCGCTCTGCCTGCCGTCAGCTGGGCAAGCAGTTTCTTGCCGCCAGGCTGTTTGACTCAGCAGTTCGGCCGCCCGGCTTGAGGCCGCTGATGTAAACCTGGGCGTCAGCAGTACCGGGTCCGAGCTGGTCAACCTGGGTTCGCCAGTTTTTCATCGCGGCAATGTAATCGCCCCGCTCCATCGCTGCGGAACCCGCCAGCGCGAGCGCGGTGTTGTTGCTGGGGTCCAGTTCCAGCGACTTGCTGATCATCTTGGTCACTTCATCGTTTTGCAGGGTTTGACCATGCGCCATCGCATAGACATCGGCATAATTTGCCCATAACTGGGCCTCATTCGGCACCAGGATCACGAGCCGTCCATACGCGTCGGCTGCATCAGAAAATCGCTTCTGTTCGGTGTAGGTGCGCGCAAGCATCCACCAATCACTCGGGTCGCTGGAACCCCGCTGCACCTTCTTTTCCAGCTTTTGCAGCGCTTCCGGAGAATGGACCACGCCTTCGGCATCGGCAACGATCATGTCCTGGGGCGACAATGCATCGGGATTTCCCAGGGTCAAATACAGCGACACGCTGACCACCGGCAGCAACACCGCCAGCGCGATAGCAAGTACCTTGGCCGGGTTGCGCGGCGGTTTTGCCGCAGGCTGTTCGGTGATCTTGACCTCTTCCGGCAGACGCGACTCCAATTCGGTCATGCCCTGGTTGTATGCTTCCTCGGTCAGCAGGCCGTTGTGCAGATCGACTTCGAGCTCCGCCGCCTGGTCGCGCAGAATCTCCAGATTCGCCGCATCCCGCAACACCTCATCAGGCGATGAAGACTTGCGCCACAACGGCAACGCAATGAAAAGAACTGCGACCAGCGACAGCGCCGCGCAGAGTATCCAGAATAACATCATGTTTGCGGGTCTTTCGGTTCGTTTAGCAATGCTGCTGCGCGCTGAGCTTCTTCGG
>CAVWTZ010000082.1:0-18940 GCA_963757485.1 uncultured beta proteobacterium
AGTCCTGCTTACCAAGTCTGACAAGCTCAGCAGGCAACAAGCTACGCTGACCTTGAATCGGCTAAAATCTTACCTGGTCGAGCACTTTCCGCACTGTACGGTGCAATTATTTTCCAGCCTTAAGAAACTGGGGGTGGAAGAGGCTGAAGCCGTGATTTCGGGCTGGCTAAAAAATCAATAGGCAAGGAGGCTACCAAAACTTCACAGTTCGCCCAAATGCAAGGCGCGGAAAAAAGTTTCGCCGCGCCGCATATGGTATATATGTAAGCAAGAAAACGAAGTTTCAGTGCAGGGTAACTTTTAAGTTGGCCCGAACTAAATTTTTTCCGCAACACAGCATAACCAGCGACTTGGCTGTCGTCTTTTGACAGCTTAGTCGAATGGCTAGTAGTTACATCAGTTGGGATGAAATGTGAAGTTTTGGCAAAAAAATGCCCCCGGCCAAAGGGGGAGGACGGGGGCAAAGTCTTAACAGAGTTAAGACACACGCTCAGGGAGGAGAAACGTGGAATGAAATACATCATTCGCCCGATAAGATAAGCAATCCCTGAATTAGTTCCAAAGAAAATAACTTTTGTAGGAATAATCATGCAAACACTAGGGAAATACCCCCACAAGCGAATGCGGCGTATGCGTCATGATGGCTTTTCTCGTGACCTGATGCGCGAGCATGTGCTTACTTCATCAGATTTCATTTATCCGGTTTTTGTGCTGGAGGGCAGCAATAAAGTCGAGGATGTGAAGTCCATGCCCGGGGTACAACGCAAGACGCTGGACTTGCTGCTCAAGGATGCCGAGCAATGCGTCAAACTGGGCATACCGGTGATGGCGATATTTCCGGTGATAGATACGCCGCTGAAAAGCCCGGGCGCGGAAGAGGCCTACAATCCCAAGGGACTGGTGCCGCGCGTGGTGGCCGAACTGAAGAAGAATTTCCCCGAGTTGGGCGTGATGACCGATGTCGCGCTTGACCCTTATACCAGCCACGGGCAGGACGGCCTGATCGACGGCGACGGCTATGTGCTCAACGACGAAACCATTGCCGTGCTGACCCGGCAGGCGCAGACCCACGCAGCCGCGGGTGCCGACATCGTCGCGCCATCGGACATGATGGATGGACGCATCAGTGCGGTGCGGGCTGTGCTGGACGCCAACAAGCACATCCATACCCGCATCATGGCTTACTCGGCCAAATATGCCTCCAGCTTCTACGGCCCGTTCCGCGATGCCGTCGGCTCCAGCGGCAACCTGGGTTCGGGCAACAAGTACACATACCAGATGGATCCGGCCAATTCCGATGAGGCGCTGTGGGAAGTCGGCCTCGATTTGCAGGAAGGTGCGGACATGGTGATGGTCAAACCCGGCATGCCCTACCTCGACATCGTGCGCCGCGTGAAGGACGAATTCAAGGCACCGACTTTCGTTTATCAGGTCAGCGGCGAATATGCCATGCTCAAGGCCGCCGCCCAGAATGGCTGGCTGAATGAACGGGCATGCGTGCTGGAAGCGTTGCTGTCATTCAAACGTGCCGGGGCGGATGGAATACTGACTTACTTCGCGCTGGATGCGGCAAAATGGTTGAAAGGTTGATTCAATAATTGTACGTATATTTCTGGTTCGCAAGAATTTAGGAAATTGCGTTCCCCCTGTATTGTGGCGTATTGCGCCACATGCCTGATCAACCCTCCAGCAATGCTTCCACTGCGGCAATATCGGCATGAGTTTCGGGATGTCGGGTACCGCTGTGGCGCGCGTTTTCCGGCAGAACGATGATGTGGATTTGCGTACCGGATTCGCCGGTCAGCGTATAGCTAGGTACCGACTCTTCGCGACCATTGACGCGTGTCCTCCATTCTCCATCCTCGAAATCGATTTTGTGCTTTAGCAGGAACAACAGGACGGCCTTTGCATCATCGCTGAACAGCATCAGGTTGACATCGGACTGTTCGCCGGCCGTCCCGTTCAACACCGAACCGGTCAGGTAGGGATGAAACACTGCCAGAAGACGCATGGTAGCGAGTGCTTCTTCGCGAAGCTGATAAAGAACGTCGGAGTGGCTGTCTTGCTGGAAAAGCGCCCGGTAGCTGTTCAGCGCGTCGTCCACTTCCTGATTGCTGGGAAGGTGTTGCGTGTCTGCTGCACCCAGTTGCCGTGCAGCCTTGCGTTTGGCAAAGGCGTGGTCGGTGATGCCATCCTCCGCCATCAGCTTGGCCGCCTGGTGCGCCAGTTGTTCGCGCATCAGGTCGCGACGATTCACATATTCCCTGGGGGTGCGTTCTTTACTCATTCCGGTTTTAGAGCAACTGATCCCTGACAGTGTCGGTCGGCTTGGTTTCCGGGCTGGGCGGAGGTACGGCCCGTTCGGGAGGAACGTTTTCCTTGTAAAAATATTCGACCCGCGGGCTGCTGTCGTCGCGGTAACCATCAGCATCGATGTGCACTGCAACCATGTTGTCCGGCATGGTGTAAGTGGCCTCGGGAACACCCTGAAGCACCTTGCCCATGTAACTCATCCAGATAGGCAGGGCTGCCCCGCCGCCGGTTTCCCGGTCGCCCAGACTGCGCGGTTGGTCGTAACCCATCCAGGCGATACCGACCACCGTCGGCTGGAAGCCGCAAAACCAGGCATCAATGGAATCGTTCGTGGTGCCGGTCTTGCCGGCGAGGTCCTGCCGGCCAAGCTGCATGGCGCGGATGCCTGTTCCATGCCTGACCACATCCTGAAGCATGCTGACCATGGTGTAGGCGTTGCGAATATCGATGACCTGCTTCGCGCCATTCCCGGGCAGGTCGGGTTTGGCTTGGTAGAGTATGGTTCCGTGGGCATCTTCGATGCGCTGGATAAAATAGGGATTGACGTAATAACCGCCATTGGCAAACACAGAATAGGCGGTCAACATTTCCATCGGAGTCACGGATCCCGCTCCCAGCGCCATGGTCAGGTAGGCCGGGTACTTGGTGGGATCAAAACCAAAGCGGGTAATATAATCATGCGCATATTCCGGCGTGATGGATTGCAGGATGCGTATCGAAACCAGGTTTTTTGATTTGATCAGGCCTTCCCGCATGCTCATCGGCCCCTCGAATTTTCCGTCGTAGTTCTTTGGTTCCCAGGGCTCGTTGCCGGTTTGTTCTGCGTCAAATATCAGGGGCGCGTCATTGATTACGGTAGCGGGTGTAAAGCCCTTTTCCAGCGCCGCGGAATATACGAAGGGTTTGAAACTTGAACCGGGTTGCCGCCACGCCTGGGTGACATGGTTGAACTGGTTGTGGTTGAAATCGAATCCGCCAACCAGCGAATAAATTGCGCCAGAGCGCGGGTCCCCTGACACGAAGGCTGCCTCGACCTGAGGAAGCTGGGTTATTTGCCATACGCCCTTGTCGTCTTTGCGCAACCGGATGATTGAGCCGACGTTGATACGCTGATTCAGGGCGACTTTCTTGTTCAAAGCGGCCTGAGCGAAAAGCAAGGCATCCCCGCTTATCTCGGCAATTTCGCCGCCTTTGCAATATGCACGAACCAGTTGGGGCGATGCTTCCAGAACGACGGCAGGAATCAATTCGTCGCTATCGTCAACGTTCTGCAGGGCTTCATCCATTTGATCCGTGTTGCTGATATCGCCGTGCAAATCCACAAAACCCTCCGGCCCGCGATAACCCTGGCGGTGGTCGTATTCCAGTACCCCCGCGCGGACGCCCTGATAAGCGGCGAGTTGATCCTTGTCACGGATCGTGGTGTACACCTTCAGGCCTTGCGTATAGGCATCGTCCTGATATTTGTCATAGACAGCCTGTCGAACCATCTCCGCAAGATAATCTGCCTTTACGCTGAATTCCTGACCGGCGTTCACGGTCACGATGCGTTGTTGTTGAGCGATCTGGTATTGCTCATCGCTGATGTAGTTTAAATCATGCATGCGGCGCAGTACATAAAGCTGGCGAAGCTTGGCACGCTTCGGATTGACTATAGGGTTGTATGCAGAGGGCGCTTTGGGCAGCCCTGCAAGCATCGCAGCTTCGGCAATAGTGACCTGCGAGAGAGGCTTGCCAAAGTAAACTTGAGAGGCCATGGCAAAGCCATAAGCACGCTGGCCAAGATAAATCTGGTTGACATAGAGCTGCAAAATGTCGTCTTTGCTCAGGCTGTGTTCGATTTTGAAAGCGAGCAGGACCTCGTTGAATTTACGGGTCCATGTTTTTTCCTTGGTCAGAAAAAAATTGCGTGCCACCTGCATGGTAATCGTGCTGGCACCCTGCTTTACGGTACCGGCGGTGAAATTGGACAGCGCCGCACGTATCACGCCCATGTAATCTATCCCGCCGTGCTCATAAAATCGATCGTCTTCGGCGGCTAGAATGGCATGTTTCATGATATCCGGTACCTCTGATATTTTGACCAGCGCGCGGCGTTCCTCGCCGAATTCGCCAAGCAGCGTGCCTTCCGCGCTATAAATGCGCAGCGGAATTTTGGGACGATAGTCAGTCAAAACCTCCAGTGAAGGCAGGGTCGGATAAGCTATTATCGCCGCCAAGCCCAGCAATATGGTCGGCAGCAAAATCAGGGTGAGAATGACAAGAATAATGGCGGGCCAGCGACGTAAAGACATGTAAGATTGTCCGGGAATAATTAACAGTAATACTTCGCGGGCAATTATATCGGCTCTGCGGATATAAATAACCCCTAAAAATAGCTTTACACAATTTATGCTTATTGCTAGGATTTAAACCACTTTATACAAATAGAGCGCTAACCAGTCAATGCTTAAAGTAAATTTTGACATCCCGCTGGATTTTTTATGGGCTAAATCACCGCCCCTGATTGGTTTGGATATCAGCGCGTCATCGGTCAAGATGGTTGAGCTGAGTGCGTTACCCAAAAAGGGTGGCTACACCGTTGAACGATATGCGATCGAACTGCTGCCCAAAGATGCCATCACTGACGGCAATATCAATAATCTTGAAGCTGTATCGGAAAGTGTGCAGCGGGCCTGGAAGCGAATGGGCACGCGCATCAGGAACGTAAGCATGGCATTGCCCGCGGCAGCGGTGATTACCAAGAAGATACTCCTGCCTGCCGGTCTGCGCGAAGAGGATTTGGAATACCAGGTCGAATCCGAAGCCAACCAGTACATTCCGTTCGCGCTGGAAGAGGTAAATCTGGACTTTCAGGTGATCGGCCCTGCGCCCGAGAATCCGGAGGAATTGGAAGTGTTGCTGGCGGCTTCCCGCAAGGCGAACGTCGAGGACCGTGTCGCAGCTGCCCAGTTGGCCGGACTAAAGACCGTAGTTATGGATGTTGAACCCTACGCTGCCGAGATGGCTTTCGAGCAGATCAGAATACAACTTCCCGAAGCTGCGGTAGACAAGTGTGTGGCGCTGATTGATATAGGCGCGAACGTGATGAACGTCAATGTGCTGCGAAATGGCCAGTCGGTATATTCGAGAGACCAGCAGGTGGGTGGCGACCAATTGACACAGCAGATACAAAGTGTGTTCGGCTTGTCCGCCGAAGAGGCTGAGTCAGCCAAACGCAATGGCGGATTGCCGGATAATTATGAGAACGATGTTTTATCGCCTTTCCGTGAAAACGTGGTGACCGAGATCGCGCGTGCGCTGCAGTTCTTCTTCACTTCGACGCAATACCATGAGGTGGATTATGTGGTGCTGTCCGGCGGATGTGCTGCATTGCCCGGACTGGATGATGCGGTGGCAACCCGCACTCAAGTCAGCACCATGGTGGCAAACCCGTTTGCCTTGATGACGCTGTCGAGCCGGATCAAACCGCGGCAATTGCAGACTGATGCGCCATCGTTGATTATCGCCTGCGGTCTGGCCATGCGGAGGTTCGATCCATCGTGATTCGCATAAATCTGCTCCCACATCGTGCTGAAAAACGGCGCGCCCGCCAAATTCAATTTATCGCGTTGAGTGCGATTTCCGTTTTGTTGGCCGGCTTGCTGGTGGGAACCGTGTCGATTGCAATCGACAGCCAAATCTCCTACCAGGAAAGACGCAATACATATCTCAAGCAACAAACTGCGGTGCTGGACAAGCAAATCGCGCAGATAAAAATTCTCCGCGAACAGACGCAGGCCTTGCTGGCACGCAAGAATGTCGTGGAAGGCTTGCAAAGCACGCGTTCAGACGTGGTGCATCTGCTGGATCAAATGTTGCGCATTTTGCCGGATGGCGTGTATCTGAAGTCGCTCAAACAGACCGGCAATAGAATAGCGCTGGATGGCTACGCCGAGTCAAATGCACGTGTCTCCACCTTGATGAGGGCAATTGATGACTCGCCTTGGCTGGATTCAGCTACGCTGATAGAAATCCATGCAACTAATGCGGGAGGCGGACGCATCAACGAATTTTCGTTGACTTTCAACTTGACCAAGCAGCAGACGGCTGTCAGCCCATCGACCCCCGGCAAACCAGACGGGACAAAGCGTTAGGGTGCCATCATGAACCTCGATGACCTGAAGAAAAGTTTGATCGACCTGAAGAACCTGAATCCCAAGACTCCGGGTGCTTGGCCATGGTCTGCAAAGATTATGGCCTTTTTGGCATTGTTCATCGCCGTGGTTGTGGCAGGCGCGTTGCTTATCTGGCAGGATCAATGGGCAAGCTTGACCCGGGCAAAACAGGAGGAAAGCCAGTTGAAGGAAACCTTCCTGAATAAAAAGAGGCAGGCAATCAACCTTGACTTGATCAAGAAGCAGCTTACAGAAACCCAGGAATCATTCGGCGCGTTGTTGAAGCAACTGCCAAGCAAATCTGAAATGGATGCCTTGTTGACCGATATCAATCAGGCAGGATTGGGGCGCGGATTGCAATTCGACCTTTTCAAGCCGGGCGCCGAAAAGATGGAAGGGGCGTTTGCCGAACAGCCCATCACCATCAAGGTAACGGGAAATTATGACGATATAGGCAAATTTTCCAGCGATATTGCAATGCTGCCGCGTATCGTCACGCTGAATGATATATCGATAACACCTTCAGGCAATGCGTTGTCCATGAGTGCCACAGCGAAGACCTTCCGTTATCTGGACGAAGCGGAAGCGGCCGCCCAGAAGTCCGCAACCCGGAAGGGAGCGCAGAAATAATGAAACTGATTTATTTTGCGCTTGCTTCGATATTGCTGACAGGATGTGGCGGGGATGAATTTCAGGATTTGCAGGATTTCGTCAAGAATTCAGGCGCCGATATGCGCGGAAAAATAGAACCGCCGCCAGAGGTGAAACCCTATGAATATTTTGCATACAACAATGAGACAAATTTGCCGGACCCGTTCAAGCCGCGAAAACCGGAATTGCGTTCCGGCGCCGGCAAGGGAATAAATCAGCCGGACTTCAATCGACCCAAAGAGGCGCTTGAGGAATTTCCGCTCGAAAGCCTCAAAATGGTCGGTTATCTTTACATGAATAATGTGGGTTATGCGGTGATACGTGCACCCGATTCCAAACTGTATCGGGTTAAAGCCGGCAATCATATAGGCATGAACTTTGGTTTGATTGAAGAAGTGACCGATGCTGAAGTAAAAATCAAGGAGATGGTGCAGGACAGTTCCGGCGACTGGTCCGAGCGCATGAGCAGCCTGCAGTTAATTGAATGATTTAGGAGCAAGATAATGAAACAGCTTTCTGACACTGCTATACATTCGTTCCCCGGACGAATCTGCACGCAAGGAGCAGGCCGGTGTGTTTACCCGCATGGCACCAAAACCTCTGCGTGGCCAAGCCGGTTCATGCGCCTTGATTTTCAAACCGGAAGCTCTCGCAGTTTCCTATACAGGGCGGTTCAAAATGCTGTTCGATTTTCGGGCATGCTCATTGCATTGTTTGCATTTGGCGCACAGGCACAGACCGATGCGCAGAACAGCATTTCCGCGCTGAGTGTCAGCACCGGCAACGGAGTCACGATCATCAAGGTCGAATTGGCCCAGCCTCTGGCAAGCTTGCCGGCCGGTTTTACCATCAATACTCCGCCGCGCATCGCGTTTGATTTTCCGAATACCGCGAACGGAATTGGGAAGTCGGTTCAGGATTTCAATGTGGGAAACTTGCACAGTGCCAATATTGTCCAGGCCGGCAACCGCACCCGCATAGTGGTCAACCTTGATCAAATGCTGACCTACGACAGCAAGATTGACGGCAATAATCTTCTGATCACCTTGCATGACAAGCCCGCAGACATCGTGGCCAGTAAAACTGCGCGTTTCGCGGAGGCAAAACAAGGCGCGCAAAAGCACGAGTTGCGCGACATCAATTTTCACCGCGGCAAGAATGGCGAAGGACGCATCGAAGTCGATCTTTCCGATCCTGGCATCGGAATCGATATACGGCAACAGGGGACCTCATTGGTAGTCAACTTTCTTAATACCAGCCTGCCGCGCAATTTGCAGCGGAAGCTCGATGTGGTCGATTTTGCGACTCCCGTGCAAGGTGTGGATACCTTTGCGCAGGGCGACAACGTGCGCATGGTGATCGAACCACAGGGCAACTGGGAAGATTCAGCCTACCAGACGGACGACAAATTCATCGTGGAAGTGAGGCCGGTTGTTGTCAATCCCGACAAGTTGACCCAGGGCGGCGGCGGTGCCAAATATACGGGTGAAAAGTTGACCTTGAATTTCCAGAAGATCGATGTCCGCGAAGCCTTGAATGTGATAGCCGATTTCACCGGAACCAACATGGTGATCAGCGACACCGTAAGCGGCAACATCACGCTGCGCCTGAAGGATGTGCCGTGGGATCAGGCTCTAGCCATCATCCTGCAGAGCCGCGGCTTGGATATGCGCAAAGTTGGAAATGTGATTCAGGTTGCGCCAAGCGCCGAGATAGCAGCCAAGGAAAAAATAGACTTGACATCACGCCAGGAAATATCCGAGTTGCAGGACCTGCGCACGGAAAGTTTCCAGATCAGTTACCAAAAGGCCGATGCAATCGCCGCGCTTTTGTCGAGTGACAAGCAGCGCATACTTTCGAAACGCGGCAGCGCGGTGGTTGATGCGCGCACCAATACGCTGTTCGTTCAGGACACACCCGACCGGCTTGAAGAAGCGCGCAAACTGATCAAACAGGTCGACGTGCCGGTGCGCCAGGTGATGATTGAAGCACGTATCGTTGAAGCAACCGATAATTTCAGCAAGAACCTGGGCGTGAGGCTGGGTTACAACTCGAACGATACATTCAGGGTGAATGGGACAAATATCAACGGCAACGTCGGCTCAGGCACCACTGCCGGCGTTACCATACCTGCAGGCCCATTGGCCGGCACAGTGATGCCGGCCAACACGCCCAATGTCAATTTGCCATCCGCAGGGACCGCCGGCGTATTTTCCATGCTGTTGTTCAACAGTTCGATGAGCAAGGTGCTGTCCGTTGAATTGTCTGCGCTTGAAACCGACAGCAAGGGAAAGGTCATTTCCAGTCCCCGTGTTGTGACATCGGATCAGACCGAGGCCACGATAGCAACGGGTACCGAAATCCCCTATCAGCAGGCCACCAGCAGCGGGGCGACGAATGTGGCTTTCAAGGACGCGACGTTGAGTCTGTCGGTCAAACCGCAAATCACCCCGGATGACAATATCATCATGGACATCAAGGTAAACAAGGATTCGGTCGGACAACTGTATGCGGGCGTTCCCAGCATTGATACCAACACGGTAACCACCCAGGTGCTGGTGCAGAATGGCGGTACGGTGGTAATCGGCGGCGTATATCTCCAGCAACAAAGCGACGGGGTGAACAAGGTGCCATTGCTCGGGGATATCCCGGTGCTGGGCTACCTGTTCAGAAGTACGGCCAAGCTGGACAACAAGAGCGAGTTGCTGGTTTTTATCACGCCCAAAATCATCAAGGACGCAATGAGTTTGCAGTAAGACCAGGGCACCTGTATTTACATGCCTTTAGTGAAGCCGGAGGGCGCCGAGAAATGGGTGGATTCATATGTCAGGCTGCCATCTGTAGGGCGGGGCAGTCCGTTTGTCGGATTTGAATTGCATCGGTGTCGCAGGTGACACAATCTGCCCATCATAGACATGGGAATATTTTGTATCTTGCAGTGGCTGATCATTACGCAGAGATCGTGAACGGGAGATGGAACATGCAGGGACAATCTTTTAGTCGGATAATAGCCAAATTCTTTTCGCTGTTCTTGTTGGTGTCGGGGTTCGCGGTACTTGTAGGTTGCAGCCCGGGCACAACGCCAACTGCTGCGAGCGGCACTTCCGGTGCGACCGCCGCGGCCGCGCCGACCATTGCCATTGCGCTCTCCACCACTGCCATCGGCCCCGGGGTTAACGCCACCGTGACCGCGACCTTGAAGGATTCCACCGGCGCGGGCATTACCGGCGCGGTGATCGCGTTCAGCGCAAACTCTACTTATGGGACGCTTACCCCAGCCTCCGCGCTGACGGTCAACGGTGTGGCCACCGCCACGCTGTCTGTCGCTAATGGCGCGCCGTCCGGCGCGGATTCGGTTGCGGTGACAGTTCAGTCGGTACCCACCTCAGCCGCAGTTTCGTCCACCGCAATCGGGTTGAGCGCATCGACGGGCTATGCCGTAGGCGGCGCAGTCGCGCCCACGGTGGGGAGTGTCACCGTTACGTCCAGCGCGGCCAGCCTTACTGCGGATGGCTCCAGTGCCGCGACCATCAGCGCCACCGTAAAGGACACGACCGGCGCCGTCATTCCGGGGGCGACAGTCACCTTCCACACCAATAATGCGGGTTCGTCGCTTTCCGCCGCTACGGCAAACACGAACGCCAGCGGAATTGCGCAGGTGACCCTGACCGCGCCGACCAGCACCAAGAACAGCGCAACCGTCACGGCAAGTTCCGGCGGTTCTTCGAATTCGGTCAACATCACGTTCGTTCCGGGCGCGCCCTCCAACATCGCGTTGGCCCTTTCTCCCACAGCAACCTCGCCGCACGGCATCGTCACCATCACAGCCAACGTAACCGACCAGTATAACAACGTGGTTGCCACCGGTACGACCGTGAACTTTGCTTCTTCGACAGGCGGGCTGGGCTCCAGCACGGGCGGAACCTTCACCGCAGCAAGCGCCGTCACCAACGTGATAGGCGCGGCCAGCACGACTTATACTGCGGGCACCTGTACTGTGGCGACATGCACCGACATCCTGACGGTCACCTCCGGCACCGGCGCACTCAATACAATACAATTAACGATAAACAGCAGCAACAGTTCCGTGGCCGGCGTCACGGTCACTGCGGGCAATGCCAGCATCACGGCTGACGGCGTCAGTTATACCGCCATTAACGCCGCGGTTAAAAACAGCTCCGGCGTGGGGGTGCAAGGCGTGGGAGTGGCTTTTGCAGCGACTGCGGGCCAACTGTCTTCCACCGCGCCGCCAACGATTACGCCAGCCACTACAACTGCAACGGACAGCTTTGGCACCGCGACGCTGTACCTGATCGCGCCGACGACCACCGGCAACGCGACGGTTACGGCCAGTACTTCCGGATACTCCGGTTCAGTCCCCATCACGTTTGTCCCCGGTCCGCCAGCTACCATAGGCCTGAACGCCAAACCTTCAACAGTACAGCCGGGCGGCAGCGTGCAGTTGACCGCTGTGGCTCTGGATGCGCAGGGCAACCCGGTGGGCGCCGGACAAACCATTAATTTCTCCGTACCGGTTGCTACGACTTCTCCGAAAGGCGTGTTTGGCACAGCCAGCGGAACTACCAATGGAAGCGGCATCGTGAGCGTGAGCTATACCGCAGGCGCCTGTGCGACATCATGCAGCGAAACTCTGAAAGCCACTGCTACCAATGCATTGGTCAACAGTTCTACCGTATTGACGGTGGGTAGCGGCGCCATCGTGGTCGGTAACCTCGCCATCGCAGCGACCAACCCTTCCATCCAGGTGACGGGTGGGACAACGACCAACACCATCATCAACGCGACCGTCACGGACACCTCTGGCCAGCCGATCCCGGGGGCGACGGTGAACTTCACTACGACAGCGGGCACGCTGACTGGAATGACCACCACCAATATCAACGGAATCGCCTCGGCGACGCTGACGTCCGGCAGCACCGTGATGACAGCGGTCGTTTCCGCCAGTATCAGCGGCTTCTTGTCGAGCACGAATGTCTCCTTCACCGCCGGGGCGCCGGCAACCATCAGCCTGAATGCCGCGCCCAATGCGGTGAAACCGGGCGGCGCTTCCGCGATCACCGCATCCGTCAAGGACTCCGCCGGCAATCCGGTGGTGGGCCAGTCGGTGACCTTCTCGTTTACCGCGCAGGGGAGCGGTACGCCCACGCTCAGCGCGACCAGCGCGACTACGGACGTCAACGGCCTGGCCACGGTAAATTACACCGCAGGTGCGGGTGCCGGAACGGATACCATCACCGCGATCACCAGCAACGGCAAGACACCCGGGACACCTGCGAGCATCACCGTCAGCAACAGCAGCGTGACGGTTGGTTCCATCAACACGACCGCGAGCACAGGCAGCATCCCGGTGACTACCGGCACCAGCATCATCCGCGCCACGGTGCTTGATACAGCGGGAAGCCCGATACAGGGAATCACCGTTACCTTTGCCACGTCGGCCGGCTCAGTGTCGCCGGGAACGGCCGTGACCGATGCCAGCGGAACTGCACAGACTACGCTCACAGCCGGTGCGCAGTTGCTCACTGCGACGGTAAGCGGCAGCGCCGGCGGGTTCACGTCCAGCACGCCGGTGGTATTTACGGCGGGTACCGCCAACACCGTTACAGTCAGTGCCGCGCCAACCACGCTGAATCCGGGCGGAAGCTCAACGGTTTACGCCTATGTCACCGATTCCGCCGGCAACCCGGTGGTAGGTGACACCGTGAGCTTCGCCATCACGGCGAAAGGAAGCGGCCAGCCTCTCCTCAGCAGCGCGACCGCGGTGACCAATGTCAATGGCATAGCCTCTGTCAACTACACCGCCGGCACGACCGGGGGGACGGACACCGTTCAGGCGACGACCAGCACCGCAAAAACCGGAACTGTCACGGTGACCGTGAACGCCACCGTGTCAGCCGTGGTGGGCGGACTCAAGCTCGCGGCCGGCGCGGCCTCGCTGCCGACCGGCGGCGCCACCACTGCGATCATCGCGACCGTCACCGACACGGCCGGCGCGCCGATGGCGGGTGTGACGGTCAATTTCCTGAGCAGCGCTGGCACTCTGAGCCCGGCCTCCGCCAGCACGGATTCCAGCGGCGTGGCGCAGGCAACGCTGACCAGTTCCAGCAACCTCGGCACGGCAACGATCTCTGCCAATGCCAGCGGGTTCTCGACGACCACCAGCGTGAATTTCGTCGCGAGCAATCCCGCTGCGATTAATTTGACCGCCAGCCCCGCGACTGTCAGCTCGGCCGCAAACTCCAACCTGAGAGCGACCGTCATTGACGCGCAGGGCAACCCGGCGGCGGGACAGACCGTGACCTTCAGTATTGCCACCAACAGTTCGGGCGGAACCTTGACTGCGGTCACAGCGGTGACCGATGCCAACGGCAATGCCAGCACGGCCTATACGGCGGGTGCCGGTACCGGGACAGATACGATCAAGGCAACGACGACCAACGGGCTGAACACGACCACTTCCATTACCGTTACCGCCGGCACGACTCCAACCGCCGCATCGCTGACGCTGGCGGCCACGCCCGCGTCAGTCAAGACCGACAACTCCAGCCCCGCCACCGTCACGGTCACCGCGTTGAGTGCGACCAATGCGGTCATCCCGAACGTGGTGGTGACGCTGGGTGCGGATACCGGCGTGCTGGGTTCCGCGTCGGTGACCACCGGCACCAATGGCCAGGCGACCTTTACCTTTAACTCTGGCGTGACCACCAAGTTCAACCGCACTGCAAGCATTACCGCAACCGCGGGATCGACCTTGCAAACACTGCCGGTGCCGATCACCGGCTCGACGCTGACCATGACGACGGCGACAAGCGGAGCAGTCACTACCTTGGCGGCGACCGCCAAGGATGCCGGCGGGATTCCGGCGTCGGGCCAGACGGTGAGTTTCACGATTACCAGTGGCAGCGGCGCGTTAAGTGCGACCACTGCCACCACGAATACCTCTGGTGTTGCGACCGTCAATTTC
Organism: uncultured beta proteobacterium; assembly: GCA_963757485.1. Classification (GTDB taxonomy): domain Bacteria; phylum Pseudomonadota; class Gammaproteobacteria; order Burkholderiales; family Gallionellaceae; genus Gallionella. Next base: position 14,107 of record CAVWTZ010000082.1, read on the forward strand.
ACCACCAGCGCTACGGGTACGGCCAGCATCAGAGCCGATTGGTTGAACAGTCCTGGCACTACCTCCACGGCTTCCGTTACCAATACGTTTGCCGTTTCCACATCGGGAGGAGTATTCTCGTTGACAACCCCTGCCAGCTCGCCGTCTGCAGTGACGCTGGGCGCGACTCAGGCCGTGACGGTTCAAGTGCCAACCACGATCCTGACAGCGAATGATGTTGCTTCAGTGCGGTTTAGCACGTCATTGGGCACCTGGCAGTCCAACGGTACGAACACCCAGACAGTGCCATTCACAACAGCCGGCAATTACACCCAGACATTTGTCGCCGGCGCCAATGCGGGCAATGCGAATGTGCAGATAGACGCGCTGGATGTGAATGGCGCGGTACTCAGCAGCGCGCAGGCGGTGCTGTCGCTGAGCGCTTCTGCGGCGAGCGCCAGCACGATTTCGCTGCAAGCCAACGTTACGTCGATTTCGCCGAGCACCGGCAGCTCCAGCAGCACCGCCGCGCTCACCGCAATGGTGCGGGATGCGGCGGGCAACCCGGTCGGCAATGCGCCGGTGTTGTTCCAGCTGCTTAATCCGTCCGGCAGCGGCGAGCAGGTGACGCCGGTGACCGTGATGACCGCAGCAACCGCAGCCAACGGGCAGGCGGTCGGCCAGGCACTGTCCACTTATATTGCCGGCACGCTGCCGACCACCCAGGCATCGCAGATTCAGGCATCGGTCATCGGCAGCAGTCCGCTGGTGTCATCCATCACCACGATCACGGTAGGCGGAACCGCAGGTTCGATTGCGATCGGCTCCAGTTCGACAATCGCATCGGTCAATAACAACACCGCTTACCAGTTGCCGGTTACTTTGCTGGTGACCGATTCCAACGGCAACGCCGTGGCGGGGGCGACGGTTTCGCTGTCGCTGTGGGCCACCGAATATGCCAAGGGGGTGCGCAACTCCACTTGCGGGCCGGCCTACGCCCCTGGCCCTCTGGCCGATGGCGGTTTTCCGAATGAGGATACCAACGAGAACCTGATACTCGATGCGGGAGAGGATGTGGACGGTCCCGGCGCCGGTCTTGTTGTTACTGTTTCTTCAGCGATTCCTCCTGTTACAACAGTAACGTGCGGACTTACCAATACAGGACCTACTAAAGGGAATTGCTTTGGCGCACCCGATGGAGTCTTGTGGCCGCCTTCTTCCGCAGCAGGTTCGGTGCCGCAAACTGTGACTACCGGCAGCGACGGAACCGCTTCGTTCAACCTGACCTACCTCAAGGACTATGCGAGCTGGCTGAAAATCCGGCTGCGCGCCAGGACTACAGTGCAGGGAACGGAGACCACCAGCGTGTACTCTACTGTGTTGCCGATCTCGCAGTCGGACGCGGTAAATCCTTGCACTTTGAGCGATTCACCTTTCAACTGAGGCAAGGCGCGATGGCGCTGGCAACGGCGCCATCGCGTCCTGTACCATCGATTCGAGGAAGCCCCGATGAGATATTCCCTGATGAGGTTCTGGTTTTGCGTGTTGGTGCCGGGCGTGCTGCTGGCCGGATGCGGCAAGGCGCAGGAAGCGACCAAGGCTGAAACCCTGAAAACCCAGGCGGACATAGCGAAAACCAGGCTGCAGGATAAGGCCGATGCATTGGCGCAAGCCGCTTCAAATGAAACAAGAAAAGGCAACACGGGCAAGCCGAACAAGCCCTAGGCGCAGTCCGATTGAAAGAGCATCTGTGCAGTGCAAGCCCGGACAATCCGGGCTTTTGCTTTTTATCGTTTACAATGCGTCACATGCAAAGCGACCAAGACAACAGCCGCTCGGAACACGGCTTCCCGGACAGCAACCGCAAACTCAAGTCCGGCAACCTGATCCTGGTCGGGATGATGGGGTCCGGCAAGACCACCGTGGGGAAGATGCTGGCCAGGCAACTGGAAAGATTTTTGTGGATAGCGACGAGGAAATCGTCAAGCGCACCGGTGTGACAGTTCCGCACATATTCGATGTGGAAGGCGAAGCCGGGTTTCGCCAGCGTGAAGCAGCAGCTATTCGCGAATTGACCGGGCGCGATAACCTGGTGCTGGCAACAGGCGGCGGCGCGGTGCTGGACGAACAAAATCGGGCGATGTTGCAGCGTAACGGGGTGGTCATATATCTGAAGGCGAGCGTGCACGATTTATGGCAACGCACCCGCCATGATCGCAATCGCCCTTTGCTGCAAACCGATAATCCGCATGCCAGGCTGGCCGAACTGTTCCAACAGCGGGATCCGCTATATGGACAGGTGTCGGACATCGTCGCGCAGAGCGGCAAGCAGAGCGCTCATGCCTTGATGCTGCACCTGGTGGATGAAATTGAAGCATTCAGAAATAAACGTGACGAGAATTGACAGAAAGATTATGCAAACATTGACCGTGGGATTGGGCGAGCGCAGTTATCCGATACATATCGGCAGCGGCCTGCTCGATCGGGCTGAATTGCTGTCGCCTTGCGTGCCGCACAAGCGCGTGGCCATCGTTTCCAATACCACGGTCGCCCCGCTGTATCTGGGGAAACTCCGGAAAACCTTGCAGAGCATCGGTGTAAGCAGCGAGGAAATTATTCTGCCGGATGGTGAAGAATTAAAGGATTTCGCAGACGCTGAACCTGATCTACGACGCGCTGCTCAGGACTCGCTGTGAGCGCAGCACGCCGCTGATCGCCTTGGGCGGCGGCGTGGTCGGCGACATGACCGGCTATGCGGCCGCGACCTATTTGCGCGGCGTGCCGTTCATCCAGATACCGACCACGCTGCTGGCGCAGGTGGATTCCTCTGTGGGCGGCAAGACCGGCATCAACCATCCGCTGGGCAAGAACATGATAGGCGCGTTCTACCAGCCGCGACTGGTGCTGGCCGATACCGACACGCTGAACACCCTGCCGGATAACGAGTTGTCGGCAGGGCTGGCCGAGGTCATCAAGTACGGCCTGATCCGCGATTTGCCGTTCCTCGACTGGCTGGGGCAGAACATGGACAAGTTGCTGGCGCGGGATACCGCCGCGCTGCAATACGCGATCGCGCGCAGCTGCCAGAACAAGGCGGAGGTGGTCGCGGCGGATGAACGCGAAAAAGGCGTGCGCGCGCTGTTGAATCTGGGTCACACTTTCGGCCATGCGATCGAGTCCGGCATGGGGTATGGCGCATGGCTGCACGGCGATGCCGTCGCGGCAGGCACCGTGATGGCGGCAGACTTGTCGCAGCGCCTGGGCTGGATCAGCGCGCAGGATGTGGTGCGCATCCGCAGGCTGCTCGGACGCGCCGGATTGCCGGTGACCGCACCCGAACTGGGCGTCGAAAAATATCTCGAACTGATGGGGCTGGACAAGAAAGTGGAGGGCGGCAAGATGCGCTTCGTGCTGCTGAAGCAAATCGGCCATGCCGTGGTTTACGGCGATGTGCCGCCAGTCCTGTTGCGGCAAACCCTGGAAGCATGCACACATGGCTGACTTGGCGCCTTATGCCGTCGCCGCTCACAATTCGCGCGGCAGGAAGATAACCGAGGAAGCACCGCAGGGACGCAGCGAATTCCAGCGCGACCGCGACCGCATCATTCATTCCGGCGCGTTTCGCCGCCTCGAATACAAAACGCAGGTATTCGTGAATCACGAGGGCGACCTGTTCCGCACCCGCCTCACACACAGCATAGAAGTGGCGCAGATCGCGCGCTCCATCGCGCGGAGTTTGCGGCTCAACGAAGACCTCGCCGAAGGGATCTCGCTCGCGCACGATCTCGGGCATACTCCGTTCGGCCATGCCGGGCAGGAGGCGCTGAATGACTGCATGAAAGCCTATGGCGGATTCGAGCACAATCTGCAATCGCTGCGCGTCGTCGACAAGCTGGAAGAGCGCTATGCAGAATTCGACGGATTGAATCTGTGCTTCGAAACGCGCGAAGGCATCCTCAAGCACTGCTCTGCAGACAACGCCTCCAGGCTGGGCGAAGTGGGCGAGCGCTTCCTGAAGAATCGCCGCCCCTCGCTGGAAGCGCAGGTCGCCAATCTGGCCGACGAGATCGCCTACAACAATCACGATGTGGATGACGGTTTGCGCTCCGGTCTGATCACGCTGGAACAGATCGAAACAGTGCCGCTGGTTGCCGCGCAATTGGGCGAAGTGCGTCGCGCCTATCCCGGTCTGCCGGAGCGGCGCGTGGTGCATGAAACCGTGCGGCGCATGATTGGTGTGCTGGTGACCGACCTGATCCGGCAGAGCGAGTCCAATATCGATGCACATTCCCCGGCCACGCTCGAAGATGTGCGCAACGCCCCGGCACTGATCGCCTACAGCGCCGCGATCAACGAACAGCAGCGCGCGCTGAAAAACTTCCTGCGCATCCACTTGTACCGCCATTACCGCGTGCTGCGCATGAGCGCCAAGGCGCAACGCATCATCAGCGACCTGTTCGGCATATTCATGGCGGACAGCCGCTTGCTGCCGCCGCAGTTCCAGGCTTTCGCAGAACATGACCGCGCCCGTGCTGTCGCCGACTACATTGCCGGCATGACCGATCGCTACGCCATCCGCGAACATCGCCGGATATTTGCCGTGGAAGAGCTGGTGTAGTTTTCAGGCCGCGCCGTCCGGCGCGGTTGCCCATCATCCCCGGACAAGGTAGAATTTCCGCCCTTTCGCTTTGAATATTGACGTGGCGGCATGTGTCGCCATTTTTTGGGTTTGATGATCTGTGCTTTATAGTTTGAACTGGGGAACACGTGAGCAATTCTTTTTTGCCGATGCAGCAGGGTTTGTATGATCCGCGCCAGGAGCGCGATGCTTGTGGAGTGGGCAGCAATACGTGGT
>CAVWTZ010000083.1:0-7121 GCA_963757485.1 uncultured beta proteobacterium
TGTTATGTCATCTTACTTCGTTCAACCGTGTCTTGCTATTCATAAGACTCGCAGACCCGGCTTCCGGGGACAAAGTCCCGCAGGCGAGATCCATATGGAATACGGTGGAGCAGAAGGGTCAACGGTACTTTTCCTCTGCGAAGCGCTGGACGGAAAGCTGTTCGATATCGTCGCCAAAGATGGCACGGTACTCGCCAGCCCGACTGTCGAGGATTTTATATCCGGCCGTTTGGCCGGGCTAGTTCTCGGCTGGACCGTCGAGAACCGTATTTGACTAAAATACCTGAGAGCTACCAGAGACTCGTGGGAGGTGATTTATGGGCGCCGCAGAAAACAAGGAAGTTGTGCGCAAGTTGCGCGAAGCGAAAGGAATCGACGCGATGTTCGCCACCATGGCCGACGATGATCTCGCCCAGGGCATGGGCCCAGAGCCTGGCCTTTTTCGCCGCCACCTGGAGCGAGGACCAGATCGAGGATGAGCCGGAGGTGCTGACCGAATCCCTGTTCGCGCATGTCCATGGGGTCGTCTTCTCCACCGACGATGCGGAGCGGCGCGCCAGCCTGATCCACGAGGCGCTGGCTACCGATTGGGGGACGACGGCCTTTGCCGTGCTGTTCTCGACGGCCACCGGGGAGATCATCGAACTCGCCAATGACATCCATGCGCGCGGCGCGCTGAGCAGCGGCCAGACCACTTCCGATCACGACGTGATCCCGCTCGCGCTGGAGATCGCGCGCAACGATGCCGATGCGTGGGATCGGGTGTTGTTCGAGCTGTTCCCCGACTGGATGCCCGGCGAGAACCAGCTGCGCGCGCGCTCTGAAGAGGGCGACGACGACGAGCATGATCCCGAGTTTGCGCTGGCCCGCACCACCCATGATTTGCTGGTGCGCCTGCGCAAGCAAGTGCCGGGCAAAGCGGCCCGCGAGCCGAAACAAGGCGCGCGCCCCAGCCTGGGCGAGGATATTTTTGCGTGACGGGCAATCGCGACCCGCAGCGCGTCACCGGACAACCGGCCATGCAAATCGCGCACCTCGGCGCGCGCCTCCCCACCTGGTGCAAGCGCTCGAAGCGCTGGCAAAACGCGCGGACAACCGGGAAGCGGCGCAGACCCTGCTCGACGAGCTGAGCGGCATCACGGTGCTGGTCGCCAAGAAATTCACCAATGAACGGACTGCGGACGGTTTGCTCGATGCGTTTCACCTGACGGTGGGATGTGTCTCGCTGGGTATCAGCCAGGCGGATATTCCCGAAGACGCCGATGCGCAGCTGTCCTTTCTGCTGCATCACGGCGCCGAATATGTGTTCCGGATGGGGTTCCGCCATATCAAGGAATTATCCGGCCTGCCCTATACGGCCTTCGTATCGGATTTCGACAACGACCCGTACATACGGCAGCGCGACATCAAGGTGCTGTTCGCCGAGATATGCCGTGCCGATCCGATCGCGCCATGGCATGGCGATGACATCTACCGGCGCGAATTGCAGGACAGGCAGAACAACCAGCGCATCGTGGCCTGCGCGAAATGGCTGCGCCAAAAGCACTACGCGGGCCCGGTCAGGGACCCCGATCTCGATGCCAATGCGGTGATCTCGATCGCGGTCATTTTCGCGATTGCCGGTGACGGGCCTATCGTCGCGCGGGTCGGGCAACATGATATCGAAACCCTGATCCACGGCGTCAGGGCGAGACAACCGGATATCGAGGCGGGCTGGAACGCGTTCCTGAAGAAGGTCCCGCCCCAATTTCACCCCATCCTGCGTGAGCGCATGGACGAATTCAGGAACACCATCATCAAAAAGATCCAGTCGAAAACCAGCATCAAGACCGTCATCACCGAGTTGCAGAATTTTTATGCCTGCAGCGAGCTGGAGGTCGACTATGACTGATGCTGACTGCCTCACCGGCTAGCCCGGCCATCGCGGTGCCAATCAGCTGCCGATAGGGTACTGTTCCCGTGTGGTCGCTTCGTCTCAGGCGCGGTGCCGGCTCTCGCCGGTGGTCACGCCCCCGGCGATCATGTGCGCCACGCGCAGCGGTTCCGGCAGCCGGCTGTTTTGTTGCAGGCCGGCGAGCAGCCTTGCCGCGTTCTCCGCTGTGATGCCGCAGCGCTGCACATAGAGCCCGGCCATAGCCTCCATAGGACCGGCCGCCTCGATCAATCGCCATTTGCGCGCACCTCCTCGCACTTGCTCCAGCAGGGCCTTGCGTATCGCCGGCAAATCGGGCCGGTGACGCGCCACCACCAGCACCGGCAGTCCCGTGCCTTCGTGCAGCCGCTGCAGATCGACCACATTGAACCCGGCAAACGCGATGCCCTGCAGAATGATGGCCTGCAGCTGGTCGAAATATTTGCTGCCGGTAACGCAGTCGATCAGCCGTTGCGCCGCATTCGTCCCGTCGCGCCTGACCCTGGTCGAGACCACACCGTCCATCCGGTTGCCGGCAAACACCGCGCCCACCACCAGCACGTCGCCGCGATGGCTGCGCTCGAACGGCGCATCGTCGAAGCCCACCACATGGGAGAGTCGCCGTCCGCTGCCGCCGGTTTCCGCCTGGACGCGGGATCGCTTATTCGAAGGGATTGCCATGGCTTACAATCATAGCGTCAAAACCCCGGTCTGCAACGCATGCTGCTTTTTCGCGCCATCTCTAAAATCCCGCCACACTTGCGTGCGACTGCAACTGGTACCGCGCGGGCAACCGAGCCATGCAGCCGGTGATCGAACACCCCTGGCAGTTGACGCCCGCCGAGGCAGCGGTGTTGCAGAATGAATTGCGCGAGCGGGTGGAACGCGACGACCGCTTGCCGGCTATCCGGCACGTGGCGGGTGTGGACGTGGGCTACGAAGCAGAAGGGCGCGTGACGCGCGCGGCGGTGGCCGTGCTCGCATACCCGAGCCTGCAACTGGTGGAGACATCCGTGGCCCGTTGCCCGACGACATTCCCCTATGTGCCCGGACTGCTTGCATTCCGCGAGTTGCCTGCCGTGCTGGCGGCGTTGGCCACGCTGAAGATCACGCCCGATCTCATCCTCTGCGACGGCCAGGGCATCGCGCACCCGCGCCGGGGTGAAGCCGCTCTACGTCTCCATCGGTCATCGCGTGTGTCTCGAGACAGCCATCGAACTCACGCTGGCCTGCGTCACCCGCTACCGCCTGCCGGAAACCACTCGCCACGCCCATCATCTGGCCTCGGTGAAAAAGGACGACGCATGATGCGAGAAGAAATTATTGCTCGCAAAATATTACGGAGCGTCGCAGTGGATTCCAAACCGGGATGAGGCCAAGGTTGCTCCGGAACATAACTGCAAAGCACGGCAAATAACGCTTGCCACGCTACCCCATTCGGGTAAGTTCATCGGATGGCGGTTTGGCGTTATCATCCGCCTTATTCATCCGGAAAGCCCTGCCCATGTCCACGCGCAAGCCCATCAACATCCCCGTCGTTTCCGCCGCCACGCAGCAGGATACCCCGAGCGGCAGCAGCTGTTCCGGCAACGAGCTGGTCGCGCTGATGGTGCTGGGCGACAGCATGGCGCCGGAGTTCCTCGACGGCGAGATTCTGGTCATCGAGATGGGCGTGACCGCAATAGACGGCTGGTTCGTGATCGCCACGGTGAACGAGGAATTCATCTTTCGGCAACTCAGGCGCGACGATCAGGGCGGCTGGCTGCTGCATGCGCTCAACCCCGCCTACCCCGATGTTGCCATCTCCGGCCTCGATGCGATCAACGGTGTGGTCATCCACAAGCGGAAGCCCGGCTCGAGGAAGTCGGTGAAGTACTACGTGCGGCAGGCGGGCAATTGAGGCTGGCAGGCAAGGCCGGATTGCCTTGCGAAAAAGAGAACCCGGCCAGGCCAAATGTAAAGACCCGCCGGGCACAGTGGTGGATGCGCCGGGAAGAGCAGAGGCTGCGACCTTTTTAGCGCGCTCACCCCAAAGTCCCAGATCCCCACTTCCCAGATCACAACGTCCGGCCCACCACCTCCTGCACATCCCTGGACAAGCCTTTGGCCGCGGCCACTTTCTGCAACGCGGCCTGCATCTGTTCTTTCAGCGCGGGCCGGTATTTTTTCCAGTGATCCAGCGTGCGCACCAGACGCGCGGCCACCTGCGGATTGAGCTTGTTCAGCGTGATCACCTGTTCCGCCCAGAAGGCATAGCCGCTGCCGTCCGCCGCATGGAACTGTGACGGATTGCCGTTGCAAAAACTGAAGACCAGGCTGCGTGCGCGGTTGGGATTTTTCAGCGTGAACGCGGGATGGGTCATCAGTTTGCGCACCGCGTTGACATCGGTATGTGTCGCCACCGCCTGCAGGCTGAACCATTTGTCGACCACCAGCGCCTCGTTCTTGAAATCGCGGTAGAAGCGGTTCAATGGCTGTTGTGCCGTCTTGCTGCCGGTGTTGACCAGCACCATCAGCGCGGCAAGGCGGTCGGTCATGTTGTCGGCGGAGGCGATCTGCGCGTGCGCCAGTTGCAGCGTGGATTCATCTTGCCAACCCAACAGATAGGACAGGCACAAGTTCTTCAGGCCGCGCTTGCCGGCCAATCTTGCATCGGGGCTGTATTTGCCGGGCGTCAGGTTGGCTGCATAGTTGGCGATGAAATCGGCCTTGAGTCTTTCAGATATCGTCTTGCGCATGAACTGGCGCGCTGTGTGGATCGCCCGCGGGTCGATCACTGCACACTGTTCGGCCAGCATCAATTCCGAAGGCAGCGTCAGCACCACTTCGCGGAAGGACGGATCCAGCGTCTGGTCGTTGAGCGTGGTGCGCAACCCGTTGATGAACAACTCATCCAGCGTCAGCGTTTCACCCGCCTGCACCTGCCTGATCAGGTTCAACAGGCGTTGCATCGCCAGACGATGTCCGGCTTCCCATCGGTTGAAGGCATCGCTGTCATGCGCCATCAGATGCGCCAGTTCTTTGTCGGTGTAGTCGTATTCCATCACCACCGGCGCGGAGAAGTTGCGCAGCAAGGATGGCGTGGGTTTTGTGGTAACGCGGTGGAAGGTGAAAGTCTGTTTTGCCCGGGTCAGCTCCAGCACGGAGGTGGTAGCCGGTTTTGTCGCGCCCTCAAGATACAGCGCCATGTCGCGGCCCCGGGCATCTAGCAGGCCAACCGCAACGGGGATATGGAAGGGCAGCGGTTTCTTTTGTCCGGCGCCGGGCTTGCAGCTCTGGCTGAGCGTCAGTTCATAGGTCTGCTTGGCGGCGTCGTAACGGCTTTGCACCTTGAGTTGCGGCGTGCCGGGCTGGCTATACCAGCGCTCGAACTGGCTCAGGTTGCGCCCGTTGCTGTCCGCCATCGCCGCGCGGAAATCGTCGCAGGTCACCGCCTGCCCGTCATGCCGTGCAAAGTACAGGTCCATGCCCTTGCGGAAGCCGTCGCGCCCCAGCAGGGTCTGGTACATGCGCACCACCTCGGCACCTTTTTCATAGATCGTGACCGTATAGAAATTGCTGATCTCGACATAGTAATCTGGCCGCACCGCATGAGCCATCGGCCCCGCATCTTCGGAGAACTGGTGCTGGCGCAGCCCACGCACATCCTCGATGCGCTTCACCGCGCGGCCGCTGTCCGTGCCGACCATGTCGGCGGAAAATTCCTGGTCGCGGAACACGGTGAGGCCTTCCTTCAATGACAACTGGAACCAGTCGCGGCAGGTCACGCGGTTGCCGGTCCAGTTATGAAAGTATTCATGGCCCACCACCGCCTCGATATTGGCGAAATCGGTGTCGGTGGCGATGCGGGGATTGGCCAGCACATACTTGGTGTTGAAAATGTTCAGGCCCTTGTTTTCCATCGCGCCCATGTTGAAGTCGCCCACAGCGACGATCATGAAACGGTCCAGATCCAGCTCCAGCCCGAAGCGTTCCTGGTCCCAGCGGATGCTGTGCTTGAGCGATTCCATCGCATGCTGCGTCTTGTCCAGATTGCCCGGCTCCACCCACACTTGCAGCAGCACGCGGCGCCCGCTGTTCAGCCTGAATGTTTCTTCCTGGCACACCAGCTTGCCCGCCACCAGCGCAAACAGATAGGAAGGTTTCTTGAACGGGTCTTCCCACTTCGCATAGTGGCGGCCCTTTGGCAGGTCTCCCTGCTCGATCAGGTTGCCATTGGACAGCAACACCGGATACTTATTCTTGTCGCCGCGCAGCATCACGGTGTATTTCGCCATCACGTCCGGGCGATCGGGAAACCAGGTGATCTTGCGGAAACCTTCGGCCTCGCATTGGGTGAAGAAATTGCCGTTGGAGACATACAGCCCCATCATCGAGGTGTTCTTCTCCGGCTGAACCAGTGTCTCGATCTCCAGCGTGATCTCGTCCGGTGCGTTGGCGATGCGAAATTTCCCGTCTGCGATCGAGTAACCCTTCACACCTTTTCGGAGCGTCTTGCCGTTCATGCGCAAGGCGACCAGCTTGGCGCCGTCGCCCAGCAGTTCCACATCCTTGTTGGGCGATGCGCTATTGCGCTGCAGGGTAATGCGCGTGGCCACACGGGTTGCCGCGGGGTCGAGATCGAAACCCATTTCAACGGTGTTCACCCAATAGGCCGGGGCAGTGTAGTCTTTGCGATGGATGGTGACGTGTGGTTTCTTGGTCATGAGCGGCATGTCAGGAGGGAGTGAGAAGAACCGCATTTTAACAGGGTCGACTTTGGCAGGGCTGCCTACTTGAATCAATGGAGGCTGAGCCTATCGATTTATTTAGTTCGAGCAATTAAATCGAAACTGTGATCTGCAACCGATTATTGCGTTTCTCTTTCGATAAAATATATCGACCCTGACCGATTTAATCTCTAACCGTAGTCCAGCTTAGGCAGGTCAGTAGTTCTGGGAACCAGGCCGTAGAAATTCTTTTGCTGTTGATCACCGCGAAACACTCGCGGAGCATTGTCCGGCGTATTTAGGTAAAAGACCACGGACACCGCCAGATTGCCGTAGCCCAGCGAACCTTTCTTGCCTTTGCTCACCTTTAGGCAAAGATCTATCAGGCGTTGTCTCTCATCAGTCGTCAGGATCAAACTATCTAAATGAAGTGGCCGATCTACTTTCCTATGGATCGTATAACAATACGGTAATTCTGACCAGTAGGCTACAAAACAACA
>CAVWTZ010000084.1:0-13349 GCA_963757485.1 uncultured beta proteobacterium
AGTATATTGTGATGTCAGCAGCCTAAGATGGATACTGTAAACCTACCTCGAGCATACTGGTGACTCCGGTTCTCAACACCAGAACAGTTGAAGGGCGACTCACTCCGTCGGCAAACGGAGTTGTCGGCAACGTACGCCCGTGAGAATAACCTCAACCTTTATGAAACGCTGACATTCCGTGATCTTGGTGTTTCGGCTTTCAATAAATCCAACCTGCGTAGCGGTGGTCAACTGCGAGCATTTCTTGACGCGATTGACCAAGGGGTAGTGTCATCTGGATCATACTTGCTTGTCGAGTCCCTGGACCGCATTTCGCGCGCTCAAATTCTGGAAGCATTTGAGGTCTTCACAGGGATTTTGAATCGTGGAATAACCATCGTCACCCTCGCTGACAACATGGTGTACAGCAAGGAGAAAGCCAACGAGCGATTCACTGACCTGATCATCTCAATCACGATCATGTCCCGCGCCCACGAAGAGAGCCTTACCAAAAGTAGACGGCTTAAAGCAGCATGGGACACAAAGAGAAAAAATGTTGCCGAACGCAAATTAACCAGTATGTGTCCAGCTTGGTTAAAGCTTAATGCAAAATGTACTGAGTACGAGCCCATACCAGAAAAGATCGCGATCGTTCGGCAGATTGTAGACCTGATGATGTCGGGGATGGGCAAGAATTTTATTGCAAAGAAATTCAACCTTGATGGTATTCCATCTATCGGCAAGAGAGGTAAGGAACATACTTGGTTTCCGTCATATATCGACAAGATTGTAAAGAGTCGTGCCTTGATTGGTGAATTCCAGCCAAAGCATGCCGCCCATGGCAAACGAATTCCAGCTGGAGAGCCGATTTTTGATTATTTCCCTCGCGCCATTTCGGATGAACGATTTGCGCTTTTGCAGCAACTAATTTCAGAGAGAGGTAAAAAGGCTGGAGGAAATCGCGGAAAACTATTTTCCAACCTATTTACCGGCTTCGTGAAGTGCGCTTATTGCGGTTCAAACATGGTGCATGTGAACAAGGGAGAAGATCGGCGCAGGAAGGTCGATTCGAGGAAAAACCGCTTCCTCGTATGTTCTAAAGCTAAACGAGGTGCTGGCTGCTATTACTTACCATGGACGTACGATGATCTTGAGGAAGCATTCATTCGCCACGCCAAGGGAATTGATTTCGAGCGCTTCATTAAAGAATCCGCGGATCAAACAAAAACAGTTCGATCTATCGGAGACAAAATCATCATTAAGCGAGCGGAACGGGAAGATCTTATTAAGCGCAAAGACAACTTGATTGAGGCGCTTGAAAGTGCAACTCTGCCACCAAAGTCTGTATTGGAAAGAATTGTTGAATTCGAAGTTGGCATAGATGCAATTGACGCCGAAATTGCCAGCCTAAATGATGAACTCACGTCCGCAAATAATCTGGAGAGCATTTCAAAGAATACCTTGGAAGTGATTCAGGAATTGCTGGATCAGCTAAAAACTAAAAGCGGCGAGGATTTATTGTTGCTGCGCGCAAGAATTAACGAAAATCTGCGTCGTGTGGTGAGAGAACTTGTCCTGTTTCCAGGCGGCACGATACACACAGTAGAAGAGGTAGAGCAGATCAAACGGGAGCTTCGTGAATCGGGCCGCTACGCGGAAGCTGATATTGATAATTATGCTCAAGAGATGCTGCCAACTCAGCCAAGAAAGGATGACAAATATTTTGTCATCAAGAATCGGGAACCGAGTACTACAGATGCTAAAACCAGATCATGAATTTCCGGACATAACGGATACATTTTCCAAGGATTCAGAACTGATTTCTGAGTTGAGGCATGAAATGGCAAGACGAAGGTAGTGTTAGTGGCTGAACATCCGATAGATTCGTCAAGCGGTTTCTTTGCTTTGTTCCAGCAGTACTGCAACGTCTAGGCCAAGAGCACATGAAAGTTTCCAAAGAACCAGTAGCGAAGGATTTATAGCCCCACGCTCTATTTGGCTGACATATGTGCGGTCAATTTCAGCTTGAAAGGCCAGTTGCTCCTGGGAAAGGTTCAGCTCGCGTCGAAGGCGACGGACGTTGCGTCCCAACGTGCTTTGTAAAGTATTAAATTTCCTGTTCATACGAACAGATTCGCCCAATCGGGACTACTACTCCACGGAATATATTCTACATAATTAGCGCCCTTGATTTATAATTCACTTGAACAAAGCAGATGGCTAGCTTAGTTATCAGTAGCAAAGTGAGCGATTACGGCCTATCTGACAATTTAACCCTTTATTTGGTAGGTTTTGACTACATCGGAGTCACTGAATAGACTGAATTCGCATGCAAGAATTGCCATAGTGCCCCCCATGAAAAATGGTTATGTCCATAACAGTGCGGGAAATGCAAAATCGATAGGCGAAGGCAATGCCGTTCTGCATAGTAGCAATTCCTGGATCGGCGTTTCTGGTTCTTCTTGCTGCGAAGGTTAAACACAGAAATCAGCGTCAAGCAGGTCAGTGGGGATTTTTGACTTGTTCAGTATTGTTTGTTGGACAGGCTATTAATCAAACTATCATATTCAAACCGGAGAAAGCTGCACGGTTTATCATCAATGAGCCGAAGACAGCGCAGGGTCAAATAGATCTGTATAGCAATCGCGGGCAACTGGCAAAACTTCTGATTGACCGCGTGGGTGCGGGTGAAAAGGTGTTCGTTACCACCAACAGCAAGCGCAAGGCGGAAGACCTGCGCAAGCTCCTGTTGAAATGGCACCCAAATACACGGCTGGCTGTCATCACGGCGGACAATTCTCAGCGCAAGGAGGTGCAAGACCTGTTGGGCGACATTACCAACCGGTTCGAGCGAGACCTTGACGTGCTGATCGCATCCCCGGCAATCGGCACGGGCATCGACATCACCTTCAAAGACAGCGATGGCAACCTTCGCAAGGTGGTCGATAGCGTGTTCGGGTTTTTTGAGGCCAACATCATCACTCACTTCGACATCGACCAGCAATTAATGCGGGTGCGTCATCCTGGCGAAGTCCATGTCTGGGTAGATACCACGTTGCTGAATTATGAGACCGACGTGGGTTGTATCAAGCGTGAGTTGGATAGGACGGTTCGTCGTACCAACTTTCTGTTGCGTTTTGAGGACGATGGCAGCCCGGTGTATTCAGGAGACCATGGGCTAGTGAACATCTGGGCGCAAGTCCTTGCGGCTTCGCGTGGTTCAAAGAATAAACTGGCTGATCTGTTCCGCACGCTTCGCTCAGACGGAGGATGGAACCTCGTTGATGTGGAGTACGACGAGGGCATGGCTGCATTTGGGAAAGAAGCGATGGTGGCGGCGAGGAAGGAGCGCCTGATCGAGCGCATGGAAAATCTCCTTGCGGCAGAGCAACTCCCATATGACGAAGCAGCTGAGCTACAGGAGAAGGACAAGCTGGGCATGCCTCTGACTGACAATGAACGTCATGCACTGGGGCGCTTTAAGATCGAGAATTCTTCACGCGCAGGGCGACATTTCGCCTGAACTGATCGACTTTGATGATGAAGGACGAACGCGCGAGTGCGTCATTCGATTGGAGTGCCTGACATCAAAGCGCGAGTGGTTCGAAAATCTGGATCAACGAGATTTTGAGGATGGAATTCTATCGTTTGATCGACATCGTTACCTGGCGCAACGTGAGGTGTTGGAAGCAGTCTTTTCAGCGAGTGGGCTGTTTGATCCAAATACGCGTGAGTTCAAGACCGACGTGAGCGTAGAGGCTGAAACGCTGACGCCATTTTTGCAGGCAGTTGAGTCAAACCGTCAGCAGATTGAAGCGCTGTTCAAGATGCCTATCTACGCAGACTGCTGGCGCAGCTCGTCGTTGTACTCAAAGCCATCCTCCGACTAGTCGGTCTGGACTTGGAAAATACAGCAACGGAACAGACGGGCGGCAAGAAAATCCGGCGTTATGGCATACCCAAGGACGAGCTGGATGAAATGGCAAGGACTGTAAGAATTCGCGATGTCAAATATGAGCGCGATACGGCGGAGCGTTATGAGATAAAAGACAAGCTTCCTCGTATGAGTGCTAACCAAATAAGGCCCTATTTGGAAGCATCTAAGGGAAAGCACCCGAAGTCAGGAGCAGTGCCTCGCATGAAAGGCAGTCGGTAGCTGATGCGTGCCTTTCGCGTGAATTTGTCAGCGTAAAGAATGAAGTGCGCAACCTCTTGTTTACATTGGTACCCCATTGATTATAATTAATCATTAATGTATTCAATGGGTTGCAAATGGCGCAGATTGGCAAGGCCATGGTACCTACGGACAGCGAATTGAAACGGATGTTCAGCATCACCAAGGTCGGGAAACATGCGCGGCGCAATGCCGCGATGTTATCCGTGTCCTATCGGCTCGGGTTCCGGGCCAAGGAAATCGCCTCGCTCCGTATCAAGGACGTGCTGGATGACCAAGGAAAGCTGCGCGAAGAATGCAGACTTACCGACGCGATGACAAAAGGCGGCAAACCACGCATCGCCTATCTGACGAACCCGGTAGTAAGGCAATCCATCAAGGAATATCTAGACGAACGGCGGGAACAGGAAGGTATCCTGTTCAACGCCGGGTCCCCGCTGTTCAAATCCCAGAAAGGCAGCTTCAGTCCCAATACGCTTCAGCAACTGCTACGGCGTCTCCATGATCGGGCAGGCATCGTCGGCGGGCGCAGCCATTCAGGTCGTCGGTGGTTTGCCACGGAGCTCATCAGCAAAGGTATCGATATCAAGGCGGTATCCACATTGATGGGACACTCATCAGTGTCGATGACGGCGTCGTACGCTCAAGATAATCCCCAGCGCTTGCGACGCATCGTGGCCGCATTGGGGTAGGCGGCTATGACACCGGACTCGCATCGCGCTTCCCGAATCTACGAAAAGCTACTGCGGGTTGCCCCAGACCTGCGTGAAGCCAAAGGTTACGCCAAATCCAAGGTAGATGGCCTGATGGACCTCAACCTCGACGTGCTGGAGCGGTCGCAAGGCTACATGCGAATTGCGCTATCCCATTACTGGCTGCACCCCTGCGGCGACATGGTTCCTGACCCGGACATCGAGGTCGCGGTCTTCCTGGATGACAGCTTGGCAGAAGCCTTGTCCTTTCAGGACGCCTTTGGCTACGAGACCGCCTGTCCGGATAGCGCAAAGCCGCCGATCCGGAAGGTCCACAACGAAATAAACGAATACCTGGAACATTGGTTGAACAGGCTGGCGAAGCAGGGTCACGTCCTGCCGAAAGGTCGATAACGAAGAGAGAGGATGAAAACATGACGGAATTTGCAGTTGCATTCACAACGACCGGCAATTCCCCGAAGGCGGGACACAGGTTCAATGAAATCATTCTTATCGGGCAGGAAAACGGTGTACGCAACGGACAATTCGCCGTGTTCAAATTGAATGTCGATTCTGCATCGAATCAAGGGATGCCATTTCCTGAGGCGCTGGCGAGAATGAAAGGCATGATCGGCGATGCGAAAGTGATCGTTCACCACGCTGGAATTTGGCGCCGGTTCTTACGGGTGGAACTGAGGAGCATCAAGCGGCATGGAGCAAGTCACTTGATGAGAAATGTAATCGACGTTCATGCATGGGCACACCAGCGCTTTCCACGTCAGAGAAATAATGTAGTTGCGCTTGCGAAGAAGTCAGGCATCGAAATTCCGGCTGAGCTGACTGGACTGGACCTTGAAGTGGAGCTGTTGCGGCAGATTGCCAACTTGATGCATGTACCAGCCAAGACGATCCCGGTGGTGGCTGAACCAAAGCCGGTATCTCTGGTGCCTGAAGTACAAGCTATTCCACAAGCAAGTCAGCGCAGCTGGACCGAGCAGGTCGGCAAGTTCTGGCGGAACCTTGGGAGGCGTGCCTGACAAATTACAAACCTGTCTGACAGCAATAAGAGCTTTTGGCGACGTTATGGGCTCAACAATCTGAAAACGTCGCAATCCTTTATGGGCCTTGTATCCATGGTACATGGCTCATATTTTTTGTATTGGGTTTAGATAATCACAAAATAAGCACGCTGTGCCCGCCTGCTGCGGCGATTTCAAGCGCGCGCTTGGCCTGAGTCTGTCCCTTCGCTTCGCGCATGTCCGGATAGTGCGGTTGTATGGTTTGAGGCAGGCTGACATAGGGCGCGATCCGTTCACGCCCGGCGAGGTGCGCCGCCACTTGCAACAGCGATTGCGCCGCATATACGGTTGCGTCATCCACCAATGCCGCTTCGGCGGCATTCGCTTGCGGGAGAATGAAGGAGCGCCCGCTGCTCACGGCGCGATAAGTCATCGCCAGCGCGCCGCGTATGGCGCGCAGTTCGCCGGTCAGCGCAAGCTCGCCGGCGTATTCGTATTCGGAGAGCTTGTCGGAGGGTATCTGTCCGGTCGCGGCGAGGATGCCGAGCGCGATGGGCAGATCGAAGCGCCCGCTTTCCTTGGGGAGATCGGCGGGAGCAAGATTGACGGTGATGCGGCGCGCGGGAAAATCGAACTGGCAGTTTTGCAGCGCGGCGCGGACGCGATCCTTGCTTTCCTTCACTTCGGCTTCCGGCAGGCCCACGATGGTAAAGTTGGGCAGGCCGTTGGCGATGTGCACCTCGACGGTGACGAGAGCCGCTTCCATCCCAGAAAGCGCGCGGCTATGCAGGACCGCGAGACTCATGCTTATGAGCTGGTCGCGCTGCGCTGGGCTTCCAACTCTGCGACGCGCGCTTCCAGTTCGGTCAGCTTTTCCCGCGTGCGCGCCAGCACCTGGGTTTGCACGTCGAATTCTTCGCGTGTCACCAAGTCGAGCTTGGCGAAACCCTGGGAAAGCAGCGCACGCAGGTTCTTTTCGATGTCCCTGGCGGGACTGCTGTTTGCGGCCGCGCTGAGCTTGGCGGAAAGGTCGTCCAATATCTTTGAATTTAACATGGCGTTACTCCTTTATTTCTCGGTACTGACGGCGAGTGTAGCAAAATTTACGCACCCCAAAAATTTCGTCACGCTGTCACCTGGATGCCCACAAGCGGTGCGGGTCGTCTGAAGCGCGCATGAAATTGGTGCGTGAATGTTTTGTTACAAACAGAGGTGCCAATTAACATCTTGTTTATTTGAAATAAAAAACCTTGGCACACATTCTGCTCTTAGTCACTTGCGGAAATATATACCCCCGCTTGTTAACTCAACCATAAAAGGAACACATCATGATGAAACGCAAATTATTGAACTCGTTGATCCTGGGAGCAATGGCTATGCCCGCAGTGGCCATGGCGGATGCGGCTCCTACTCCGGCCGTTGTCGCTAATGTAGGCTGGGTAAGCAATTATGTTTTTCGCGGCATTACGCAAAACGTCGGCAAGCCGGCAATACAAGGCGGATTTGATTATTCCAACGCTAGCGGCTTTTATGCCGGCGTATGGGGTTCCAACGTCGGCTGGATAGTCGGTCCGGGAGCTGCAGGAACCGGTAACGCCAGTTTGGAAACCGATACTTATCTGGGTATTCGGAACAGTTTTGCGACGGACTATAGTTATGATGTGGGCCTGATTCGCTACAACTATCCTGGCGATTACACGCCAAATCCATCAGGTCTCGGATTTAATTTTGCCAAGGCAGATACCAATGAAATACACGGTTCCTTGGGATACAAGTGGATATCGGCCAAATTGTCTTACGCACTGGGCGACTTCCTGATGGTGCCAAGTGCTTCTGGAACCACCTATCTGGAAGTTAACGCCAGCATTCCGGTTGCGGATTCAGGATATACCGTAGGCGCACATTATGGCCACCAAAAATATAAAGGTACTGATGCTGACCTCTTGGTTGGGGCAGGATTCGACCCTTCATACTCCGATTACATGGTGAATGTAAGCAAAGATTTTGGCGGGTACGTAGTTGGTTTGGCATATAGCAACACGAATGCAAAAGATGGCGGCTATTACACGATCAACGGTACGAACTGGGCTAAAAGTGCAGTAGCGCTGTCTGTAAACCATTCGTTCTAATTCAACCTGGGGCGGGAATCATCCCGCCCCCACTTAGGAGAAAGCTATGAAGATGGTCGTTGCTATCATCAAGCCGTTCAAGCTCGACGAGGTGCGTGAAGCCCTTTCCGCCATTGGCGTGCAAGGCATCACCGTCACTGAAGTCAAGGGCTTTGGCCGGCAAAAGGGCCACACCGAGTTGTATCGCGGTGCGGAATATGTGGTGGATTTTCTGCCTAAAGTAAAACTGGAAGCTGCTGTTAAAAGCGAAATGCTCGATCGGGTAGTCGAGGCGATCGAGAAGGCGGCCAATACCGGCAAGATCGGCGACGGCAAGATTTTCGTTTCCGACCTCGAACAAGTCATACGCATCCGCACCGGTGAATCCGGCGCGGATGCGTTGTAAGGAGAACCACATGAAAAAACTATTTGCACTCTTTACCATGCTGGTATTGCTTGGCGGATTCGCGGGACCGTCCTTCGCGGATGACGCGGCGGCTCCTGCCGCGGCCCCGGCGACGGCACCTGCAGCCGCTCCGGCACCTGCTGCGGCTTCGGGTGTTGCCGCACCCAACCCGGCAGCATTTATCAATTCCGGGGACAACGCGTGGATGCTGTCTTCCACCGCGCTGGTATTGCTGATGACCATCCCGGGTCTGGCGCTGTTCTATGGCGGCATGGTACGCAAGAAAAACGTGCTTGCCACGGTGATGCAAAGCTTTGCCATTACCTGTCTGGTGACGATACTCTGGATGATTGTCGGCTACAGCCTGGCGTTCACCGAAGGCAACGGATTCCTGGGCGGACTGAGCCGATTCTTCCTGTCCGGCATGGGATTGGATGCGGCAAATGCACTGGCCGGAACCATCCCGGAATCCACTTACATGACCTTCCAGATGACGTTTGCGATCATCACGCCGGCGCTGATTGCGGGTGCCTTCGCAGACCGCATGAAATTCTCGGCGATGCTGTGGTTCATGGGTATCTGGCTGCTGGCCGTGTATGCACCGATCGCCCACATGGTCTGGGGACCGGGCGGCTGGCTGGGCGGTGACGGCGTGCTCGACTTTGCCGGCGGTACCGTGGTTCATATCAATGCCGGTATTGCAGGCCTGATGGCTGCGCTGGTGATGGGCAAGCGTCTGGGTTATGGCAAAGAGGTGATGGCACCGCATAATCTGGTGCTGACCCTGATCGGTGCGTCATTGCTGTGGGTGGGCTGGTTCGGCTTTAACGCTGGTTCGGCAGGCGCCGCCAATGACCGCGCCGGTATGGCCATGGCCGTTACCCAGATCGCAACTGCAGCGGCGGCGTTGAGCTGGATGTTCGCCGAGTGGATCGCCAAGGGCAAGCCGAGCGTACTCGGTATCTGTTCGGGTGCAGTTGCAGGTCTGGTTGCAATCACGCCGGCTTCAGGTTTCGTCGGCCCGACTGGCGCCCTGGTTATCGGTATCGCGGCGGGTGCGATCTGCTTCTTTACCGCTGTCTACATGAAGAACTTCTTCGGCTACGACGACTCTCTGGATGCGTTCGGTGTTCACGCGATCGGCGGGATCATCGGTGCGATGCTGACCGGCGTGTTTGCGGTCAAGGCGATCGGCGGTACCTCCGGTTGGCTCGAGGGTAATGCTGCCCAGTTGCTGATTCAGGGCAAGGGCGTTCTGGTCACGATCGTCTACGATGCCGTGGTTACCTTCGTCATCCTAAAGGTCATCGACATGGTCATCGGCTTGCGCGTCAGCGAAGAACAGGAACGTGAAGGTCTGGACGTTTCACTGCACGGAGAGCGTGTGGAATAAGTTAACGAAACCAAACGGGTGCGCAGGTGCCCGTTTGCGATCTCCAAGATAGAAAACTCCCCGAAGCGCAATGCTTCGTTTCAGGGCACGCAAGGTGCCCTTTTTTTTGCTTTTGAAAACTGTTTTACGGGCCACAGAATCGCAAGTGTTATTCAGCCGGCTGCCGGCTTTTTGTGCGAATCACCCTGCTTAAGAACACCTTGTCGCGCCGCATCTGCAGAAAATTTGCGCAATGGATTACAAAGCGATTGATCGCGATAGACGCAAGCCTGGATGTCACTTGGGAGTATTATTCGGGTCGGCCGGCTGGGAAAGGGTTGCTTGACTAGATAAACATCGTGGCCGGCAACAATGTTCCTGTGCCAGGGAAACTTGCGCCATCGCAGGCATTGCAGAATGTATGTAACATTCCGAATACCATCCTGCCGGTATCGGCTGCCGGACTACTGGATAAGAACTCCTGGAATCAGATTGGCATGGAAGACAATCAACCGTGCAGAAGGGCTAGCCAACTCGCACTGGCGGCTACTTCACGACGCCATTCAGCGCAGTTTTGAGCCTGGCTCCAGGCTTGAAAGCAGGAACCCTGGTTGCCTTCACCTGTATTGTTTCCCCCGTTTTGGGATTGCGGCCGACGCGTACAGCACGCTCGTGCACATGGAAGCTACCGAAGCCCTTCAAATTGACTTCTCCGCCTTTTTCCAGGGTTTCGCTGATAATCTCAATCAGGGCCAGAACGTTCAGATCCGCATCCGCTTTGGTGCTTCTTGTTTTGGCAGCCAATACGGCGAGGAGTTCTTTGCTGTTCATGTTCAACCTCGATTAAAAATAGCTGTGCTATGCAACGCCAAAGGTGGCATTCCGGATTTTCAAGGGTGTAACGGTGGTTGGCTTGATACAGGAGACTGGTTTTCAGCGACTGTGCGATGAGTGGGGTTGTCAGTAACGGCCGTTCATGCGAAAAACATAATTGCTCAGTTCTCTATTCTCGGCACTCTTGCGCCTTGCCACCCCGTGCACATGCTGTATCAAATTGCGCATCACGCAATAGACGATGGAGGGGTGCGAATGCAGCAAGGATTCCAGCCTGGAGCATCGCAATAACAGAACAGCGCTATTCTTCCGGACTGTTATCCGGGCGCTGATGTTCACGATGTTGCCGCCTACGAAGCTGATGATTCTGGCCAGATCGCCCGGCGCTTTAAGATGAAGCAGCACGGATTCGTTGCCCACCATTGCATTTACGTCGATCTCACCCTCAACCAGCATCATCAGGGCATCCTTTAGTGACTCGTCCAGTTCGGCCATCAGTTCACTGACCGCGAAATGCTGGATGGTGAAAAGACTGGCAAACACATTGACCTCAAAGTCGCGTAAATTCTCCGCCAGTCTGCTGTTGTGCAGCGCTCTCAGAACCATTTCATCAGGGCTCGTCAAATAGTCCATCGTGCGCATGGCTAGGGGAGGATGGCTGTTCTGCGCATCAATCTGCTTCATGCTCATGATATCCACCAAAATAATTTGTAGTGTGCACTATTTCCACTAATCATCAGGGCCGGATTTGGCAGGTTTATCTCAATACCCAGCTCACCGCGGCAAGTAAAAAAAGCAGCAATCAAGCGCAGCAATTCGAACAAGAAATGTTTGAACCAGAGTTTCACCATGCCTGGTCATTTCCACTTAAAGCATGTCGATGCCGTTTCTGGCAACCCGGAAGCAAGCAAGTTTGATGCCCATGTGAAGCGGGCATTTGCCACATGTTTTTTCATCTTTTATTTCCAGCCGGACCGATGCGAGTCAGAGCCAACAGGTAACCGAGAACCGCATGTTCACACGCATATGCGCATGTCACGGCAACTACTGGCAGGTTTCAAGTGAGCACATGTTTGTCAGGCGACGTAAGGAATTAATCGCACCAGTAACAAGCGCAGCGCACGCTTATGCGCACAGCTTCAATCATTGCGCCTGGAAAATACTACTTGGTTCCGGCAACCGCAGGATGTTGAACATCCCCGGCAAGCGCGACAGTCAATCAAAACTTGCCAGGTCGCGGAACTCATCGCCAGGCCGGATTACGTCGATGCACCGGCCGATGACTTTGACTGGGGCATCGCGGGCCGATTCATGGGGAACTATGAAGACGGCCTGGGCAAGACACGGCATGACGTTGACCACATGAAATTGTTCAACGGCGGCAAGGTGCCGTTCCCCTATCTCTCGGACGGCATATGGTTCCCCACCAAGTTCAAGCGCTGGGGGTGTGCTCAAGGAGGACAGGGGCAAATCTCGGCGTCGCCAGACAGATCAACCGCATCGAGCTGTATCGGCAGGCCGCAACGCACGCCAACGTGGCGGTGCCCGCTGCGATGCGCAGCTCAATATTGCTGGATGGCACAGTGTGGGATGGCAAGGATGCCACGGGGTATGCGGCCAGTTTCGAGGGATATGGCAAGGCGGCATCTCATTCCGGCAAATGCCAAAAGCGCGCCAGCAAACGCTTCATCAAATAAGAACGCCGCATTAATACGGCGTCTCGTCTCGGCATATGGGATGCCAATTAGGTCAGTCATGGAATACCGACTTGGGTAAACTATAGGGAATAAATTATTGAAGTGTCGATAGGCATCTCCCGCTAACAGTAAACTTCATCAGAGCCCAATAATAGACAACCACAGGTATTTTATACACCTAATTTCGGGTGGCTTCAATCAAAAAATGCGCAAGCCATCCTGGCAAGCCAAGCGCTGGAGGCTGATCACGCGAATGGCATCGGCGACGGTCGCGCCGATGCAGTGCAGGGTGGCGCTCAGAGGTTCGCGACCTCGTGGAGGCCGCCCCACACGATCGCGTAGTAGAGGACCGCGAAGACCGCGTTGCTGACTGCCAGCGGGAACCAGATCCGGCGCATGCCGACGCCCAGCCAGCGGAGCGCCACCAGGATCGGTTCCTGGCCGACCACGGCGCAGCCGAGGGTGAGGCCGCCCCAAACTCCCCATTTGTTGGCGAACGCTACGGCCCTCGGCGTGCGCATCCGCGCGACCCACCGGTTGATGAAACCGATCTGCGTGCTCTCGCCGGCGAGCCAGGCGACGACAAGCCCCTCGAAGTAGCCCGCCACCGCGACCACCGGCAGAAGGATCCACGGGCTGTAGTGCGCCGCGATGCCCACGCCGACCGCCGCCGATGGTCCCAGCACCAGATTGGGGGTCATCGACAGCCCGACGATGGAGGCCCATGTCCAGAAGGTCATCACAAAGATAGAAAAGCCAAACGCATGAATCGAAGTATCCATAACGGGGGCACTCCGGTCAATGCCAAATTTTCTCTGAACTCCCGCAGAAAATCGGAATTCCGCATCACCCACGCGCGTGAGAGCAGGAATTTCCCGGCCCGCACGGAAAGCCGACCCGGCGCTTCGTAGAGGCGCGACGTTCATCGACGCCATCCAACCGTGCCAAGGTCGCGGAAGTCATCACCGGCCCCGATTGGATCGATGCTCCGGCCGATGACTTTGACGGGTCATCGCGGGGCGTTTCGTAGGGAGCTATGAAATTCGGGGTCTAATTCAATCCCGTAAA
>CAVWTZ010000085.1:0-9363 GCA_963757485.1 uncultured beta proteobacterium
CAATGAAACTTCCCTGAGCATGCTCACACCCGGACCGGCGCAGCGTGCCCCAGTCACCGGCATCTTCAACACCCACCGCCCCTGCTTCCAGGTTCAATCGTCTTGCGATCGCCAGGGTAGCGTCAAACCTCGCCTTCTGCCTGGCATTAGTCGAAATGCCGTGTACCAGGCTCCGGTCAATTTTAACTTCGTCGAAAGGCATACCGTGCAATTGCGCTGCTGAAAAATACCCGGTGCCGAACTCGTCAATCGAGAGCCTGAAGCGATTCAGGTGCAGCCGTGTCAATGTCTCAAGCAATACCGGCTGATCATGCATCGGCAACCAGCTTTCAGCCACTTCCAGCACGACATTCTGCGGCGCTACATCTGCCGCCGCAGCGAGTGAAATGACGGCATCGGCAAATTCCAGCGACTCGAGGTTATATGCCGACACATTGACCGCCAACCTCAACGACATTCCCTCGTCCAGCCAGGCTTTGGTCTGCACCAGGGCATTTGTCAATATGGTCTGGGTCAGTTCATTGATCAAACCGGACCGCTCGGCGATGCCGAGAAACTTGTAGGGATACACCATGCCATTCTGCGGGCTGCACCAGCGCACCAGCGCTTCCACACCAACCAAACTGCCGCTGGCGAGCGATACAATGGGCTGGTAACAATTAATCAGTTCGCCGTTGGCAATCGCATCACGCAACTCAGCCGAACCTTCAACCTTGTTCTCGGCAGGGTAGCTCGCACTTTGAACGCTGTATTCGGCAGGAAAATTATTTTGACGGGCTAAAGGGAACCTCTCCAGCAACGACGCCAGAACAATACCGGTAACAGGCTTGTGACAAAGTCCCAGCAATGGGATTTTGTGTGCCCGCACCAATTTTTCGCTGGCACGCAACAAATGTTCGTCTTCACCGCTCATCAAAATCAGGCTGCCCGAATAGCGGTGCTCGACCAGGTGGCGGATAAATTCCACGCCGTCCATACCCGGCATGTTCAAATCCAGCAGAATCAGATCCGGGCGCTCGTTCGGTCGATCAACCATCTTCAGAGCGGCAGGTCCATTGTCGAGTGTGGTGACAGACGTGCAGCCCTGACTTTCCAGCATATGCGCAATCAGCTTGAGCATGAATCGATCATCATCAAGCACCAGGATTTTGTTTTTGAATTGATTCACCATGAGCCGGCTCCCACATCAGTCAATGACATTCATCAATGCAAGGGGTCATTCCACATTTGTTTTATTGTACACTTGGCATGGAGTTATGCGATAAGTATCAATTTTCAAGGTATTTTTTGACGGCGGCGAATTCCTGTTCAAATTTCGCTAAAAGCCCAGTCAGCGCTTTTACATCAGCCGCCTTGCCTGCCTTCTCCATCTCGGCACACAAATCTCCCAGCGGCAGCGCAGCAACCGAGCGCGCCGAAGATTTGAGCTTATGCGCAATGGCCGCCGCTTCGGCAGCACGGCCCGCCAGACAGCATCGCGCAGCGCAGCCGCCATCCCGGCTGCGCTGCTGTGAAAATCAGTCAGAACTCACGGATCAATGCTGCATCATCGCCGACCAGTCCCTTGAGCACATTCACATCAAGCGCAACGTATGGCGAGCCGCTTTGCACGGGAAAGCAGGGCAACCATTTTTCCAGTACCGCTTTCAGCCTGACCAGTTGCACCGGCTTGGTCAGATAGTCATCCATCCCTCCGGCGCGGCAGTGATCCTCCTCACCCTTGATCGCATTGGCGGTAAAAGCGATGATGGGCATATGTCTATCGCCGTTTTCACTGGTGCGTATCGCAGCGGTCAGTTCGTAGCCATCCATCTCGGGCATGTGCAGATCTGCGAACAAAACACTGTAATCATTACTCTGCCAGAGTTTCAGCGCCTCAATGCCGTTGCTGGCAATATCGGCAGTGAGCCCGAGCAACATCAGCTGTTGCAATATGACTTGCTGGTTAATCTCGTTATCTTCAGCAACCAGGATCAAGCAGCCCTGCCGGCGTGCCTCTTCGCGCGATAGCAACCGATGTTTCTCGCTGTGGCCTTCGTACCGGACTGCCTCACCGGTTTCATGCATCAGTCCGGCAGCAATGGCCACAGCATCGATGAATGCCCGACGATCCATGGCCCCGGCATCGACCACGACCAAATCAGCAGTTACCAGCCTTTCGTTGAGATGCCTGTCATGTCCAATCACAACAAAATGCACTTCCAGGTTTGACCGGGCGCGGGATGCGGCGCGCAATTCATCCAGATTGCTCAGAACGCCGGGAATATCGATGACAATGACGCACAGACCGGGCGGATGGTTGCTTATCCATTCCCGCGCTGCCTCGATATCCGGTGCACGCGCCGCCGGCGCACCATCGTGTTCAAGATAGACAAAAAGATCGCCGGCCAACCCGTCTGTACCGCCAAGCACAAGACAGGACAAACCCGCGAGTCGTGATGATGGCGCCTCGTTTGCATCGAGTTGCTGATGAATCCTGGCAAAGGGCAGCTGCACACTGAACAGCGATCCCTTACCAAGCTCGCTTTGCACGGCAATCTCACCGCCCATCATGGTCGCCAGTTGCCGTGAAATGGTAAGGCCCAGCCCGGTGCCGCCATAATTTCGCTTGGTGCCGGACTCTGCCTGGGTGAATGCCGTGAATAGCTTCCCCTGTGCAGTCTCATCGATGCCGATACCGTTGTCGAGGACGCGAAACTCCAGCGTAACCTGATCATCATCGCCAGCCACCATCAGTGTGCGCACCGACACTCTGGCCTGGCGCTGCTGCATGCCACTGGAGAATTTGATGGCGTTGCTGGTCAGATTGATCAGTATCTGACGCAACCGTCCCGAGTCCCCCATGACCAATGCCGGATTTCGGGTCGGTGAACAGGGTAAGTTCCACATCATTCTTGATGGCCAAGGGATTCAGGGTTCTGCATGTTTCCTCGACCACGGTGGCGACAGACATGGGCTCGTCTTCGATCTGCAACTTGCCCGCCTCGATCCTGGAAAAATCGAGAATATCGTTGATGATGCCAAGCAGCGAAAAAGCCGAATCGTGGATGATATTGACCATCTGCATCTGCGCCGCACTGAGGCTGCTCTGCTGCAATACCTCGGTCATGCCGATCACGCCGTTCATCGGGGTGCGTATCTCGTGGCT
This sequence comes from uncultured beta proteobacterium, assembly GCA_963757485.1. Classification (GTDB taxonomy): domain Bacteria; phylum Pseudomonadota; class Gammaproteobacteria; order Burkholderiales; family Gallionellaceae; genus Gallionella. The sequence goes on from CAVWTZ010000085.1 coordinate 3,149, forward strand.
CATCGTGGCGAGGAATTCGGATTTGGCGCGGTTGGCCCGCTCCGCCTCGCGCCTGCTCTGCTCCAGGTCGGCGGTGCGGATCGCCACCTTGTCTTCCAGCTCCTCGTTGAGCTGGCGCAACGATTCTTCAATCTTCTTGCGTTCAGTGATATCGGTGATGAAACCGTGCCAAAGCACCGAGCCATCCGCTTCGCGCTGCGGCAACGCATTACCGTAAAGCCAGCGCACCGTACCGTCGTCGAATTTCACCCTGGCCTCGTGTCGCCACGGGGACATTTCCCGTGCTGAAATCTCGATCGACTCCATGGTGGCCGCCAGATCATCAGGATGAACCACCGCAAAGGCCGGGGATGCGTCTTCGCGAACCTGTTCCGGACTGACGCGGAATATCTCCAGCATGGCATCGCTGGCAAAGGGAAAACAGAAACTGCCATCGGGGCGCATGCGGAATTGGTAGACCACCCCGGGCACCCTGCTGGCTATCTTCTGCAGCCGTTCCAGTGCTTCGTGCCATTTTCTTTCGGCCTCTTTAGCCGCGCTGATATCCTGGGCAGTGCTTGTAATCCGCATGACCTTGCCCGTGTCGTCGATGGTCACTTCGCAGCGGTTATACACAATGATCACGCTGCCATCCGGCCTTACCACGCGATGTTCGCAGTCATACAGCCCGCCATGCTGCGTTGCATGCTCGAGCATCTTTTCCACCCTTGCCACATCGTCGGGGTGTATCCCGTTGCGAAACAGTGCGTAGCTGGGCGGGACGCTTTGCGGTTCCAGCCCCCACAGGCGAAAGAATTCATCAGTCCAGTGCAATTTCGACGTCGCCGCGTTCCACACAGAGCTGCCCAGATGGGCGATCTGCTGTGCCTGGTTCAGGCTGTTCTCGCTTTCTCTCGACACCTGTTCGCGGTTGATGGCCTCGATGCGCAACTGGATGATCTCGTTAAAACTCCTTCCGACACGCGCAGCATTCGCAATGATGGAAATCAAGTACAGCGCTCCCATGGCGCTCATCGCCAGCGGTATCGCTCCGCCCTCGATCAGGAAACAGACGATCAACGGCAAGAGTGACGGGACGAGAAAGCCGCGCGCCAAAATCCGGTCGACCGCCAACAAGGTGAACGCGCCGGCGCTCAAACCGGCCAGGACGAAAGCGATGAAAACTTGGCGGGGTATATCACCGAAAGGAAACAGCAGCACCGTGCCGGCGCCCCAGGCCAACCCGGTCGCGATGGTGGCGGCACGGAAGCGTCCTATCCAGAGCGGCGCGCAACTGTCGACAGGCTGTTTATTGCGCCGCCATGCCCGCGACAGAACCGTTCTGGCCGCCAATGCCGGGCCGATCAATACGATCCAGGCCAGCAACCTGCTCGGGGCGATCACCGAAAACTGGACGCTGATCAGTATCAGTACAAGCAGCGTGTTGATAACGATTGCGCTGGGCAAGCCGGCATATAACAGCCTGGTCTGTTCTACCAGCAGCGTCTCCCCCTGAACGCCGGTATCACCAAGCCGTCGCCGTTGCATCATGGCCACCTCGCGTTGTACGCGTGTCTGTCATTTTTGCCGAACATCCCAATGTACTGCCCATACCATTGCGCTGCAGAGCTGGCCTGCGCCGATTGCACGATTGCCGGATGAATGTCAGCGCAGGCTGCGCTCCGGCTGTACATGATATCCCGCACCGCCTGTGCGTATCATCTGCGGTTCAACGCACACAGTCCACAAAATAATGCGTTTCGCCATCAACCTGTTCTGCGACGAGGCCATGGATATCGGTCTCGAAACCCGGGAACTTTTCGTTGAAATCGCGCGCGAATTTGAGGTAATCGACGATGGTCTTGTTGAATATTTCGCCGGGGATCAGCAATGGGATACCCGGCGGATAGGGTGTAAGCAATACGGAAGTGATACGGCCTTCCAGATTGTCAATCTCCACGCGGTCAATCTTGCCGTGCGCCATCCTGGCAAACGCATCCGAAGGTTTCATCGCCGGCTGCATGCTGGACAAGTACATTTCGGTGGTCATGCGCGCCACGTTGTGCGTCTTGTACATATCGTGTATCTGCTGGCACAAATCGCGCAGCCCGACACGTTCGTAGCGCGGATGCGCCGCAGCAAACTCGGGCAAAATGCGCCAGATCGGCTGGTTGCGGTCGTAATCGTCCTTGAACTGCTGCAATGCGGTCAACAGCGTGTTCCAGCGGCCCTTGGTGATGCCGATAGTGAACATGATGAAGAACGAATACAGCCCGCACTTCTCGACGATCACCCCGTGTTCGGCCAGGTATTTGGTGACCATCGAAGCGGGTATGCCGTTGTCGGAAAAATCGCCGTCCACATCCAGGCCGGGGGTAATGATGGTTGCCTTGATCGGGTCCAGCATATTGAAACCGGCGGCCAGCTTGCCGAATCCGTGCCACTTGTCGTCGGTATGCAACACCCAGTCTTCGCGTGATCCGATCCCTTCCTCGGCGAGAACATCCGGGCCCCACACCTTGAACCACCAGTCCTGGCCAAACTCTTCGTCCACCTTGCGCATGGCGCGGCGGAAATCCAGCGCTTCGGCAATGGATTCCTCGACCAGCGCCGTGCCGCCCGGCGGCTCCATCATCGCGGCAGCCACATCGCACGAGGCGATGATGGCATATTGCGGACTGGTCGACGTATGCATCAGGTAGGCTTCGTTGAACACGTGGCTGTTAAGCTTGTGACTCTCGGGTTCACGCACCAGAATCTGCGACGCCTGCGACAACCCCGCCAGCAGCTTGTGCGTCGATTGCGTGGAGAAGATCATCGAATCTTTCGCGCGCGGCCGGGATTTTCCGATGGCATGCATGTCCTTGTAAAAATCATGGAATGCCGCGTGCGGCAGCCATGCCTCGTCGAAATGCAGGGTGTCGATGCGTCCGTCCAGCATTTCCTTGAGCATCTCCACGTTGTACACCACACCGTCGTAGGTGCTCTGGGTGATGGTCAGGATGCGCGGCTTCGCGGTCTTGTCCTTGATGAAAGGATTCGCATCGATCTTGCGCTGGATGTTTTCCGGTTCGAATTCGGATTTCGGGATCGGTCCGATGATGCCGTAATGATTGCGCGTCGGGGTCAGGAACACCGGCACCGCACCGGTCATGATGATCGCGTGCAATATGGACTTGTGGCAATTGCGGTCCACCACCACGATGTCATCCGGCGCCACGGTCGAGTGCCACACGATCTTGTTGGAAGTCGATGTGCCGTTGGTGACGAAGAACAAATGATCGGCATTGAAAATGCGCGCAGCATTGCGCTCCGAGGCTGCCACCGGGCCGGTGTGATCGAGCAGCTGGCCAAGCTCGTCCACCGCATTGCACACGTCGGCGCGCAGCATGTTCTCGCCGAAAAACTGGTGAAACATCTGCCCGACCGGCGATTTCAGGAACGCCACGCCGCCCGAGTGTCCCGGACAATGCCAGGAGTAGGAACCGTCCTGCGCGTAGTGCAGCAAAGCACGGAAGAAGGGCGGCGCCAGCGAATCCATATAGGACTTGGCCTCGCGAATGATGTGGCGCGCGACGAATTCCGGCGTGTCCTCGTGCATGTGGATGAAGCCGTGCAATTCGCGCAGGATGTCGTTCGGGATGTGGCGCGAGGTGCGCGTCTCTCCGTAAAGATAAATCGGAATGTCGGCGTTCTTGAAGCGTATCTCCTGAACGAAGGCGCGCAGGGTTTTCAGCGCGGCCTCGGTTTCCTCCTTGCTGCCGCCGCCGAACTCCTCGTCGTCGATCGACAGCAAAAACGCCGAGGCGCGGCTCTGCTGCTGCGCGAACGAAGTCAGATCGCCGTAACTGGTAACGCCGAGGATTTCCATCCCCTCTTTTTCGATGGCTTCGGCCAGCGCGCGTATGCCCAGCCCGCTCGCATTCTCGGAACGAAAATCTTCATCGATGATAATGATGGGAAAACGAAACTTCATATTGCGCTCCTTTGCTTGGCGGATCTGAAAGCAACCCCCTGAGGGCCTGCATCACACTGTTTAGGGTGGAGTTTCAGTGAAGACTCATATTGACCGAAGGGCAATGTGACGGCGTAACTAAAACGAAACTTCATATTGCGCTCCTTTGCTTGGCGGATCTGAACGCAACCCCCTGAGGGCCTGCATCATACTGTTTGGGGTGGAGTTTCAGTGAAGACTCATATTGACCGAAGGGCAATGTGACGGCGTAACTAAGTCGGCATTTCATGGTTTACTCCCTCTGGGAATCGCTGGCTGGGCGGGGATAACGAATTGGCGCGGATTGTCGCAGATTCCGGCAGCGCTGCAACAAGAAATTGTTGCGGCTTGAAAGCAATGCCGAAGCAGCCCCGGCTACATTTTCGGCAGGGTCACGCCGACCTGCCCCTGATACTTTCCGCCGCGGTCCTTGTAGGAGGTCTCGCAGACCTCGTCGCTCTCGAAAAACAGCACCTGCGCGACGCCCTCGTTGGCGTAGATCTTCGCGGGCAGCGGCGTGGTGTTGGAGAACTCCAGCGTCACATATCCCTCCCACTCCGGCTCGAACGGCGTGACGTTGACGATGATGCCGCAGCGCGCATAGGTGGATTTTCCGAGGCAGATGGTCAGCACGCTGCGCGGGATGCGGAAATATTCGACCGTGCGGGCCAGCGCAAACGAGTTGGGCGGGATGATACAGTAATCGGCATTGACCTCGACAAACGAATTCGGGTCGAAGTTCTTGGGGTCGACGATGGTGCTGTTGATATTGGTGAACAGCTTGAATTCACTGGAACAGCGGATATCGTAGCCGTAGCTGGATGTGCCGTACGACACGATGCGCTTGCCGTCGACCTCTTTCACCTGGTTCGGCTCGTACGGTTCGATCATTTTGTGCTGCTGCGCCATCCGGCGTATCCATTTGTCTGACTTGATGCTCATCGTTCATCCTCTTGAAAGTGTTTCGTGCCCCATTCTGCAAGGGCGCGATTTTAACCAATTCGACGCTGTCGCGCGCGATTTGCTAAAATCCGCGCCTTGATCGCATTCCGGCCCTTGACATGAATCCCCGCAAAATCCTCGTCACTTCCGCCCTGCCCTATGCCAACGGCAGCATCCACCTCGGCCATCTGGTCGAATACATCCAGACCGACATCTGGGTGCGCTTCCAGAAGATGCAGGGCAACATCTGTTACTACGTCTGCGCCGACGACACCCACGGCACGCCGATCATGCTGCGCGCCGAGAAGGAAGGCATCACGCCGGAACATCTGATAGACCGCGTGTGGCACGAGCACAAGGCGGATTTCGACAGCTTCCTGGTCGCGTTCGACAACTACGGCAGCACCAACAGCGGCGAGACGAAGCAATATGCCGAGGACATTTACCGCAAACTCGACAGGGCCGGCCTGATAGCCAAGCGCTCCATCGAACAGTTTTTCGACCCGGTCAAGAACCTGTTCCTGCCGGACCGCTTCATCAAGGGCGAATGCCCCAAGTGCCGCGCGAAAGACCAGTACGGCGACAACTGCGAAGTGTGCGGCGCCGACCTACTCGCCCACCGACCTGATCGAACCCGTACTCCGCGGTCTCCGGCGCGAAGCCGGAACTGCGCGAATCCGACCACTATTTCTTCAAGCTCTCCGACAGCGTTGCCAGGACTTCCTCGGGTTGGATCAAGGAGCGCCACGCTGCACCGACGCTTCGCAACAAGCTGGCAGGAATGGCTCGCGGAAGGCGAGAACACTCGCCGGACTGGGACATCTCGCGCGACGCGCCTTATTTCGGCTTCGAGATCCCCGACGCGCCGGGCAAGTATTTCTACGTATGGCTGGATGCGCCGATCGGCTACATGGGCAGCTTCAAGAACCTGTGCGACGCGCAAGGGGCTGGACTTCGACGACTACTGGGACAAGGACAGCGGTTCACAACACCGAGATGTACCACTTCATCGGCAAGGACATCCTTATTTTCACGCGCTGTTCTGGCCCGCGATGCTGCAGCACGCCGGTTTCCGCACCCCACCGGGGTGTTCGCGCACGGCTTCCTGACCGTGAACGGCCAGAAGATGTCCAAGTCGCGCGGCACCTTCATCACGGCGCGCAGCTATCTCGACCACCTGAAAAATCCCGAATACCTGCGCTATTACTTCGCCGCCAAGCTGGGCAACGGCATCGACGACATCGATCTGAGCCTGGAGGATTTCACGGCGCGGGTGAACAGCGACCTGATCGGCAAGTAC
>CAVWTZ010000086.1:0-22445 GCA_963757485.1 uncultured beta proteobacterium
TGCAGCGTCAGGATGATTTGCTGAAAACTCAGCCCCTGGCTGAGTTTCGGTGAAGACTCATGCACGCTTGCGGGCGTTATGTCGGAGCCAAAGGTAAGCATGTGAAGGTTCAAGCAGTTGCAAAGGCGCGCATTTTACCGGTTTTCGGCTGCCGGCGTCAGCACAACGACACTGTTATGCGGAGCTCCGGTTGGACTCTTTGTGCCGCAATACCGATTCGATCAATGCCATTTTGTTTGTCCGCGACAGGCTTTTGATTTGCATTTCCCGCTTTAGCGCGGCCGATTTGCCGGCACAGCTTTCCACGAACACCAGTTCGACCGGCCCGCGGCCCCGCGTGTACCGGGCAGCCGTCCCCGCGTTATGCGCGGCAAGGCGCTTCTCCAGATCGTTGGTAATGCCGGTATAAAGCGTATCGTCCGCGCAGCATAAAATGTAGCATAGCCACGTCCCGCAGCACGGGATGGCGACGGCGCATTTAAGCCGACGTCTTGATCTTGAAGTTGGAGATTTCACCAGATTGTTTGATTTTCCGGATTGTTTGATGTTATGGGATTCACAAGCGCGCCCCTGAAAATTGCGCATAAATTACGCTATTGAGTCACCTGCATTGTAAGATGTTTCGCTGGAATATTCGTCCGATGCGGCAAACGCGCACCGGAATTTATTGTTTTGAGGCCATTTAATGTTAAAAATCTACAACACGCTGGCGCGTGACAAACAGGAATTCGTGCCGCTCGTGCCGGGCAGGGTCGGCATGTACGTGTGCGGCATGACGGTATACGACTACTGCCATCTCGGCCATGCGCGCGTGATGGTGGTGTTCGACATGGTGCGGCGCTGGCTCAGGGCGGAGGGCCTGCAAGTCACCTACGTGCGTAACATCACCGATATCGACGACAAGATCATCAAGCGCGCCGCCGAAAACGGCGAGCCCATCGCCACGCTGACCGAGCGCTTCATCGCCGCCATGGACGAGGACGCCGCGAAGCTGGGGGTGGAGAAGCCGGACCACGAACCGCGCGCGACCCAGTACGTGCCGGGCATGGTCGCCATGATAGGCGCCCTCGATGGACAAGGGGCTGGCTTACCAGCGCGAAGACGGCGACGTGAACTATGCGGTGCGCAATTTTCCCGGCTACGGAAAGCTGTCCGGCAAGTCGCTGGACGATCTGCGCGCCGGCGAGCGGGTCGAGGTGGCCGCGGCAAGGACGACCCGCTCGACTTCGTGCTGTGGAAGAGCGCCAGAGCCCGGCGAGCCCAGCTGGGATTCGCCCTGGGGCCCGGCCGGCCCGGCTGGCACATCGAATGCTCGGTGATGGGCTCCACCCTGCTGGGCAGCATTTCGACATCCACGGCGGCGGCGCCGATCTTCAGTTTCCGCACCACGAAAACGAGATCGCCCAGAGCGAAGGCGTGCACGGGCATAACCACGTCAATTACTGGATACACAACGGCTTCGTCAGTGTGGACAACGAGAAGATGTCCAAGTCGCTGGGCAACTTTTTCACGATACGCGAAGTGCTGAAAAAATACGATGCCGAAGTGGTGCGCTTCTTCATCCTGCGCGCGCATTACCGCAGCCCGCTGAATTATTCCGACTACTCACCTCGACGATGCGAAGGGCGCGCTGACAAGGCTGTACACGGCGCTGAAGAATGTTTCCGCTGTGGCGGGGGCAGCAGTCGATTGGGACGAGCCCCACGCCCAACGTTTCAAGGCCGCGATGGACGACGACTTCAACACGCCGGAAGCGGTGGCGGCGCTGTTCGATTTGGCCAACGCGGCGAACAAATCGGATTCATTGCAACTTGCCGCGCAACTCAAGGCGTTGGGCGGCGTGCTTGGCTTGCTGCAGCACGATCCTGTGGAGTTCCTGCAAGGCAGCGCAACGGAGAGCGGGCTGGATGATGCGGCAATCAACGCGCAGATCGAAGCGCGCATCGCCGCCAAGCAGGCCAAAAACTATGCCGAGGCCGACCGCATCCGCAAGGAGTTGCTGGCTACGGGGATCGTATTGGAAGACAGCCAGTCAGGTACCAGCTGGCGACGTGCGTAATGCAGCAGTCCAGTTTTGTGCGCGAAGGGGCTGGTTAAATCGGGCTCCTACGGCAGCGTGCCTGCCGCGACCATGCGGTTGAACAGGACGTTGGGCGATATCCAGACCACCAGGTCATTGAAGGTGGGCGTCGGTGTGTGGCTGACAAAGGTTCTATTGTTGGCGAGGTTCGCTGCTTCATCGGGCCCTCCGCTATTGGGGCCATTTTTGCCGGTGGAGAAGATCACCACCGGTACGCCCGGGCTGGAAGTCAGTGCATTATTGGTTCCACAGCTTGAAGAGCCAAAGCCGCTGGCGGTGGAACTCGAGCACACCAGCAAATTGGGTGCAAGACTCGCCATTCCGGTCGAACTCATCCCGCTGTTCTTGGTAAAGGCATTGCTGTTTGACGATGTGACAGCATAGTAGATGCGGTTGCCCCATGAATCAACGGCAAAGCCGGTGTTGCCCAGGTTATCGACTGTTGATGTGACACCCAGCGTCGCTGCGGGCACGTACCCATTGTAAAACCCATTGTAAGCGGGAGTGGACGAGCAGTTACCGTTGCTGGAATTGCCTCCGGCAACAAAACTTTCCACACCATTGCTGGTGGAAGAGGCGGGGCAAGGAAAGCGACCGTTGGCAATGGCATACCCGATTAGCGCTTCCTTGATATCGGACAAGGCCTTTTGTGTGTCGGAGACGTTGCGCTGATCCATCTGCGCACTGAGCGGAACCAGCATGCCGCCCAGCAGCAGCCCGACGATCATCAGCACCATCGCCATTTCGATCAGGGTAAACCCGTTCTGCATAAATTGTTTCATAACGTATTCACCGGTCAGGGGCAGTTAACATTTAGGTTTTCATCGATATAGCACAGCACGTCGTTGAAAGTGCTGCTGGCAGAGGCGGTCTGGTAGTTCTCGTTGCCGTTGGCACCGGGAAAGCTGCCGGCGTTGTTCCCTTCCAGGTAGGCGGTGACAACGCTTTTGTCGGCTCTGGTTTGGTTGAGCGCGGAGAGTCTGGGCCCGGCGAACATGACCACTGCGGCGTATTGGCCGTAGCCGTTTATTTTCAGGCAGTTGTTGAAGCCGCAGTTCTGGTACGTGGAGTTGGTCGGTTTGAATTCCTGCGAAAGCGCGTAAAACAGCTGGTCCTTCCAGTTGTTCCACCAGACGTTGACGCTGCTGGTCCATCCCGAGCCGCAGGTGCTCGTCGTCATTAGATTGCTGTACGCGTTGCTCGTTGTAGCTTGTGAAGTGTTTACGTTATAGGGAACGCGCCCGGCATAGAGGTTAGAATGGTCATCATAATTGGTGTTGGAATAATAATCCGTCAGCAAATTTGTTCCAAGGCTTAGCGGGGCAGGCCAAGGAAGGCTATAGTTGTGCCACCACCATGGTCCGTTGTTATTGCCATAGTTCGCCAGGCACAGGGCAACCTGGTACGTCATCTGTCGGAGCGGATTGATATTGACATTGGTGGATTGGAAATCCGTGCGTTTCTGGATCGCGTTCCAGATGTCCTGCCGGGTGATGAACACCATCTGGTCGTTGATACTGGCGCTGCTGATTCCCTGGATGAATTTTCCGGTGGCAATATCCGTGTTGTTGAAGTTTACGGAGTTGACCGTGCCGGCGTCCAGATAGTTGCTCGCCGTATAATTCCCGCCGCAAATAGGCGCCGTGCCATCCGGCGAGCGGTTCTGGCCGCTCAGCGGCGCGCCGGGCGCGAAAATCACCGCGACTACCTGATTGCCGGAATCAGTGGTCAGCAAGGTGCCATCGGCGGCATAGGCCAGAAATTGTCCGTTGGTATCCCAATTCATCAGGCCGGTTTTGCTGTTGCTCTTGTAGGTTCCGGAAACCGCGTACCACAGGCATTCGCCATCGCCGTCGCGCAGCGCGGCCAAGTCCAGTGTTGCCCAGGGCAGCCTGCCGATGGCGCTCACGTCCTGGCTACCGCAGTTCAGGATGCTGCTGCCCTCGCCATTGCTGGCATTGGTATCGGGGCACGGCAGATAACCCGGTACGGTAGTGCTGTGGGTATCGGCGTAGGTGACGGCATACCCGATCAGCGCGGCTTTCGCCTGTGCCAGCGCCGCGGCAGTCGTTGCCTGCCTGGCAGTTTTAACCGAAGAAGCGGTCAACGAATTTACCAGTATCGCGGCAATGCCCACGACCATGATGACCAGCATGACCAATAAGGCTGCGCCGTGCTGTCTGGCGGGGGCGTGCTTGAGCATGTCGATGCGTTTGGCGGACATGGTTATTGCCTGGGCGTGCCTGTCGTATCCGGGGCGGATGGGCCCAGCAATACGCGCTGCCCGACTTTGAGTTTGACCGTGCGGGCTTCGCCGGGAATCTGAACCGACTGGCTTTCGGGCGTCTTGTCATTGCTGGCGCCGCCCTGTTGCGGTACGCCGTTGATCCACACGGTGCGCTTGCCGCCCTGCTTTTGCACGATGCCATTGAGCATCAGCATGGAACTGGTATTAGTGGTTGAATCTGCACCCTGTGCATAGCTGTAATCAAGCTGCGCGCGTTGTTCAGGGGTATAAAACAGCCGTCCCAATTCTTCGGCGCCGGAGAATAGCGAGGCTGTTAAGCCGATGGCGATCAGGCCGATTTTGAGCGTTGATCTCATGGCGGGGTGTTCCGGTTCTTCAGCGTAATCCAGCCGCCGCTGCATTCTGCGGTGAGGTTCTTTCCGGCTGTGGGGGCGGATTCCCCGTCAGTGGCGACGCGTTGCAGGGTGCAGCCTTCGAGTTGATAGCGGCCCTTGATCTGGCTGCGCAGTGCATTGAAGAAATTCAGCAGCTGGCCCTCGTGCAGCAAATCGAATTCCAGTTTCATTTCGCTGTAGTGGATGTCGAAGTCGCCGCTGTCCAGGGCGGACGGCGGGGCATAGATTTTTTGCGGGGCGATGTTATAGCGGAAATCGAGGACCAGGTTCTCATTGCGAAGCTTTTCCAGCCCTTCCATCCAGTCCAGCCTGTGATCGTCGCCGATGATCTTGTTTGCCTTCAGGGCGTCATATTCCTTGGAAAAATCCGACAGGTTTTCCCGGTCCTCGCGGGCTACGGATAATCGATTGCGTGCATCATTCAGTTGGCTCTGGCCGACGCGCCGGTCTTTCTGGGTGTGCTCTGCATACTTGGTGCTGGCATACAAAATGGCGCCGCTAAGCAATATGGATGCGCCGATAGCGGCAAGGTTCCAGCGCAACATCAGAAAATCCGAGTTGGAGAATTTCATGTTGCCGGTCTCCATACGAGCTTGAATGAGAAATCGAGTTGATTTTCACTCGCCTCACTCTGATTGCCAAGGCTGCCGGTGGGGCTGAGGTCAAGCGGCCGGGTAAGGGCGGTCACCTGGTAGCCGCGCTTGCCTAATTCAAGCTGGAAGCGGTCCAGGTATGCCAGCGCAGCGCGGTAGTCATTGCCGAAACCGTGCATGTCCCCCTTCAGAGTAATCACGTCGGCAGGAACGTCGGCACGGGTGTTGATTGCGACAGGTTCGGCAGTGCTCTCTTTCCACTCCAGCCCGTTTATATCGATTTTCGGGAAATGATCAAGCGCGGCGCTGATCGGTTTCAGGATGATTTGCGGGGCAGACCCGTATTGATACAGTTTGCGCATGACAGACACGCTGGTCTTCATGTCGGCGGCGGGCGTGTCGGTGACGGGAAAGCTTTGCCTGATTTGCTTCGCTTCCTTCATCAGATGTTGTGTCTCAATCTGGAGGGCATTTGCCTGAGTTGCATCCCCGCCGCTTTGCCAGACAGTTGTAGATGCCCATAATATGCTTCCCAAAAGCAACGCGCCGCTGCTCCAGTTGAGTGCGCGCCGCAGCTGCCAAAGTGTGTAGTAGCGGGTGTGTTCAGCGCTGGCGTAATGCGTACTGGGACGGTTGGCGGCCAGTTGGCGCAGGAAAATCTGGCTGGCATCCGAATCGGTGAAGCGGTAGTCAAGCTTGAGTTGCCTGCCGACTTCGTCGATATCCGCAAACTCATAGCGCACATCCACGTCATTGGGTAATTGTTTTTGCAGTTCGCTGCGGTCATCGGCATGACACAGAATGCGCACATCGAGTATTTGTCCCGCCGGAAGCAAACTCAGGCTCTTCAAGTATTGGTAGGTCCGGCTGAGTTCGTTGACGACGGCATTTTGAAATGTCAGGTCTGCATAAACAGGCGTCAGCCGGGAAATTTGCAGGCGATGATCGCTGAAATAGGTTTGGCGCAGCCCGGAAAATTTTTCCCAGGAAATCAGCAGCAGATGTTTTGATGCATGGTTTCTGACCAGCGGTTCGCTGATCTGCGGCACCGAATATATCCCTCCAAGGGGGATTTGCTGCGCCAGCATGATATTCAGCCAGGGCATGATGAGCCCGGGGTTGGTCAGTGCAGAGAACAGTATGTCATCGTCGCGGCGTCCGGTCTTTTGGCGCTGCAACAGCGTGGCTTTGCGGAAGGGTGTGCCGCGGTAGAACTGGTCGAACTTGCGTTGAATGAGTGCGGCGCGGCTGCTTCCGATCAAGTGCGGAACGATGTCATGCCGGTAGTCCTCTTCAATCAGGTCGGTCAGCAGGTAGGCCGGACACTTTGTTTCCTGCAGGAAAGACCCGAAACTTTCCCGCCCTTCCGGGGTGTCGGTGAAATCGCCCTGCAGCACGGTTTCACTGCCTGCAATGAGTTGCGCATGCAGGTGGTCGGCACTCAGGAATAGCAGCAGTGCCCGTTTCACCGCGGATTTCCCATCAGAATTTCACCTTGCCGATCAGATCATAGATTGGCGACAATACCGACAGCATGACCCAGCCCAGTAATGTGCCCAGCACGATGGTCATGGTCGGTTCGATCATCACTTGCACCTTTTTGATGGAACTCTTCACGTCGCGATCGTAAAAATAGCTTACGTTGAGCAACGCCTTGTCCAGCGAGCCCGTGGCTTCGCCGACCCTGAGCATGCGTATCACCAGCGGAGGAAACATGCTGGTATTCTGGAAGCTCTGGGTCAGGTTTTTGCCGGACTCGATCTCATGCATGACATCGTCCAGTCCCTTGGCAATGGCCCGGTTGTTGACCACATCCCGCGAGTTGGCGATGCAGTCGAGAATGCTGATGCCGGAACCGTACATCATTGCGAACGTGTTGGCGAAACGCGCCAGGATGATTTTGCGCAGGATGGGGCCGATAACCCATATATCCAGCTTGAATTTGTCGAATTTGAAGCGCATCTCCGGGCTCGCGGTAACAAGCAGCTTTCCTGCAACCAGCAGTACGATGGGTAACGCGATCATTACATACCAGTAATTGACGAAGAACGACGAAGTCGCAAGCAGTATGCGCGTCTGGATGGGAATTTCCTGCCCCATGCCCTTGATGAAACTGACCAGTTGCGGCACCAGGTAGATCATCAGGAAAAACGTGATCGCGACCACAACGGTGCCGACGAAAGCCGGATACATCAGGATGGTCTTGGTATTCGAGGCCATTTCATCCTGCCATTTTAGCGACTCGGTGATGTGTTCAAAAACCTCCGGCATGCGTCCGCTCGCTTCACCGGCATGGGTCAGGCTGATGAAGATTTTATCAAATGCATCCGGGTGCTGCGCCATCGCTTCAGACAGCTTTTTGCCGCCTTCGATGGATTCGACCAGATTGGCGATGACTTCGCGGAAGCGCTGGTCGTTCATGGTGTCGCGCAAATCGGCAAGGGTTTCAAGCAAAGGAACGCCGGCCCGGGTAAGTTGTTCGAGGTTGAAAAAAAATGTGATCAACTCGGGGCGTTTGACCTTGGCGCGCCCAAAGCCTGCCCCGCCGCTGTCAATTTTGGCATCGATCAAATCAAGGCCGCCGCGCTTAAGGCGCAGTTCCAGATCCACTTGATTGGCGGCATCCTGCAAGCCTCTGTGGATCTTGCCGAGATCATCCATTGCACGATAGGCGAAGAGTGACATCAGTTTTCCCGGTTCACTAACCCAGCCGGTCGGTCAGATCCACGATGCGGCTGACTTCCGCGAGCGAGGTGATGCCTTGCTGGATGCGCCGGATACCGTCCAGCGCCAACGGGCGGAAACCCTTTTCGAGTGCCGTCTCCCTGATCTGGCGAGTACTGGCGCGATGCGAAACCAGGTCGTCCAGATCAAAATCCATTTTGAGCAATTCCATGATGGCCATGCGCCCTTTGTAGCCCTGATGGTTGCAGGACTCGCAGCCGGCAGCACGGTAAAGGGTGGTGTCATGCTGGGCTGTGAGACCCAGCAGCTTTCGCTCGGCAGCATCGGGCGAGTATGGGTATTTGCATTCATTGCACAGAATCCGTATCAGGCGTTGTGCCACGACACCGATGATGTTGCCGGCCATGATGTCCGGCAGGATGCCGATGTCGAGCAGGCGCGGTATCGCGCCAATTGCCGAATTGGTGTGCAGCGTCGAATACACCTGGTGCCCGGTCATCGCGGCGCGGAATGCCATTTCGGCGGTGGGATGGTCGCGAATTTCGCCGACCAGAATAATGTCCGGGTCCTGGCGCATCATGGAGCGGATGCCGTTGGCAAAATCCAGCTTGGCGGATTCGTTGACCGAAGTCTGCCGGATCAGTGCGAGCGGATATTCGACCGGGTCTTCCAGCGTCATGATGTTGACCGATTCGGTGTTGATGTGGTTCAGCACCGAATACAGGGTGGTCGTTTTGCCGCTGCCGGTGGGGCCGGTCACCAGCACGATGCCTTCAGGCTTGGCGATGATCATCTTGAGCATGCTGAGCGCGGTATCATCCAGACCAAGCTTGTCAAGCGGCACGATGCCTTTTTGCCGGTCCAGAATGCGCAGCACCAGATTTTCGCCATGCGTGGTGGGATGTGAAGCCACCCGGAAATCGATCGACCGGCCCGACAAACGCAGCGAGATGCGTCCGTCTTGCGGCGCGCGGGTTTCGGCAATGTTCATGTTGCTCATCACCTTCAGGCGCACCACCATGGCCGGCCAGAAACTTTTGTGCAGACTGCGGACCTGGCGCAGCACGCCGTCGACGCGGTAGCGGATGCGCAAAAAGCTGTTTTCCGGCTCGAAGTGTATGTCCGAAGCGCCTCGTTGCACGGCTTCGGTGAGCAGCGCATCGACCAGGCGCACCACCGGCTGGCTGAACTCGTTGACGCCGGACTGCTGCGTCTGGTATTCCATTTCGCCCGGCTCGATTTCGTGCAGGATGCCGTCGATCGAAAGCTCGAAGCCGTAGTATTGGTCGATCGCGCGCAGGATGTCCGATTCGCTGGCGAGCTGGGTAACAAGTCGGTATTCGTCCTTGAGCAGCGCACGCACCTGATCGAGCGCGATGATGTTGTCCGGGTCGGCGACTGCCAGGGTCAGGGTGTTGCCGACCTTGTCCACAGACAGGGGCAACAATTGATAACGCCGCGCCACATCCTTCGGGATCAGGCTCAGTGCGGCGGAGTCCACGATGACGGAGGCGAGTTCTACGCTTTGCTGGCCGAGGTTTTCCGACAGGACGTCGCGGATAGTCGCTTCCGAGAGAAAGCCCAGACGAACCAGCAGACGCCCCAGCGGCTGATGGGTCTTGCCCTGCTCCTGCAGGGCAATGCGCAACTGGTCGTCGCTGATCACGCCTTTGCCGACCAGTATCTGTCCCAGCTGTAGTGGCGGGTTATCCAGCCTCTCGATTGTTGGCATGACGGTCTAGCGCACTAGCTCTTCGATATGTTGTGAAATTTTTGCATGATCAAAGCCTGCATGGTTTGCCAGATCAAGCTGCAGGGCACGCCGGTAATATTGTGCGGCCGCTTTTTTTTGCCCGAGGCGGTCAAGACTGACGGCCAGGTTGAACGCCAGTTCGGCATGATCGGGCGCCAATTTGTAAGCGTCAAAGTATGACTGTTGCGCATCGGCCCAGCGGGCATGCTCCGCATAGTAATTGCCCAAAGCAAAGTGCAGCGATGACGAGTTTTGCTGTTCATTGAGCAGCATCTTGAGGCGGCTTTCGCGATTGTCGTCGTCAGACAAGGCGGACATCCCCGCGTTGGCCACGGCATTGCGCGGATCAAGTGCCAATACCTGCGCGTAATAGTGCGCAGCCACGTTGTCCTCGCCGCGGTGCTGGGCGATAACACCCAGCCCGAGCAGCGCGTCAGTATTATTTGAATCCAGATTGAGCACTTTAAGATACAGCTGCTGCGCTTGCTCGGAATTTCCGGCGCGATAGGCAAGATAGGCATTGTTCAGCAGCGGATCAATGGGTTCTTCCGTGCGCTGCTCGATATGCAAGGAATCATCCTGCTGCGCTTGCGGCACAGCTGCCCTGGCCCTGGCATGCCGTCGCTTCAGGGTGCCGGGCTTTGGCGTCCCGGCCGGTTTCGGAGGAGCGGCGTCCGCAGAAACAATGCCGGGCACCAAATTATTTTGCGGCGAAAGGGGTGGCGGTGCGGGTTGTTCAAGTGCAGCGGTTGGGGCCCTGACGGGACGCAGCGGCTGGGTGTTTCCGGCGGAAATTGTGTACCACACATAACCCGCGCCCGCAGCGAGCAGTATGACTGCGCCGACCACGGCGATCAGCAGGTTGCGATTGACGCCGGGGCGCGCAACTGTCGCAGAAGCGGATTTTGCATTGAACAGGTTTTGACCGGCACTGCGTGCCTTGTCTTCCGGCGCTGCATCAGCCGGCACAGCAACTGGGGTTGCGGAAGCGGAGCCGGGATGCGGCTCCAGGCTGAGCTCAAGGCCGGACGGGTTGCCTTGGCCAGCCTGTGCTTGCTGCGATTTTTTGCGGGCATCCAGTAGCAGGCTCATGTTCAGGGTTTTCCGTCGGCGGATTCTTTGAAGAAATTCTGGTCCGGCAAATTGTTGCGGAATGCGCTGAAGTCGTCATTGACACTGGCATTTTTGATGACGTGCGGTTTCAGGAAGATCACCAGTTCCGTCTTGGTTGTCGTGTCATTCCGGTTCTGGAACAGATTGCCCAGAAGCGGAACGCGCGCGAGCATCGGCACTTCGTCGGTGAGCTTGTTCATATTGTCTTCCATCAGGCCGCCCAGTACGGCGATCTGGTTGTTTCCGATTTTCAGAACCGACTCCATTTCGCGCGTCGAAGTTTGCGGGATGCGGTTCACCACCCCGGCGCAGGTGCCGATACCCAGGCACGGGTTGGCCAGGGACGGATTGGGGTCGTTCACATATCCGAGCAGCCGCGTAATCGACGGGCGAATATTCAGCAGCACCGTATCGTTGTCGTTGATTTCCGGCGTCAGGCTCATCGTAAACCCCACCGGCGCTGTTTCGAGGGTGGAAGTGTAGGTCGGCGGCGTGGACATGGTGCCGGTGAGCGTGTTGACCGTCCCGGGCGTGACGGTCATCGAGAAGTACACCAGGTTATCCACGACGCGCAGCATCGCGGTCTGGTTGTTCATCACGCTCAGTGTCGGGCTGGACAGGACTTTGACATTGCCGAAAGATTGCAGCAGCGTGATCGAGGCGGCGAGACTGCCGAGGCGTGAAGTGGGATTGAGGTAACCCAGTGTGAACATGCTGCCGGTACTGGCGGCAGGCAGACCGGCAGTGCCGGCCTGGGCCACCTGCAGGCCTGTGCTGCCCAGCCGCAACTGCGACCAGTCTATGCCTTGCTGGTAATTGTCGCTTAGCTGCACCTCCACGATGGTCGCCTCGATCAATACCTGGCGCTCGGCATTGGCCATGACCCGGTCGATGAACTGCTGGATTTTCTCGTGCTGCTTTCCGGTGGCGCGTACCGTGATGATGCCATTTTCCGGATTGGCGATAACGGAAGCAGCCTCACGGAATGTGCTGCGCTTGGTAACGGTCATTCCGCCCTCTTCGACATTGACCGGATTGGGGCTGTTTTCTATGCCGCCCTTGGGCGCAGCTTTCTTGGTGCCGGCGGGTTGAACGCCGGTGCCGGTGCTGCTGGCCGCCCTGACCTGTTGCACCGAAGTCTCGCTGGAGCCCTCGGGCAAGATCTTGTCGGTCTCGTGGAGAATATCCTTGATGTTCTGCGTCAAGGTTTCCCAGAAGTGATTTTTGGATACATCCTTGATGGAAAGCGAAGAGTTGTTCCCGCCGGCGCCGCCCGAGCTGCCTGCGCTGCCGGATGAACTGCCTCCGACCTGCGTGGTATTTGAAATCGCGCTGTCCGATTCGCGCGTCATGTTCACGTAATCGATCTTGTAACTGTGCAGATAAGGCGTGTCCGGCATCACGGTCAGGGTGCCGTTGTCAATTTCATAGCGCATGTCGACCTGGTCGGCGATGCGCGAGAGGATTTGTGGGAGGGTCTGGTTGATGGCGTTGATCGTCACCGTTCCCTGAATGCCGGACTGGATGTCGAGATTGATTTTCGCGTCGCGCGCCAGCGCGAACAGGATTTCCTGCGCCGGCACATTGGTGACGACCACGCTGTAGGTGTCGACCTTGCCGGCCGGTTTGGGCGGCGGCAGCACGACACTGTCCTGGATAGTTTGCGGAATGCTGCTTTGCGCTTCCGGTTGGGCGGCGGGCCGGTGAAGGTGCTGATCTGCGGGCTTTAGCAGCCTCGTCCCGCAGCCGGACAGCATCACTCCGATGGCACAGACATAAACCAGGTTGCGTGAACGCATGCATCTTCCTTCATGGTGGTTGGTTTGTAGCCTAACAGCTTTGCGGTCATTGCTCAACACACAGCAACGCACATCCGTCGATGTTAAAAAATGGGTTGTTGGGTTACCCAACCCGCAAACTACCGCGTCAGGCTAAGCGCGCCTGTTCCGGTTGCGGCTTGTGCAGAACACCCCACCGTACTGATGCATGTTCCAGAAAGCGGGGTGCCATTCACAACGGCATTCATCGCGCTGGTGCTGCCGTTGACAGCAGCACTGATTAAAAAGTCAGTGGCCTGCGTAGTCGTGCTAGATTGAGTTGTTCCATTAGTAAGGTTAGTTATTGTTGTAATTACGCATGTTTGCGTTTGTGTGGTTGAGCCCGATCCATTCACCAGCGTTATCGTGGCAGGGGGATTTGCGCACGATACAGTTTGACCTGACCCAGCAACAGGAACGCTTGCAGGATCGGTATAGGATGCCGTCCAGTTGCCGTCATAGTCGCTTTTTCCGCTCCCGCCGCAGCCAGCCAGAAACAACGGAATGATCAGCGCCGCAATTGAAACCATTTGGAACCGCATTTTCCTTACTCCCCAGTTAGTTGGCTTCAATATATCCTCGATGCAAAGCCTGCGCAATATCGTTTAGCCATGCAGATCGGGTTCAATCCGGCACGCCGGGCCGATGCGCCACCCGAGATTCGAGACCCGAGACCACCAAATCATTGGAGTTGACACGCGTCAACGCACAGACCAATTCTCCATGATGGTTTTCAAAAGATGTAAGTCGACGAGGCGAAGGCTTTCTGATATCGGGCGGGCAAGTCCTTGATCGCGTTGTGCGCGGCCTCAACCGAGGGGTATGCGCCATACAGAACGCGCATCCCGTTTTTGCCGCCAAACTTGGCGGGAATCAGGTAGATTTCCGCGAGTACGCCCAGCTTGTCTGCGCGCCGCAGGAAGCCCTCGATACGCTCCGGGTCGACGGTCTCGTTGTAGTACAGCTGGATGCTGGCAACGGCCTTTTTCTGCGTGACCAGTTGTTGCCCCGCCTCCAGACGTTGTTCAAACAGGATTGCTTTTTTGGATGCTGAACTGCTGTGTGTTGCCGGCACAGGCGGGGCGGCTGCGGCATTTATTGCAGCCTTGGGTTTCTGGTCCAGGGCGGGGTTCAAAACAGGTTTGGCCTGCGGCTGCGGGACGGCTGCGGAGGGGCTGTCGTCTGGATCGCCGCCACAGCGGGAACCGCTGCGGGCGCAGTGTCCGGCTGTGCGGCAATTGGCGCTGCCGCCGGCGCAGCAGGCGCTGTTGCAAGGCTCGGTGATGGGTGAACGGACGTATGCCGTTTGCCCAGCGCCCACCATGCTGTCAGCCCGATTACCAGCAGTGCGGCAATTGCGCTCCCCCACAGCAGTTTTTTATCGGGCAATTTGCGTGCGGAACCGAGTTCGCTGTCGCGCATCGCCGCTTCCACATGGCGTGCCTCGATATTGTGGGTGTCTTCCACAAAGGCGGCCAGCAGCGATTTGTCCGCGAGGATATTGACGCGGCGCATCAGCCCGCTGGACGCATTCGCAATGAGCTTGATGGCGTTCGGCGAGAATATGTTCGGGCCGTGATAGCCGGCCGCACGCATCCGGAACATCAGGTAGTTTTCCAGGATGCTGCGCGACAGCGGTTGCATGTGGAAATGATGGGCGATGCGATCCTTGAGCTGGCGCATGTTGGGCTGATCGAGCTTGTCATTCAATTCCGGCTGGCCGAACAGCACGATCTGCAGCAGTTTGGCATTGCCGACCTGCAGGTTGTACAGCAGGCGCAATTCTTCCAGCGTATCCGGCGGCATGGCGTGCGCCTCGTCCACCAGCACGACGATGCGTTTCCCTGCGCCGGCTTTTTCCTCGAGCTTGTTCTGGATATTCTGCAGGATGATGCCGACGCGCTGGCCTTCGATGTTCAGCCCGAGCCCGTCCGCAATCGCATACAACATCTCTTCACGCGACAAGCTGGGGTTGGCCAGATAGATGGTCTCGATGTGTTCGGGAAGCTTCTCAAGCAACATCCGGCACAGCATGGTTTTGCCGCTGCCGACTTCGCCGCTGACTTTGATGATGCCTTCGACTTCGGAGATGGAGTAGATCAGTGCGTCAAGAATTTCGCCGCGGTTGGCGCCGGCAAAAAAGAAAACCGTGACGGGGGTGATTCTGAACGGCGGCTCGGCAAGCCCGAAGTGCTCTAAATACATCTGGAAACCTCCAAAAATCTACTGCGCGATTCGATACACCCGCAAGGAGTAGGCCGGTGGGTACCCGGCGGCATTGCCGCCACCCTTCCGCTCGCAGCGTTGCGCGGTGCTCGCGCCTCGCCTATCTTATTGATATGTCTCGTTCGCTGTGCTCCGTGCGCCTTGCTCTCGAAACGGCGGCTGTGACACGTTGCTGGCGAAGCCAGCCGATTGCGGGAGCAGCCGCCAGTTGCCACTCCCGCACCGGATGCTTCGCAATACCGTGTCGAGGCAACCCAGCTACGATTTTTGGAGGTCCCCATACCTAAATCCTATGTGTTGAGTTTCTCATGTGCATCCATGCGGCTGTGCAACGTGGTGCGGTTGATGCCGAGCAACTTGGCTGCCTCGCTGACGTTTCCTGCCGCAATTTCCAATGCTGCGGAAATGTACTGGCCCTCCTGTTCGCGCAGATGACGGTCGAGACTAAAGTTGCCCTGTTGCAGCTGTTGTTTTATCGACTCCAAAGATGTGCTTGCTTGCGGGTATGCGGAGGCTTCCAGCGGGTCGAACTCCTCCTGCAATTGTATCTTGTTGACAGTCATTCCCGGAAACTTTGTGGCCAGCCTGATGACGACGTTGCGCAATTCCCGGGTATTGCCGGGGAAGCTGTACTGTTCCCAGCACTGCAATGCATCCGGGAGCAGTTCAAAAGGCTGCAGCTTGATTTGCTGCGAGTAATAAGCGCGGAAATGGTTGAGCAAGGCCAGTTCGTCCGGACCCAGTTCGCGCAATGGCGGAACCTTGATCGAGAAGACATTCAGGCGGTGGTAAAGGTCGCCGCGAAATGTGCCTAGCCTGACGGCTTCGCGCAGGTTGCGATTGGTTGCGGCGATAATGCGCGCGCCGCTTTTGTGCGTCGTGGTTTCACCGACGCGCTGATATTCGCCGTTTTCCAGCACGCGCAATAGTTTGGTTTGCAGCTCCAGCGGCAATTCGCCGATCTCGTCAAGGAACAGCGTGCCGGCGGATGCTTCTTCAAAATATCCCGATTGTGCCGCAGTCGCGCCGGTAAAGGCGCCCTTGATATAACCGAACAGCGTGGGTTCGATCAGCGTGGGTGGAATTGCGGCGCAGTTCAGCACCTTGAAAGGCGAATCGGGATTGCTTGCGAGCTTTTGTATTGCGCTGGCAACCAGTTCCTTGCCGCTGCCCGACTCGCCTTCTATTAAAACAGGGAAAGGAATGGCCGCATACATCCGCGATCTGGCTGCGCAGCGCCTGCATTGCCGGGCTTTGTCCGATGAGGCCGAACAGATGATCATCCTGGTCTTCGTTGCCCGGCTCCCTGTCCTGGACCCTCAGCGCATCGTACAGATATTTCTTTATTTTCTCCGGCGCGCAGGGCTTGGCGATAAAATCGATCGCGCCCAGCGCGCGCGCATGACGCGCATGGCTTTCGCCGTCTTGCCCGGATAACACGAAAATCTTGATCGCCGGCGAGTGGGCCAGCAATTCAGCGATCAGGTGAAAACCTTCGTCAGGGCGGTGCGGTACAGGTGGCAACCCCAGATCGATCAATGCCAGTTGCGGGGCGCTGGGCAATTCGCGCAGCAAATCGATGGCCGCAACGCGTGATTCGGCCTGATGAACTTCGAAGTCGTTGCTGAAGGATACCGCCAGTCCTTCCCGAATGAGCGGGTCATCGTCAACGATTATCAGGCTGGGAAGTGTCGATAAGTCGTTCATTTGGCTCTTTATAGGGATGCTTGCCGGGTGCTGAGCATAACGGCAAGTGCAGGCAAGCTCAATAGGGAAAGCACCGCAATATTGATATCGATGTCAATTAGTTGGGTATTATTGACCTGGTGGTTTAGAATGCGCGCATTGGATTTTCGGGTTTGAATTTTGTCTTCTTCCGCATTGGTCGAAATTCGCGAGCTGCATTTCGCCTACGATAAGCGTGCCGTACTGAAAGGCATCAATATGACCTTCCCGAAGGGAAAGTTGATTGCCATCATGGGTTTGAGCGGCTGCGGCAAGACCACGCTGCTGCGCCACATTGGCGGGGTGCTCAGGCCGACCAAGGGTTATGTCAAGGTGGGCGGCCAGATCATGCATGAACTGGATCATGATGCGCTGTATGCGATGCGCCGCAAGATGGGCATGCTGTTCCAGTTTGGCGCGTTGTTCACCGACATGTCGGTGTATGACAATGTTGCGTTTCAGATGCGGGAACACACCAGTCTCCCCGAGGATCTGATACACGATCTGGTGTTGATGAAGTTGCATGCGGTGGGCTTGCGCGGTACACAGCATTTGATGCCTTCCGAGCTGTCCGGCGGTATGGCGCGGCGCGTGGCATTGGCGCGTGCCGTGGCACTCGATCCGATGCTGATCATGTACGACGAGCCGTTTGCCGGACTGGATCCGATTTCCATGACGGTGGTTGGCGATCTGGTGCGCAGCCTGAACGATGCGTTGGGGGCGACTACGGTGCTGGTGACGCACGATGTGCAGGAGTCGCTCAAGATCGTCGACTACGTTTATTTTATGGAAAATGGCGTGATTGTGGCAGAAGGGACGCCCGACGAAATCCGCGCTTCGGACAAAGCATTCGTGCACCAGTTTGTGCATGGCGAGATAGACGGACCGTTGCCGTTCCAGTATCCCGGCGGCAATTACCGCCAGGATTTGAATTTGAGGGCCTGACAAAGCATGGTGCCAACATTTCTAGAAGCGATCAGAGTGACCGGACATCGCTCGATCAATGCGGTATGGCGCATCGGTATGGCGACGCGCTTCTTTGTTCTCACCCTTATGTATTCGGGCAACAGCTTTCGCCGTTTCCACCTGATCGTCAGAGAACTGTTTTCTACCGGCGTGTTGTCGCTGATCATCATTGTCGTTGCGGGGTTGTTCGTCGGGATGGTGCTGGGACTGCAGGGGTATGAAACCCTCCGTCGCTACGGCTCCGAATCGGCGTTGGGAAGCATGGTTGCGTTGAGCCTGGTGCGGGAACTGGGGCCGGTGGTGGCGGCATTGCTGTTTGCCAGCCGCGCCGGTTCGGCAATGACCGCCGAGATCGGGCTGATGAAAGCGACCGAGCAGATCTCCGCGATGGAAATGATGGCTGTCAACCCGATCGCCCGCATCGTCGCCCCGCGCTTCTGGGCCGGCGTGATCTCGATGCCTTTGCTGGCCGCCCTGTTCAGCGCGGTGGGCGTGTTCGGAGGCTACTTCGTCGGTGTGATACAGATCGGTGTCGATGAAGGTTCGTTCTGGTCGCAGATGCAGGCAGCCGTGGACTTTCGCGATGACATCATGAACGGCGTGATCAAGAGCTTCGTGTTCGGCACGGTGGTGACGATTATCGCGCTGTTCGAAGGTTATGACGCACCGCCCACCGCGGAAGGGGTCTCAGGTGCGACCACGCGCACGGTGGTGACTTCTTCGCTGGCGATATTAATGCTGGATTTTGTATTGACCGCAATCATGTTTAGAGGGACTTAGGAAATGGAACGGACTACGCTGGATCTCTGGGTGGGTATATTCGTGGTGGCTGGTGTCGCCGCGCTGGCAATGCTGGCGATGAAAGTCGGGAACCTGGGCACATACAATATGTCCGAGACTTATCAGGTGCATGCATATTTTACCAATGTGGGCGGCTTGAAGCCCAAGGCATCGATCAAGAGCGCGGGTGTGCTGGTCGGTCGCGTGACGGACATCACGCTGGATACGCAGCGCTACGAAGCCAATGTGGTCATGAGTCTGGACAAGCGCTACCAGTTTCCCAAGGATACGTTCGCCGACATCCTGACGTCGGGCTTGCTGGGCGAGCAATACATCGGGCTGGTGCCGGGCGGAGACAGCGAAATGCTAAAAAACGGGGATCAGATCAAAATGACCCAGTCTGCGGTGGTGCTGGAAAACCTGATCAGCAAGTTCATGTTCAACAAGGCTTCAGAACCCGCCAATCCGAAATAATTGTATTCAGGAAATCAAAGAGAAAAACATGGCTGTAATGCAAAGAATGATTCTGGGTGCGTTCATGTATTGCGCCGCCGGTGCGGCGCACGCAGAGGTGATCGCGCCCGATACGCTGATTAGTAACACCGTGCAGGAAGTCACTGCGATCATCAAGCAGGATAAGGACATACAGGCGGGTAACCAGAAAAAGATCATCGCGCTGGTGGACGCCAAGGTGTTGCCGCATTTTGATTTTCGACGGATGACCCAATTGGCGGTCGGCAGATATTGGCGCACCGCAACCCCGGAGCAACAGCAGGAGTTGGTCAAGCAATTTCGGGATATGCTGGTGCGCACATATACCAAGGTGTTCACGGTGTATCGCGACCAAAAGATAGAAGTGAAGCCGGTCAGGATGTCGCCCGATGATACCGAGGTGACCGTCAACACCTCCATCAGCAAACCGGGCTCGCAGGCGACTCTGGTGGATTACGAAATGGAGAAGGCCGCCGACGGCTGGAAGGTGTTCGACATCTCCATTGAAGGGGTCAGCATGGTGATGAGCTATCGCGGCACCTTCTCATCGCAAATTCAGCAAGACGGCATCGATGGCCTGATCAAGACACTTTCCGACAAAAACACCAATGCGGCCGACGAAGGTATGGCGAAGGCGGAGGCCAAGTGATCAAGCGCGAAGGCGAGTGGATGATGGTGCAGGGAAACTTGAACATTGGAACCGTCCCCGCATTGTTCGAAACCGGTTTGCAGCACTTGGTCAGTGAAGATTTTCAGGTGGATTTTTCTCAGGTCGGCTCTGTGGATTCCGCGGCGGTCAGTTTGTTGCTGGGTTGGACCAGGGCTGCCCGGCACGCCGGGCATGATTTGCGTGTGAAAGGACTGCCTGAAGATTTGCTGAGCCTGGCACGCCTGTATGGCGTTGCCGATCTGATCCCCCAACAATCCACCTAACCTCTTTGCGCGGAAGTTGATCAGAGCTTCCCTTGGCTGCGCGCATCTCACGTCGGTTTTTAGTATCATGCACAACCCTGGTGACGGCAAGCGTGCCGCCGTCGCCAGGTTTTTCGACTTTAAAAAATGGTGAAATTGTTTATGGTAACGCCGGAAAGCATTCAACAGAATATCGCGCAGGGATTGGCCACCGAGCATTTGAGCGTGGTGGGAGATGGACAGCACTTTGAGGCCGTGGTGGTGAGCGACGCGTTTGCGGGAAAGAGCCGGGTGCAGCGCCACCAGATGGTATACCAGACTCTCGGTGACCGGATGCGCGCTGAAATCCATGCGCTCTCGATGAAGACATTGACGCCGCAAGAGTGGGAAAGCAGTCGGTAGACGTTAGTCGCCAGTTTTTAGTTGGAAGCAGTGATAACTAACGACTAACGACTACCCACTAACGACTGAACTTATGCAAAAACTAGCAATTCAGGGCGGCAACCGCCTCCACGGCGAGGTGCGGATTTCGGGAGCGAAGAACGCCGCGTTGCCCATCATGTGCTCCGGTCTGCTGACCGCGGATGAGTTGCATCTGGACAACATGCCGGATTTGCACGACATCGCCACGATGCGCAATCTGTTGCAGCAGATGGGGGTCAGGGTAGAACTGGAAGGCGGCCAAGTGGTCCTGTCTGCAGCGAATATCGACAGGCTCGAAGCGCCTTACGAAATGGTGAAGACCATGCGTGCCGCGATCCTGGTGTTGGGGCCACTGGTGGCGCGCTTTGGCGAGGCGCGCGTCTCCCTGCCGGGCGGCTGCGCGATCGGCTCACGGCCGGTGGACCTGCACATCAAAGGCTTGCAGGCGATGGGTGCGGAGATCCATATCGAGCATGGTTACATCCATGCGCAGGTGCACCATGGTGACGGCTCGAAGCGATTAAGGGGCGCGCGGATATTTTTCGATCTGGTCAGTGTCACTGGCACAGAAAACCTGATGATGGCTGCAGTGCTGGCTGACGGTGTGACATTGCTGGAAAATGCGGCGCGCGAACCGGAAGTGGTCGATCTGGCGAATTGCCTGATCGCGATGGGCGCAAAAATTGAAGGAGCGGGCAGCGATACCATCAGCATCACCGGCGTTGAAAAATTGCACGGTACCAGCCATCGTGTCATGCCGGATCGCATCGAGAGCGGCACGTTTCTGGTGGCTGCGGCAGCAACGGGCGGCGATATTACCCTGACGGATGCGCGCGCCGACATACTCGAAAATGTGCTGGAGAAATTGCAGGAAGCCGGCGCCGTCATACAGGTGGCGGGCAGCACGATCAATCTTAAAATGGGCCGACGCCCAACGGCCGTCAACGTGCGGACCGCGCCCTATCCGGCATTTCCGACCGACATGCAGGCTCAATTCATGGCGATGAATTGCATAGCCGAGGGCAACGCGATGGTGGTCGAAACGATATTCGAGAACCGCTTCATGCACGTGCAGGAGTTGCGCCGTCTCGGCGCGCGGATTGATGTAGAGGGCAATACCGCGGTGATCAAGGGCTGCGCCGAGCTGCAAGGTGCAACCATCATGGCGACCGATTTGCGCGCCTCGGCTTGTCTGGTCATCGCGGGGCTGGTTGCGCAGGGCGAGACCATCGTGGATCGCATCTATCATCTGGATCGCGGCTACGAACACATAGAAGCGAAGCTGTCGGCGCTGGGTGCGCAAATACGCCGCATCAAATAAACAGGAATTTGCACATGATAACCATCGCATTGTCCAAGGGACGCATCTTCGACGAGACCCTGCCGCTGCTGAAGGCTGCAGGCATCAGCGCGCTCGAGGATCCCGAGTCGTCGCGCAAGCTGATATTGCCGACCAATCGCGCCGATGTCCGTTTGATTATCGTGCGCGCCAGCGATGTGCCGACTTACGTGCAGTATGGTGCGGCGGATATCGGCGTGGCCGGCAAGGATGTGCTGGATGAGCACGGCGGTGCAGGGCTGTACCAGCCGCTGGACCTGAACATCGCGCGCTGCCGGATGATGGTGGCGGTACGGGACGAATTCGATTATGAGTCCGCTGTGCGCCAGGGCGCGCGTCTGCGCGTGGCGACCAAGTATGTGCAAACCGCCAGGACCCACTTCGCTGCCAAAGGCGTGCATGTGGACCTGATCAAGCTGTACGTCTGCTGGTAGAGTTGGAGTACGTTGGCACCAAGGGAACGCGGTTGGACGAACTGTTCGTACCGAACAGTTACCCTCCAGGGGCGGTTTTGCCTACGGGAGCGATCACGGGCCCGGGGCCGTTGGTTACCCCGTTGACAGGCGGAGGATACCAATCTTCGATTGGCAGCGCCACGGGTTTCATGTATGAAACCGACACGGGCGATTCGATCTACCACTCGGGTCAGGTGCGGCTGACGCGGCGCTTCTCGCGGGGGTTCTCGGCGGTGTTTCTGTACACGCTAGCGAAATCCATCGACGACGCCTCGTCGTTCACCGGGGGCGGCAGCGGGACGATCGCGCAGAACTGGCAGGACATCGCCGCGGAGCGGGGCCTTTCGAGCTTCAGCCAGAAAAACGCGATCTCCCTGACCACTTTGATGTCCTCGCCGGTGGGCATCCATGGGCTGTGGCGCAATGGCGGGTGGAAGACGCAC
>CAVWTZ010000087.1:0-8973 GCA_963757485.1 uncultured beta proteobacterium
AGTACAGAACACACTGCGGACAGCAACCGTAATCAAGCTCGTATTTGAAGGCTTTCGCGTAAGCCTGTCGCCGAGCCGGCGTTTCTGTTCGATATCCATGATCAGCTCCTATACATATTAGCGGTTTCTAATATAGTACGCCTTGCCTCGTGAATCCGCAATGAAATGTCTTCGGACTCATTCGGCACCGCAGCCACGATCGCAGCGGCAATGCCGAGTTATAACTGACACCTTGGTCAGCCGCCGGTTGCCAAGAAATACCGGGCCGGTTGTTCGAATTCCCTTAAAATCGCCCGATACAAAAAACACCCCAAGGGAATTCCTGCGTGAGTAACCATATTTCATCGGTCGACTATTTCATTATCGTTTTTTACCTTGTCGCCACCACTGTGTTCGGCTCATGGTTTGTAAAGCGCAGCGGCGACATGAAGGGGTTCACCCTTGCCGGAAAAATCATCCCGGGCTGGGCGATCGGCGTGTCGCTGATGGCCACCTACCTGAGCAGCATCAGCTACCTGGCGAATCCCGGCAAAAGTTACGCATCCGACTGGCGCCCCTTTGTGTTCTCCTTGACACTGCCCATCGCGATCATGATTGCCTCCCGGTGGTTCGTGCCGCTCTTCCGCAACAGGGTTCAGACCACCGCCTACGAATATCTGGAGCAACGCTTTTCCCTGTGGGCGCGCGTGTACATGGGCGCGGCTTATATCCTGCTGCAAATCGGGCGTTTTGCCGTGGTGCTCTACCTCACCGCATTGGCTTTGGCGGCATTGCTGAATATCGATATCAAGGTACTGATACTGGTGCTTGGCTTCCTGACGATCATCTATACCCTGCTGGGCGGTTTTGCAGCGGTGATCTGGACCGACGTCGTTCAGGCCGTGGTGTTGTTCCTGGGCGGGCTGGTATGTCTGCTGGTGTTGCTGATCAACATGCCGGGCGGCTGGGAACAGTTCGCGGCGGTGACGAGCCGCGAGCACAAATTCGCGCTGGGGGCGATGGATTTTGATCTGGTCACACAGAGCTTCTGGGTGATCTTCATTTTTGGCCTGGTTGAAAACCTGAAAAACTTTTCGGTGGACCAGAATTACGTGCAGCGCTTCCTGTCCGCACCCACCGAGGCGGAAGCGAAAAAGGCCCTGTGGCTGGGCGGCCTGTTGTACATCCCGATCTCGGCGATATTCTTCATGATCGGCACCGCGCTTTTTGTCTACTACCTGAATGCGCATCCCGCGGATTTCCCGGCTAGGGCAGACCAGGTCTTCCCCTACTTCATCGTGCATGGATTGCCGACCGGCATGGCAGGGCTGGTGATCGCCGGCGTGCTGGCCGCCGGCATGAGCACGATGAGCTCATCGCTCGATAGCGCGGCGACCGTGTATACCATCGATTTTTACAAACGTGTCCTGAATCCTGCTGCGGACGACCATACGCAATTGAAGATGATACGCACCGCAACCGGCTTGATCGGCGGGCTCGCCGCGCTGGCCAGCCTGGCGATGATCAATGCAAAAACAGCACTCGACGTCTGGTGGGAAATATCGGCTATCTTTGGCGGCGGCATGCTGGGCATGTTCCTGTCCGCTGTATTGATGCCCGGGTTGCAATCGCGCCAGGCCATGTTCGCGACGATCGCAGGCCTGCTGTTTGTCGCCTGGGCAACCGCCAGCAAACTTTGGTTTGCCGGTGACGTATGGGCATTCGGCTGGCACGCCATGATGATCGGGGTGGTGGGTACGCTGCTGATTATTGCGACATCGTATTTTTTGCAGTTGTTTGGCTTGTTGCAATCGCCGGGGCGGGATTGAACGTGCGGTTCCTGATGTAATGCGAAGCTGAACCGCCTCGGCACAGACAAGGGAGGATAATTCATGCGCAAACAGCACAGCACCGACAAGCTTGAAGACATTCCCAACATCGGCAAGTCCATCGCATCCGACCTGCGCTCGCTCGGCATCCACACCCCGCAACAACTCGCGACGCGTGATCCGCTGGAAACTTACCTCGCCTTGTCCGGCAACATGGGGCAGCGCCACGATCCCTGCGTGCTCTACACGCTGATGGCCGCGCAGCATTATCTGCAAAGCGGAGAGGCTATCCCCTGGTGGAAATTCACGGCGCAAGGGAAGAAGATGCTTTCTGAAGCGGCGACCCACAAATAGAACCATTGCGAAACTGACGCGCCCAACTAGTGAATTTTTATCTTACCAGTCCCAGTACGCCGATGACGATCAGATAGGCCGCGACGATATAGTTCAGCAACCTGGGCATCATCAAAATAAGCACGCCTGCAATCAGCGATACGATGGGTTCCAGCGTTATGTGAAGATTCATGGCCGTATTCCTTTATGTAAGTGGGAGGTGACACAATTCAAGAATAACGCTTCGGAATCGGATGCTCTGTGCGCCAGAGCACAGAGCATTGCAACAGGCTGGCTGCAGAAGATCACATCAGCCAGCGCCTTTTCATCAACAGGTAGGAAAGCCAAAACATCAGCAAGCCCAGCAGAAACAGATAAATCCAGTCAAAGGACATATTCGCCAGGTTGCCGTCTTCCAGCAGTATCGCCTGCAGCGGCTGATACAACTGGTAGGACGGCAGGAATGGTGCGACGGAGGTCAATTTTCCCGACACATCGGACATTGCGGAGGGAAGCAGGTGCGGCAGATAAAAGATAACGCCCAGTGTTCTGGCGCTGGCCTGGTTGCGGCACAGAAAACCCAGGAATACCCCGTAGGCGCTGAAACAAAAACTGCCCACCAGGATAATAGCCATATAGTCGAAAAGATCGACCGGACCGAATCGGCCGAGCAGATGGAGAAACAGGATCGCGGTGATGATCAGTATCATGCCCAGCAGCAGTTTGGCGATCAGCCATTGAACCTCGTGTATCGGGGTCTGGAGCAACGCCAGCAGCAGTTTCTTTTCTTTTTCCTCGGCGATTTGCGCCGGCAGGATGATGAATCCGATCAGCAGGACCAGCATCAGTATCCAGGTAGGCAAAGTCTGCCTTTGTATGCCGCCGCCGTGCAGCGAATTGATGTCGGTGATCCAATCCGGACCTCTGCCTTCTGCCGCCTTCTGCAAGGCGGAGAAACTCTGCACGATCGCAATGGTATGCACAGAGTCCTTCTTCAGTACCAGCAGCGCAAGACCGCCGCGCACTTTTTCATCTCCGGTCAGCACACCGTCTATCTTGTGTTCCTTCAACAGGCGCACGCCTTCCGCTTCGTTCTGCACCCATGTCACTTCGATGAGTTTATCCGCCGCCTTGATGCTGCCGGTGAACTCCGGTGTATACGCATAATCCCGCATGAGTCCGATCCTGACTTTGCCTGCTTGCGCGTTGCTGCCGTCCACCAGATTCATGGAAGCGAACACGAACAGCGGAATAAACAGCACCAGCAGGAATGTCTTGTTCTTGAACGCGATGGCGAGATCGTTGAACAGCAGTATCAGAATATTCCTCATCATCATGCGTACAGCTCTGCATGGATCTCGGACTGGAAATATTCCCCGGGAGGCCCGTCGAAGATCAGGCTGCCCTGGTGCAGGACCATGATGCGCGTCGCGAGGTTTCTGATCTCCTCGGGGCGATGGGAAGTGAAGATGATGGTTTTGCCGGCGTCATGCATGGCGTTCAACAGCCGGTAGATTTCCCTGGTCATCTCGAAATCCAGACCCGATGTCGGTTCATCCAGAATCAGCAGCGGCGGATCCGCCAACAGCGCGCGACCGATATTCACCCTTTGTTTCAGGCCTTTTGACAGTGCCTGCACTTTGCTTTTCCGGAACGGCAGCAGATTGAACTCGTTCAGGATCGCATCCACCCGCAGGAAAGGGGTTCGCGTGAGCCTGGCGAAAAGCTTCAGGTTGTATTCAACCGAAAAGAAGTCGAACAGGTTGGGCACTTCCGGAATGAAACCCAATTTTCTGACAACCGCCGCCCTGTTTCCGAGATCGATCCCGTCTATCGTGACATGGCCGCTGTCCGGAACGATCCAGCTTGCCAGCATTTTCAGCAGGGTGGATTTGCCGGCGCCGTTGTGCCCGACGATCGCGATCAATTCGCCTTTGACCACATCGAAGCTGGTCGGCGCAAGGCCTCGTTTTTGATCATAGAGCTTGGCAAGATTGCGAACTTCAAGCTGCATAAATTATCGCCGGATCTTTTTGATGGTATCGACTAGCGTAACAGAACCGCACTTCGCAGTCTGATGCAAAAGTTGCCGTCGTTGATTCAAATAGGTTCGCAGCGAGACCGGCCAATGGCAAGCTCCGTGATCGTGCGGAAATCCCTCGCCATGCCGGCAAGCCAGCCTGGCCGGATTCCAGCGCCCGCTACAACATCCTGACAATAACGATCACGAGAATGATGACTATCAAAAGACCGATCATGACTTGCTCCTAAGTATTGGGACGACCTGAAGAAGGTCCCCCGGTTAAAATTCAATTCACTGCATGGCATCAGCAGTCCAGACCGCACTGTTCAAACATCTTTCCCGGTGCGCGATACCAACCCGGCTACAACTCAGAGTATGAGGATAACGAGAAGCACAACCAGCAATACTTCGATCATGATTGTCTCCCTGGTACCAACCCGACCTGATAAAAGTCCCCCGGTTAAATTTAAATTCCATACAGGCATCAGATACGCACATCAGATACGCAGCTTAGGCTTTTCAGAACCGGAGCTCTGTGCGCTGGCGTACAAAGCATCAAAATACTTGACCGGACTGTCATGCGGGCCGGGGGCAAACCTATTCACCGCAATAGAACGGAATCGGGCCATGGCCGCGGCACCGCGCTGCAGCATGACAGGCGCCACTGCATCTGCGCACAGCGTACGCCGGTTCGCCGCGCGTTTCCGGTCTCCATGGCAGACGGTGCGTTCAATCGGGAATACGCGCGCGTTTGTCTCTGGTACGGTATAGCCGCATGGCTGCGGCAGTCTGCAACAGCAGAAGCAGCAGAAGCACTGTAATCGCAAAATGTGTAATCATGATATCGCTGGCTCCATTAATGAAATATTGGCGCTAAGCCTTGCGCCATTGATCGGGTTTCCCGCTTGTCGTTTTGCGAACGCGCTCAACCACCGGTGATGCGCCCGGATTCAATTCCTTGGCCCGCTTGATTGCCTCTGCCTGGGTGGGCAATACAGCGCTGGCCCTTTCCGAATTGGCTTTCCTGACTGCAAAATCACCCTCGGCTCGCTTTTCAACGAATAGCTGTTTATCGACTTTACGGGCTGGTGCCGGTTTTGTATCTTTGGTATTTGACATGGCGTGTGTTCCTTTCGTAAATGCTGCAGATGAATGAGAACCTATGTGCATGACGCAAAATGGTTTCAACGTCATGGACATCACCATATTCCTTCAAACGTCATCACACTGTGCGCCAGGCAACATAATGCGGTATAAATATCGGGTACCATGTTCATACAAAATACTCGTAAAGATTGAAGTGGTCTTGCTGAAAATCCAATCCTGACTTTGCATTATTGTTTGAGTCGGGTGAAGGTAGAATCGCGACGAAACCGGATCAGGACAATGTCAAAGTCACAAAAAATCATTCTCCTTGCCATCGGCGGATTGGTTGGTCTCCTCGTCATCGTCGCGGCAGCCCTGCACTTGTTTGTGGACGTCAATGCCTACAAGCCGCGCCTGGAAGCGGCTGCTTCGGATGCGTTGGGGATGGAAGTCAGGGTTGGCGGCAGGATGGGAATCGGCCTCTTCCCCGGCTTGCAAGTCACGCTGGATGACGTGCAGATACGCAACCGCGGAACGGACCTCGCCTCCGCAAAGGAGGCCAGGCTGGGAATCGATCTGCTCCCCCTGCTCCACAAGGAAGTCCGGATCAGGAACATGGTACTGGAACACCCCAGTGTCTTTATCGAGCTGGGCAGAGACGGCACGTTCAATTTCGAGACTGCGCAGACAAGCGGGACATTGCCCGCGCTTCAGCTGGGGAGCGTTTCGCTTACCGACGGCTCTCTGATCTACGCGGACAAGCAATCCGGGGAAGGATTCGAGGCAGGGGATTGCAAGCTGGACGCGCGCCACCTTCTGCTCTCGGCGGGAAAAAGCCCGGACCTGCTCAGGAACCTTTCCCTGACGGCGGAGCTCGCCTGCGCAAAGATGCAGACAAAGGATTTTGCCGTGTCCGACCTGAAATTTTCGCTCGCGGCAAAGGGCGGCATCCTTGATGTAAAACCGGTCACGATGCGGGTCTTCGGCGGGCAGGGTTCGGGGAGCATCCGGGCGGACTTTTCCGGTACTATCCCGCTATACCGGGTCGAGTACGCTCTGCCGCAGTTCCGCGTCGAGGAATTTTACAAAACCCTGTCGCATCAGAAGCTCGTGGAAGGCGCGATGGATTTTTCCGCGAATCTGACAATGCGGGGAAAAACCGCAAGCGAGATCATGAAAACCGCGAGCGGAGAAGCGTCGCTGCGCGGCGAGAATCTGACGCTCAATGGCAGCGATCTCGATCTTGAGTTTTCCCGGTATGAGTCCAGCCAGCACTTCAACCTGGTGGATGTGGGTGCTGTGTTCCTGGCCGGGCCTGTCGGTTTGGTGGTCACCAAGGGATACAATTTTGCCAGCATCTTTAAAGGATCGGGGGGCAGCAGCAAGATACTGAAGCTCGTCTCCGTATGGAAGGTCGAGCACGGTGTGGCGCATGCGCAGGACGTCGCGATGGCGACGAAACAGAACCGCATCGCCCTGAAGGGAGGACTCGATTTCGTCAACGGGCGTTTCGATGATGTGACCGTGGCGCTGATCGATGCCAAGGGCTGCGCCAAGTTGAAACAGAAGATCAGCGGCCCCTTCGAGAAACCGGTGGTGGAAAAGCCGAATATCCTGCTGTCGCTTGCCGGGCCTGCGCTCGCGTTGCTGAAGAAAGGGCGCGGCCTGCTTCCCGGCGGAGAGTGCGAAGTGATCTATGCCGGTTCCGTGGCGCCGCCATAATGGAATTGAAGACTCAATGGAGTCTGACCTGATACATGTCGCGTCCGGCCCGCGCTCGCTCGGCATCCATACCCCCGCAACAACTCGCGACGCGCGATCCGCAAATGGAACCATGGCGAAGCCGTCACTTCACTTTCGACAGCACTGAAAAAATTCGAGCCTGGTCATTTGAATGATTACTGCAATTAGCCGTACGCTTGCCCCGGCTAATGTGTAAAATCCACGCCCCCATTGGAGACCTGAGTTGGAAAACCTATACAACATCCTGGGCGTTGCGCCGACCGCGACGACCGAGGAGATCAAAAAAGCGTATCGCTCGCTTGCGATGCGCCATCACCCCGACCGGAATACGCATCCCGGTGCCGAGATCCGCTTCAATGCGATCAAGACAGCGTATGAGTTGCTTTCCGACCCGAAACAAAGGGCGGCATACAACCAGGGCATGAACAATCGCATCATCACCGATCCGGACAAAGAGTCGCGCGCATTGTGGCATTCGCTGTTCGATCGTTGCGGCGTGGTCGTGCCGCACGACGGACATTCATCACATTAAATACCAAGGCACATCGATAAATCCCCATGAATAAAAACATCCATCACGAATTTGCCTATCAGTCGCGCGAACTTGGCGTCCAGATCGAAGATACGCTGGGCGAGCCGCCCGACATGAAGAACTATGCGAGCGTCGTCAGGTCGCTGATCGGCGAATACGCCAAGGGCACGGAGATCGACGATGTAAACCTGCTGAGCTTCGCGCTGGCAGACCACCTGCGCTTCGATGATCCGGCCGGGCTGCTGGCGCAATGCGGGCAATATGACCGGGGCAATGCCGCGAAGACCATCACGATGGTGTCGTGTGCGGATGCCGTCGCGGCCAGGGCCCTGGCCAACGTTGCCGCCAACAACCCGGAACTGGCGCGCAAGGCGATCATCACGGCATTCCTGTTCAAGAACACCAAGCGCTGGACCGATGTGGACAATTCCCTCGACGCGCTGCAGCAGGAAGAGGAAGAAAACGAAAAAGGCGGCAACGGGATGGAAGACGAAGATCACGTCGAACCCGGCCAGGACTTCGTCGACATGTTCGATACACGCGGAGACGGGAATGGCGAACAACACTAATTTCCCGGCGATCAGCCGGCAGGTGACCGAACTGGTTTTGTCCGGCTCTTCCGTGCATGCGGAGGAAGCGATCAATGAAACCGCGGAACAATTCGGCGACCTGGCGGTGGTGGCGGTGCTCGATACGCTGGAGCCGCAGGTGGCCGCGATGCATCTGTCTTCCTTTGATGGCGGCAAATTGTCGCTGGCCACGCTGCTGATCTCGCCCAGGGCATGGGCCCAGAGCCTGGCCTTTTTCGCCGCCACCTGGAGCGAGGACCAGATCGAGGATGAGCCGGAGGTGCTGACCGAATCCCTGTTCGCGCATGTCCATGGGGTACCATGTTCATGCCAAGGCGCTCAGCCGCCTGTCTCAGTCCGTTTTCGTCGCTGCCTGCAGCCGGAACCTTCAGCGCGCCAGGCAATTCGCCGCTCAATACCACGTCGAAGCCTATTGCGACGTGGAGGAGATGATCTCCAAATCGGGAGTGGAAGCGCTGACCGTCTGCACCCCGCACCCCCAACATGCCGGGCCCGCGGTCAAGGCCGCCAACGCCGGCGTTCATGTCCTTATCGAAAAGCCTTTAGCTGCTTCGCTGGCAGACTGCGATGCCATAATCAATGCCGGCAAAAAGAGCGGAGTCAAAATAGGAACGGTGTGCCACGGTGGTTCTACGCACCCTGCAGGCGAGTTAAGCAAGCCATTGAAGACGGCAAGCTGGGGCAACCCATCCTGGGGTCCGTCACGATGTACGGCTGGCGGGACGAAGCGTACTACAAGCGATCCGTGGCGGAGCCTTTGGGAAGCCGAAGGCGGAGGCGTCCTGGTCAACCAGGCGCCGCACCAGCTTGACCTGCTCCAGTGGTATATCCGGGCGAAATCGAAGAACTGTTCGGCTA
>CAVWTZ010000088.1:0-4973 GCA_963757485.1 uncultured beta proteobacterium
GCGTCCCGTCAGGCTCGACAGAAGCTGGCTGGATAAACTGATGTTCTGGAAGAGCGACGTGGACACCAGCAGGCACTATCGCGTGAACGTCAAGGACGGGGGAACCTCGTGCGAAGTGTCCATC
The DNA here is from genome assembly GCA_963757485.1 of uncultured beta proteobacterium. Taxonomy (GTDB): domain Bacteria; phylum Pseudomonadota; class Gammaproteobacteria; order Burkholderiales; family Gallionellaceae; genus Gallionella. The sequence goes on from CAVWTZ010000088.1 coordinate 125, forward strand.
ACCGATCAGGATGGTGCGAGCAACAAGGTGAGCAAACAGATGCTTGAGGCGATCTACAAGAACATCAACCAGCAGCAGTGACGGCGAGCCGCTGATGTCTATGCGTTCGTCTTTGGGCAGCGGCAGCGACGGCAACGCGCTGCTGGTTGCGGCCGGCACGAAAAGCGTTTCTCCGGGCACCCGTCAGACGCAAGTGCTGATGGACTGCGGTTTTGGATTGCACGATACGGTCAGGCGCCTGGCGCGTCTGGGCGTGTCTCCCGAAGAGTTGAGCGGCATCGTGGTCACACATGAGCACGGAGATCATATCGGCGGCGTGGCGCGGCTGGCACGCAAATACAATCTGCCGGTCTGGCTGACGCACGGCACGTTGCACGCTCAGGCAAGAATTTTTGCCGGCATTGCCGACATCCGTGAAATCGATCCCCAATCGGCGTTTGCGATTGGCGACCTCGAAATCATTCCCTATCCTGTGCCGCACGATGCCGCCGAGCCTGTGCAATTCGTCTTTAGCGATGGCGCTCGCCGGCTGGGCGTGTTGACCGATGCCGGCTGCAGCACGGCGCATATCGAACAGACACTGAGCGGATGCGATGCGCTGGTGCTGGAGTGCAATCACGATGTTGAATTGCTGATGAACGGCGATTATCCGTACAGCCTGAAACAGCGTGTGGGCGGCCGGTTCGGCCATCTGAACAACCATGAATCGGCCGGTATTCTGTCCAGCCTGGATATCAGCCGTTTGCAACACCTGATTGCCGCGCATCTCAGCCGCAGGAACAACACACCGGAACTTGCCGTGCAGGCGCTCAGTGGTGCGGCCAAGTGTGAAGAAAGCTGGGTGGGCGTCGCGACGCAGGAAGACGGGTTCGCCTGGCGCGCGATCGGCTGAAGCCCGCGACCAAACAACTGCAGAAACAAAAAGCCGGCTCGCGCCGGCTTTTCATTGTTTGAACAACGGTTGCCTTACTTCTTTTCGTCGGCAGCAGCAGGTGCAGCGACAGGTGCTGATGTAGCCGCTGGAGCGGAGGCTGCAGCAGGTGCGGCTGCAGGAGCAGCAGCAGGAGCAGGAGCAGCAGTTTCAGCAGTTTCTGGCCGCAAGCGGTCAATGCAAGAGCCAGCAGAGCGGCAACAAGCGCGATACGTTTCATTTTGGTTTCCTTGGAGAGTTGAGTTGAGATACACAATGATTTACCCGGATTCAAATGCATCCAAAAGCAAAGCGGCAATGCACTCAGGATCGAAGGCGGCGCATTCTAGCAGGTAATATTAGGAAATCTAGATGTTTTAGCGAAATATCTTTTTCAATCCAAGTTTCGTAGAAGAAACATAGGATGGGAAGCAGTCCACATCTCAAGAAAGCGCGATTTCAGCGCGCGCGCCTTTTCGGGTCATTCTGCCCAGAATGCCGCGCGGATCGTCGAAATGAAACGGCGCACGTAGTTCGAGTCGTCCGCGACGGAAAAAGGATCAGTGACGATCTGCAGGTGTTGCGGTGTTGATGGATGAACATTCCGGTGCCGAATTGCTGCAGCAGCATCAGCATGCGCGGGCACATCGTGGATAAATAGCGGGTGCCATGGGCCAGCACGAGCAGCCCGGTGGGCGGGGCTGGCGAGCAGGATTGCGCAGCGTCGTATAACGCGCTTCGGAATTGTATCCGAACCGTCGAAATCCTTCGAACAGATACAGGTTGTGCTGCGCCAGCTTGCATAGCGTGTCGAGCGCGGCGGTGTAGTCCGCGATACCGTCGAGCTGGGTATGTTGCAAGGTGTCGTCAGTCATGATTTGTCCATCGCCGAGATCGGAGAAATGCAGCCGTCCAGGTACCATTGGTAAAGCAGTTCGACCGACGCGGCGGTGCAGCCCTTCAAGGCAAGCAATTCGCGACTGTCAGCCAGGCTGCGCAAGCATGGATAGTCCTGCGCATTCACCCGATGATCTTCGCCGTTCATGAATATCCTGCCGGCATGACACAGCATCTGGCTTTTCAGGTCGAGCCGCACGCCGGACTTTAGCGCGGCCTGCCTGAATTTTGCCTGGCTCAACGGCCGCTCGGGCGCGTCGAAGAAAATATGAGGCTTCGGTTCGCTCAAATAACAGCCGAGGAAATTCGCGATATCTTCCTTGTCCCAGCGCACCTGTTTGATGGCCTGCTCCGCCTGCCTGACCATTGCCGCGCTGATTTCGGACGGATGCTTCTGCGTCTTCAGGTCGGGATCGGCATACATGCCGTCCACTTCGATCCGGTCTTGCAGATACACCAGAAATTGCTCTGCCAGTTCCTGGTAGGCGGGCGTGCGGAAGCCGATGGAATAAGTCATGCAGTTGTCTTCTGCAATACCGTTGTGCGCGTAGTGCGGCGGAAGATACAGCATGTCGCCCGCTTCCAGTATCCATTCCTGCTCGACCCTGAAATCGCGCAGGATGCGCAGCGGTGCGCCCGGTATCAAACTGCGATCGGCCTGCGCGGAAATCTGCCAGCGGCGATGTCCCGCACCCTGCAACAAAAACACATCGTAGGAGTCGAAATGCGGCCCCACTCCGCCGCCTTTTGGCGCATAGCTCACCATCAGGTCATCCAGTCGCGCATGGGGAATGAAAGAAAAATGTTTGAGCAGGGCGGCTGCATCGGGAAGATAATGATTCACGCCCTGCACCAGCACTGTCCACTTGGTCTTGCCGAGGCTATCCAGGTCTCCCGGCTCGAACGGCGCTTGCCGTAATTCGTACTTTCCGCGCTGTTGTGTGACCAGGCGTGCCTGCACGTCTCCCGTGCAGGCCAGCGCGATCAATTGTTGCTGATCAATCAAGCCGTTGAATCGCGGGATGGCCTGGCGGATCAGCAGGGGTTTCTTCTGCCAGTAATCGCGCAGGAATTCGTTGACGGATAGTCCGCCGAGCAGTGCAAGTTTGCTTTTCATCATGCGGATTATAGCCTCGTCTTGCGGAGTCAGCACAGGGTGCAAAAACCTTTATAAGGTGCTTGAAAAGTGTTTAAAATGCCCCACAGGAGAAAACATCAATGTCTATGCAACTTGTCACAGGAATAGAAGCGCCGCACTTCGAGTTACCGGATTCCGACATGCAGACTTTCAGTCTTGCATCACAACAAGGCAGGAAGAATGTCGTGCTGTATTTCTACCCCAGGGACGACACCCCGGGCTGCACCATGGAGGCCAACGAATTCAGCGCACTGGAAGAAGAGTTCGCCAAGCTGGACAGCATCGTGATCGGTATCAGCCGCGATGATTGCCTGAGCCATGCTTCATTTCGCGACAAGTACGGACTGTCGGTATTGCTGCTCTCGGATCCGGATGCGCGCATCTGCAAACGCTATGGCGTGATGTATGAAAAGGAAGTCGACGGGCAGAGGAAAATGTCCATCAAGCGCTCCACGTTCGTGATCGACAAGCACGGCAAGCTGCGCCATGTCATGTACGGTGTGCAGGCACACGGACATGCGCAGGAAATTCTCAATTTGATAAAGGATATAGAATGAAAATCGCCAAAGACACCGTTGTTTCGCTGAACTATGAATTGTTCGATTCGTCCGGCGAACTGCTGGAAAGAGTCGATGAGCAAATCAGCTACCTGCATGGCGGCTACGACGGAATATTTCCGCTGGTCGAAGAGGCATTGCACGGCAAAAATGTGGGGGATAGGTGCAGCGTTACCATGCAGCCGGAAGATGCATTCGGCGAATACGACCACAATCTGGTCGAAGTCGAGCCGCGCAGCTCGTTTCCGGAAGATGTTGCAGTCGGCATGCAATTCGAGGGGGCACCGGAATCTTCTTCGGATGATGAAGATTTCATGCTCTTTACCGTGGTCGAAGTCACCGACGATGAAGTGACAGTGGATGGCAATCATCCGCTGGCCGGCAAAACGCTGACGTTCAACTGCACCGTGGCGAACGTTCGCAAAGCCACCGAGGAAGAGTTGGCGCATGGGCATGTGCATGAAGAGGGCGGGCACGTCCACTAAAAAAACCTCTGTAAAACTACTACACTCGACAGAGCGTTGTTGCTCAAGGACTCGGAATGCTCATGTACTCAATGTACATTCCGCTTCCTCATCCTTTCGCGCCTAGCTCTGCCTTCGCTCGCTACGTTTTACAGAGGTTTTTGGGCTGGGTAGGGTTGGTTCTGCGCAGATTCCAGTGGTCATTAAAATAACGTGTATGTAGGAGCGGGCCATGCCCGCGAACAAAAGATTCGCGGGCAGCACCAGCAAGAGGTGCGCCGTGGTTGTAAGGGGCTGAAGCCCCAACAACACACGCAGGGCCCGCTCCTACACGGCAGAATTACATAAGTTTTTCCGCCAGCCAGTCCGCTACCTGCTGCGCGCCTTCCGGAATCACCGGCTGCGGTCTGGGCGCGTTCCGGATTTGTTTCAGCGCATCGTCTATCGTTCCCTGTTCCAGCACCTGCCGCGAGACTTCACGGCACGCTGCATGTTGTTGCAGCCATTCGACCAGGGCAGGCGACTCTGGCCAGTCGGCGCGGAGCAGGATGCGCGCCTTGCGATTGTCGGCCAGATACGCGTCGAGAATTTCATGGCGCACGCGATCGCGCAGCAGTTCGTCGCGCAGCGGCACCAGCACTTCGACGCGTTCGTAGAGATTGCGCGGCATCCAGTCGGCGCTGCCCATATAAATTTCTTCGTCGCCGCCGTTAGCAAAATAGTAGATTCGGCTGTGCTCGATGAACCGTCCCACAATGCTGCGTACGCGGACGCGGTCGCTCAGTCCCTTCACGCCGGGACGCAGGGCGCAAATGCCGCGGACGATCAGATCAATCTCCACTCCAGCCTGCGAGGCGCGGTAGAGGGCCTGCACCACACTTTT
>CAVWTZ010000089.1:0-20759 GCA_963757485.1 uncultured beta proteobacterium
AAGCCCGGCCGGCAAAGCTGCGCTGGTGGCCGCCCGATTCGATCACCAGCCCCGGTTCATGCAGGCTGAAGTGGCGATGGCCGGCATTACTCAGCCCGGCCTGCCTGCTCACCATGGTGTCGAAATGCGGGCCCAGCAATTGCCGAAGATCGGGCATGAAGGGTCCGGACCAGGCAACGGCAAACACCACGCCGGCGCTCGACAGGTATTGGCGAACCTGCGTGCCGGAGGGCAGGGTTGTTGTGCTCACGGAGTAGCTGCCCGTGGCCGAGGCCGTCAGGCGGGCGGCGTGTTTTGCCTTCATCTGCAGCCGGTCCGCCTCGATGCTGGCGCTGTCACCGCCCAGGGACGCGTGGGCCGCGGTGCCGGCAAACATCGCGAGCAGGGTGAACATGCCGAGCAGCGCGTTCGCGGCCATCTTGCCGGCCTGTCTGTCCAATGTTGAAATATGCATGATTAACCCCCGGGGCTGTTGAGCGCTGCGCATGTCAGTAGGCAAAATACGGTCCGTTCCCCGCCGGCGTGCTCGCGCCGGAGATGGCCGTGAACACGGGCCGGCCGAAAAAGAACGGCAACCCCCAATCGAATGTGCCGAAGCTGCCTGGGCCGCCGATATTGCCTGCTACTACATTGGCGTTGGCAAAAAGCTGGTCCGCATTCACGATGCTGAAAGTCACCGTACCGGTTGAACTGCCGCTCGCTGCAGTATTGATCGCGCTCAGTGGCAGCGGTGACGACAAAGGGCAGTACGCCCAGGGCGCCAGGGAATTCATGCTGCAAGGGACGATCGTCGCGTCGTTAAAAAATAGCGCATTCGACCCGCTGTCGATGAAACTGTTTGGCATAATCGTCGTGCCGTACGTGGTGATGAAGTTGCCGTTTTGGTCGGTTGCATAAACGGTTGCGCTGCCGAGAGCATTGTTATTCTCCGTACCGATGCCGAAAATCAGGAAACCGGGGAGACTGTTATTAACGCCTGCGCTTGACACCGCAGGCAGGTCGATCAAGACACCATTGGTGTCGCTTTTGGCACTCGCCGGATTCGGGTCAAAGCGTGCCACGGGGTTCTGCACGACCTGGGCGGCAGTCACGGTAGAACTTTGGCAAGCGCTGGAGTTGCAAGTGTAATAGGCGCCACCAATGGAAGTGGTCAAACAGACATCACAGTCATTCCGGAAAGGCCCCACGCCAAGTATTCCATTGGAACCAAGTGCGGCCTGGGTGTCCTGGATTGTGCCGTACGCGGAGCAATAAGAAGGACCTGCACCGCCCGGCGTATCGCCGATGTCCTGAATGGGCACGTTTCTCGCAACTTCGCCGCCAAGGTAGATATCCGCATAGCGCACCGAGCCCCAGGTCGTGCCGATTGCAAAAGGCACGCATTCGCCGATCGCGCTGCCGCCGCTGGTGACCTGCGGCAGGTTCAGGCTGGAATACAGCGCGGATTTCAGCAGGCGCAGGCCGTAGGAACCGGTGTCCACCGTCACGTGGTCTATCGTCTGGCAGGCTGCGGTCGACGCGGTCGTGCCGGGCGCGCAGACCGTGACGGAGGCATAGGCAACATTGATCGACGAACTGAGCGTCGGTACCGGCCCGGCATCGACCGTGATGGGCAGGGTGTTTATGGCCGTAGCTGACAACCCGGTCGTCGCCGGCGGCATGGTCAGTATTCCGGAAGCACTGCCGGCGCTGTAAGTATTGATGGTAGTGGCGGTGCCGGGCAGCGGAGTACTACCTCCGCTGCACGATGCCAGCAACACGGCAGCCATCAGCAGCACTGCCAGTTTCGGGGCACGGGATACAGATCTTAGATTCAAGCTAATCATCCCCGGCTTTTTCTTTCATTTCGGATTCGACTGTCATACAAAATTTACAGCGCGCCCATTCTATCCGCGCCGGCACCTGCATTTGATATCAGAATTGTTTGAATTGTATCAAGCCTGTTGCAATGCGGATTTTTTCGGGCTGACTCCCGTCACTCGTATGCGCATCCCGCGTTGCACCTTCCCCGCAGCGTATGCATCTGGGTGCAGCAAACTCCACAGAAACCAATTGTCAGCCATGCGGCTATCGAAAAATTGCATGTTTACGAGGCATGCCCTCGGCAACCCGGAAATTGGCCGGGAACATCCTGGGCCAGGCCGGTCGGCAATAGTCTGGTGGCCGTCCCGAGCAAAATCATCAGCGTGGTGATCCTGGATTCCGGGCAACTGTAACCTCGTACTGCCGCAGCAGCACATTTCGGTCTTTATCCAAATCGTGAAAACTGTAATAGAATCGCACCTGCCGCGGGTGTAGTTGATGGTAAAACGGCGGCTTCCCAGACGGCCTGCGACGATTCGATCCCGCTCGGCAACTTCATCCAGCTTATCCAATTGGGTTCCAAACAAAAAGTGATCACCGTCAGCATTAACGGCACAACTCGCCAACTTCCCGATGCCACCGGTGTGGCCGCACTCATAGAAGACATGGGCTTGACCGGCAAGCGCATAGCATTGGAACGCAACGGCGAAATCGTGCCGCGCAGTTTGTGTGCCACGCAACAATTGGAGGATGGGGATAAACTGGAAATTGTGGTTGCCGTTGGTGGGGGTTAGCCTTCCCATTCTCCCGAAAGCTGGAGAGGAATATCTAAACAACAGGAATATGGAAATGAACGACAAATTAATCATTGCAGGCAAAAGTTATAACTCGCGACTATTGGTAGGCACCGGCAAGTACAGGGATTTCGTTGAGACCAAAGCGGCTGTGGAAGCCAGCGGCGCCGAGATCATCACGATCGCGATCCGGCGCAGCAATATAGGCCAGAATCCCGGCGAACCCAGCCTGCTGGAAATCCTGCCGCCGTCGAAATACACGCTGCTGCCCAACACTGCGGGCTGCTATTCCGCCGAAGATGCGCTGCGCACCCTGCGTCTGGCTCGCGAGTTATTGGATGGCCACAGCCTGGTCAAGCTGGAAGTGCTAGGTGACCCGCAATCGCTGTATCCCAATGTGATCGAAACCATCGCCGCGGCAAAAACGCTGGTGGCGGAAGGATTTCAGGTGATGGTGTATACCTCGGACGACCCGATCATCGCGAAGCAGCTGGAAGACATCGGCTGCGTCGCGATCATGCCGCTGGCTTCGCTGATCGGTTCCGGCATGGGCATCCTCAACCCGTGGAATCTGCAGCTCATCATGGAACGCGTGCAGCTGCCGGTGATCGTCGACGCGGGTGTCGGCACCGCATCGGATGCCGCGATCGCGATGGAACTGGGCTGCGACGGCGTGCTGATGAATACCGCGATCGCCGGAGCGCAGAAACCGGTGCTGATGGCCTGCGCGATGAAACAGGCAGTGGAAGCCGGCCGGTCCGCCTATCTGGCCGGGCGGATGCCGAAGAAACTTTATAGTGCCAGTCCCAGTTCACCGACTGCGGGAATCATCAGCTCGACGCGTTCCTGAGAGTACCCTCTCCCGCCCTCACGGGCACCCTCTCCCATTCATGGGGGAGGGGATGGGGAGAGGGTCTTTGAAATTCATGGACCTTATGACCAAAACCACTGACCTGAGCAAACGCCATATCCGCAGCTATGTGCTGCGCCAGGGCCGGGTCTCGCCCGCGCAACAGCGCGCCTGCGAAACGCTGCTGCCGCGCTTCGGCATCGCATACACGGCGCAGGAGCTCGACCTTGAACAGGCCTTCGGGCGCAATGCGCCCAAGATCATCGAGATCGGTTTCGGCATGGGCGACAGCACCGCGACCATTGCACTCGCACACCCGGAAAATGACTATCTGGCACTGGAAGTGCACACGCCCGGGGTGGGCAATCTGCTCAAGCTGATCGACTCGCAACAGATATCCAATATCCGCATCATCCAGCACGACGCAGTGGAAGTGCTGCGCGACATGATCGCGGCGAACACGCTGGACGGGGTGCACATCTTTTTCCCCGACCCGTGGCACAAGGCGCGCCACAACAAGCGCCGCCTGATCCAGGCCCCGTTCATCGCGCAGCTGGCGACGAAACTGAAGCCGGGCGTGTATATCCATGCCGCCACCGATTGGCAGGATTACGCCGAACAGGCGCTGGCGGTATTGGCGGCGGTAACCGCTGCTGGAAAATACGGCGGCGGGTTACGCGCCGCGCCCCGGCTATCGCCCGCTCACCAAGTTCGAACAGCGCGGGATACGCCTGGGGCACGGGGTATGGGATATGGTGTTCCGTCGCAAGAAATAACCTGAGGTTCCCTACGATGCGTTAACGCGCATCAAACGCCGTCGAATTCCAGATTGGGTGTGCGATTAAGCAGTGTCATAACCATATCTGCGGCAGGCACATGATCGTAAAGAATGCGATAGACAGCTTCACTGATCGGCATTGCGACGCCCAGGCGCTGGGCAAGACGATGCACTTCGCGCACCGTGTAAACGCCCTCGGCAACATGCCCGAGTCTGCGCAATATTTCCGGCAAATCGTGCTGCTGCACCAGCAGCAACCCGACCTGCCGATTGCGCGACAAATCGCCGGTGCAGGTGAGAATCAAATCGCCAACGCCGGAAAGACCGCTCAGGGTTTCCGAACGCCCGCCGAGTTTCAAACCTAGCCTGGTGATCTCGGCCAGACCGCGGGTAAGCAGTGCCGCGCGCGCGTTAAGGCCGAGCCCCATGCCGTCGCAAATGCCGGCTGCAATCGCCATCACATTTTTCACCGCCCCGCCGACTTCAACCCCCGCCATATCGTTGCTGGCATAGATGCGCAAGTATGCATGGTGCAGCGCCTGCGCCGTACTGCGCGCAAATTCCTCGTCAGCAGAAGCGAGCGTCAACGCGGTCGGAAAGCCGCGGGCGACTTCCTGCGCGAAACTTGGCCCCGACAATACGCCGTATTTGAAGCCTTCAGGCAACACTTCGGCAACAACCTGATGCGGCAATTTTGCGGTCTCCGCCTCAAATCCCTTGCACAACCAGACCACGTTGAAGTGCCTCCGCAACTGCACAATGTGTTGCAAAACCGGGCGCAATGCGGCTGTCGGTACCGCGATGATCACCAGCTCCGCAGCCGCCAATGCGGCGGGAAAGTCCGAGCTTAGTTCGATTTCGGCGGGCAGCAAGATCCCGGGAAGGTAATGCTGGTTATAACGCGTGTCTTGCATCGCTGCGATTTGCTCGGCATTGCGCGCCCACAGCGTAACGCGATGACTGGCCGACAGACTGATGGCAAGCGCGGTTCCCCATGCGCCCGCGCCGATGATCGTGATTTTCATCCCAACCTCATTTCAATCCTGTCGTGAGATTGCCGAAGCGGCATGAGTATTTTCCGGATTCATGGTTCAGCCGCCCCAAACCTCGGCACGGCGCACATAACCCGTATTGCCGTCTCGATGGCGCACCCTGATCCAGCCGGTGCCGGTTGAATCGATATATTCCAGCGCGACTTGCCGGCGCACCTGAAACACCAGCGCCGAACCACCATCCGGTGCCGCGCGGACATCCACCAGCGGCGCCAGCGCAAACACATAGCGCTTGCTGCTCAACGCGCGCTTTTCCACCCAGTACAATCCGCCGGAACGGTCGCGCACCTTGACCCAGCTTTCGAGCGTAACGACCTGCTCGAGTGGCATATAGCGATTCACGACGAACATTTTTTTTGCGTGAGCCGATGGCGCATCATAGAGTATCGCGCTGCTCTCGCCGACTGATACGTATTCCACCGCACGGGCTGCACCGGTACCGACCAGCAACGCAAACAAAACGACCAGGCGGGATGGGCAGTACCGTTTCATCAGTGAGTGGTAGCCGCAGTACCGGATTGTGTTTGCAGCTTTTGCTGCTGGTAGATCGAATCGAAATTGACGGGGTTAAGCAGCACCGGCGAGAAACCGCCGCGCACCACCACATCGGAGACAACCTCGCGCAAGTACGGGAACAGAATGTTCGGGCACATGACCGCCAGAATCGGCTCCAGTTCTTCGGTCGGCACATTGCGTATCTGAAAAATTCCCGCCTCCTCGACTTCGACCAGGAACATGGTCTTTTCGCCGACCTTTGCAGTAACGGTCGCCTTCACCTGCACCTCGAACAACCCTTCCTCAATCGACGCGGCCTGGGTGTGCAGTTGAATATCGACCTGCGGACTTTCCCGCGACAGGAAGATTTTCGGCGCATGGGGAATTTCCAGCGACAGGTCCCTGACGTAGATCTTTTCGACGTTGAAAATCGGCTGGTTCTTTTCTGCTGCTGCTTCGCTCATCTCGGTTTCCTTGAAATATTATTGCGCTATCATGATGTCGCCAATAGCGTATCCAGCCCGCCTTCGCGGTCGAGCTCCGCCAGATCGTCGAAGCCGCCCACATGCACCCCGTTGATGAAAATCTGCGGAACGGCGCGCCGCCCGGTGATTTCTATCATCGCATGGCGCAATTCCGGGTGCAGGTCGACGCGAATCTTTTCGATTTCCTTCACCCCCTTGCGATGCAGCAACTTCTCGGCACGGACGCAATAGGGGCAAACCGCGGTGCAATACATCTGTACGCTCATGGCTATTTCTCCAGCGGCAACTGGTTCTTTTGCCAGGCAAGCACGCCGCCGGCAAGATTGTATGCTTGCGCAAACCCCTGTTTGGCCAATAAAAAGCATGCGGTGCCGGAACGATTTCCGCTCCGGCATACCACCACGATGGGATGGTCCTTGTATTTTTCCAGTTCGCCCATGCGTTCCTTGAGCTTGCCCAGCGGGATGAATTTCGAGTTCAGCACGTGCCCTGCATCGTATTCGCTGCGCTCGCGCACATCCAGCACGATCGCATCCTTGTGGTTGATCAGCTGCAATGCGCCGGAAGGATCCACCTCCTTGATACCGCGAAAGCGGTTCCCGAAAAAAGACCACAACAGCATCACGCCGCTGATGAATGCTATCGTGATGGGAAGAATGTTGCTAATGACGAACTGCACGGGCATGCTCCTTTTCCTTTTGATCCGCAAATTCTAACAGAGCCGAAAAATGAGCGGGGTCTTTCTCCGCCAAATCCACCAGCAACAGATGCGCGTCGCCACTTCCCGGATATGACCAGATAGCCTGTTCCCACAACTGTTCGGCCTGTGCCAGTTGCCCGCCCTGGGCCAGGAACAGCGCCTGCCGGTAAACCACAGGCTCAATCGGCAGGAAGTGCATCACGTTGGAGCCCAGCGCGATCTTCTGCTCGATGCGATCCGCATTCACTTCGGTGTAACAAAACATGTACATTTCGGCGTAGGGAGACAACAGCGGCTGCTTGTATGCTGCAATCAGCCCGGTGCGGATGAGCGGAAAATTCGATGCGACACCGCCGGAAGCCGAACTCAAAGCCAGTGTGTTTTTCAATTGCTGATAGCCGCCGCGCAGCTGCAGCAACGTGACAAAGCCGAGCAGCAGGATGGCCAGCATGGCAACGCGCCCGACATTGTGCAGCGCCAGGCGGTAGCGTGTTTCATCAAACGCGCCCAGCAGGAACGCCGCGATGCCAATGAAGTACACATACCACAGTGGGTACTCGAGCAGGCTGTGTATGGCCAGCACACCCAGCATGGAATAACCCCACCAATGTGACGCAGTCAGCGTCACCCGCCTTATGCCATACAGCCAGATTCCCGCTGAAACACACAACGCCAGCAGTCCCGGTATGCCGGCTTCTGCAGCCAGTTGCAAAACCAGGTTATGCGCGTTGTTGTAAAGCCCCAAAATATTGTTCGCCCGAAGCAGCGGCAGCATCTGGAAGTGATGCCAGGCGAACTGCCCGAATCCCACCCCCAGCCATGGAGATTGGGCGAACATCAGCCACGCTTCGTGCCACAGGTACAGGCGTATGCTGCCACCGGTGTCGCCGCCGCCGTTATAGGCCAGCAAGCGCTGTACGGTATTCGTGCCGTTGCCGGCCCCCGCCATGAAGTGCATTTGCACCAGCACATGCATCAGTCCGAACCCGACAACCAGCAGTGCGCTGTAACGCAACAAGGGTTTCATTGTGCCTTCGCGGCGCGCCATCCACCATGCCATGAAAACCATCAGTGCCATATACAGCCATGAACTGCGCGAACCGCTCAGCGTCATCGCAAACAACAGCGGAAGGGCCAGCAGAATCACATATCCAGACCTGACGATTCGTTGCTGGAACAGCAATCCGAGCGATACCGAACCCAGCGCAAGGTAATCGGCATAATGATTTGGCTGGGCGAGATTTCCGTATATGCCACCGGATAGATCCCGTGCAATGACCGTATCCAGAAAAGTATGCCACTGGAAATGCTGCAATACGCCGATCAGCGCATTCAGCTCCGCGCCGATCAACAAGAAAATCGCCAGCACCTGCGCCAGTTTTGTCAACCCGAAGCAATCGCGCAGCCCGGCACCAAGCATCATCAGCAAAGTTGCAAACAGAAAGTACAGGGCATACAACAATGCCTGGTTGAAATAGGCGACCTTGCCCAGCACCAGCTGCAGCAGCAGCACGACGATCAACGCGGCAGGGAATTGCGCGATGCGGGGAATCTCAGGTCGCACCCAGTATTCGCGGGCCAGCAACAGAGTAAGCGCCAGCACGCCCAGCATGGCGCTCCACCACTCCTGATCAAACGAAGTCAGCGGATTTTCATGGCGATAGTGCAGAAAGGGGAAAGCCCACATCAGCCCGACCAGGACCAAACTGATGTGGGCTGGCTTGAAATTTTCCAGTCTGATCGACTGGATTGTTTTGCTTAACACGAACCGCTTTTTATACCAAACCTGGCGAGAATGCTGTTCAGCGGGCAGATTTTGGTGAAACCGCTTTGGAACAGATTCACCCCAACGAATGCGGTGAAAAATATGAAGTATTTGCTCACGAATATCGGGCTGGCTTCGATGCCCAGCGCCAAAGAAAGCAAAACAAAAGAACCGGCGACGATACGAACGATGCGTTCTGAATTCATTATTTGAAACTCCTTTTGCTAATTAATCGGATTTTACTGGAATTTTTTGTACAGGGTGGCGTAATACAGTGCTGGTATGTCCGCTCGCCTCAGCACTATGGAAACAAGGATACCGAATACATGGGCAGAAGGCATAAAGTTTATTCGATACCAATGGTTACAGCAGCAAATTGCATATATAAGTATATGTTAATATTGCAAGAGGCACAAACCTCGCCTTAAACTCATTTCGCCTGTTGCAACGGTTCAAGCCCTGCTGCTCGCTGATGGAAAGCCCCGATGTCTTGCCGGTCTTGCCCCAAATACTCGGGATGGTGAACTTGGACAGGCTCAGATAGCGCGGATTGCCGCGCAACTCTCGGTCACCAATGCCGGGCCGCGATAGATCAAACCGCTGTATATCTGTACCAACGATGCGCCAGCCTTGATTTTTTCTGCGGCATCGGCGCCGTTCAGGATGCCGCCCACACCGATAATGGGCAAAACGCCTTGCAGCTCGGCAGCAAGCTGGCGGATTACGGCAGTGGATTTGCCGCGCAACGGGCCGCCGCTCAGGCCGCCGGTTTCCGTGCCATGCGGCACGTTTTCCACCGGCTCGCGGGACAGCGTGGTGTTGGTGGCGATCACGCCGTCGATGTGGTGCTGCACCAGCAGCCGGGCGATTTGTGCAACCTGGCCGGCTTCCATGTCCGGCGCGATCTTCAGCGCAATGGGCACATATTTGCCGTGTTTGTCGGCAAGCATCTGTTGCTCGTTCTTGAGCTTTGCCAGCAAATCATGCAACGCATCTTCCCCCTGCAACTGGCGCAGATTTTTGGTGTTGGGCGACGAGATATTGACGGTGATGTAGCTGGCATGAAGGTACGCTTTGCGCAGACAGGCCAGATAATCTTCCGCTGCCCTTTCAATCGGCGTAGCGGCATTTTTTCCGATGTTGATGCCCAATATGCCGCGATAATCGGCACGCCGGACGTTCTCGATCAGCTTGTCCACACCATCGTTGTTGAAGCCCATGCGGTTGATGAGGGCGCCGGCCTGCGGCAGGCGGAACAGCCGCGGCTTCGGGTTGCCGGATTGCGGCAGCGGGGTGACCGTGCCGATTTCGATGAAGCCAAAACCAAGTGCCGCCAGGCCGTCTATGCAGTCGCCATTTTTGTCGAGTCCGGCAGCGAGACCGACCGGGTTTGGAAAAGTCAGCCCCATCACGGTGCGCGGATAGTCCGGCGGCGGCTGCATGACGATGCTGCTCAAACCGGATGAATATAACAATTTCAGGGTTTTGAGTGTGAGATGGTGAGCTGTTTCAGGGTCGAGCCGGAACAGCGCGGAACGCAACAGCCGGTACATAATCAGTCCCTTTTAATGCCGACTGGCCTGACGATGGTTCCGGCCAACAGCCACAGCCGTGCGAGCCACATCGGCCGTTCCGTCCGAGCGGGCCAAGCCGGAACGCGGAAAGACAACTGTTTCCATTCCTGGCCGCTCAGCACAATCCGGCGAGCGGCAATAAAACCAGCGCCACGATGGAAATGGTTAAACACGTTTTCATGCTGAAACGCCGTCATCGCGGTTCGATACAGACGTATCCATAGCACGCCAGATACCGTCAATCAGCCCTTGCGCAGGCTGATATTGCATTTTGTATGCCATCTTGCGGCTGTTTTTGATCCAGTAACCCAGATAAATGAACTCGAGATCGAGTTTGCGGCACAACTCAATCTGCCACAACACGTTGTAAATCCCAAAACTGGCATGCGGCACATCCGGCTCATAGAAGGTGTACACCGAGGACAAGCCATCGCCGAGCAAGTCGATCACACTGACCATGCGCAGCATGCCCTGATCGCGAAATTCCACCAGCACCGAATCGACATGGCTCAGCAGCAGGAAGTTTTGATACGACTCGCGGTCATCGTTGTCCATGCCGCCGTCTTTATGTCGTGCATGCTGGTAGCGTTGATAGAGATCGTAATATTCGGCGTTATCCTGCAGCGGATGCAGCGTGGTTTCGAGATGCGCGTGTCGCTTCCAGGCACGCCGCTGCGACCGGTTTGCCTTGAATTGTTTTGCCACTATGCGCAGCGGGACACAAGCATGGCAATTATCGCAATATGGCCGATAGGTATAGGATCCGCTGCGGCGAAATCCGCGTTGCACCAGCTCGGAATATACCGGTGTGCTGATCAGCAATGCAGGGGTGGCAACTTGCGAGCGTGCCTGCAGATCGGGCAGGTAACTGCACGGATAGGGCGCCGTCAGATAATAATGCAGCGCGGATAACGGGATGTCGTTGAGCAGGCTCATGTAAAAAGATCGCGGTCAAATTGCCAGCCAGGCAGGTGCCCGGCTAAAGGTTTTTCGTTTGTCGGCGCACAGTGTATCAATTCTTTCAGGCTTGCAATAAATTCGCTGCGCGGAATTTCGCGGGCGCCAAGCGTGGCAAGGTGGGGGGTGTTCATCTGGCAATCGATCATGCCGAATTGCCAGCGTTCAAGCTGCCTGGCCAGATGCGCCAGCGCGATCTTCGACGCGTTGCTGACGTCACTGAACATCGATTCGCCGTAGAACATCCGCCCGATGCTTACACCGTACACCCCGCCCACCAGCCTGCCGCCCGCCCAGGTTTCCACCGAGTGCGCATACCCGGACTGATGCAGCTCGCAATACGCCGCAATCATGTCTTCGCCTATCCATGTGCCGGATTGCGCTGCACGCGGAGCCGCGCAGCCACGCATCACCTGTTCAAAAGCAGTATCCCAGCGCACTTCATGGCCGCCGTTGCGCAACGTTCTGGCAAGCGAGCGCGATATCCTGAATTCTCCCGGGATCAGCACCATGCGCGGATCCGGGCTCCACCACAGTATCGGCTCGCCGGGATTGAACCACGGGAATATCCCGTTGCGGTAGGCTGCCAACAGACGCGTTACACTCAAATCGCCACCCGCGGCCAGCAATCCATTGGGCACACCAAGGGCACGCTCGACCGGCGGGAAGTGTGCGTCATTGGCAAGCCATGGAATCATTTCATTACCTTTTAGCATCTGGTCATTGGGTGCATTTTGTGGTTATATTGCCATGGGTAAACTCATTCAGTTTAAAGGGCGGCGAATGTTAGCGGGTATATTTGGAAAGAAGTCTGATCATCCCCTGGGGGATGTCAAATCTGTGCAGGCGTTGCTGGAAAACTTGCCCAAGAATGACGCGTATAAATCGCTCATGGAGTTGACCGACCTGGTTGAGTTGGCGACCGAACATGACGACTTCAAGCTTGACCAGCAGTTTGCGGCATTGCGCATGATCGACGAAGCTGCACAGCCATACTCTCGCAAATTGTCACGCGAGTATTTTACACCGTTCGAGACAAGCAAATTCCAGGAAAATCGTCTATGGTCGATATTGAGCAATTATTGCCGCCAGGCAGCCGCTGCCTATTACGCGGTATTCGACCGTTTTTGCAACGCTGACAAGGGCAGCAACACCATCAAGGAACACATACCTTTGCTGACTGCTCGCGCGGTGTATTCCATGGTTTGCCAACTGAAATATATCAGCGCCCGCTACGGACAAGTCGATGACAAGATATGGATAAATCTGGCGCGGCTGTATAAACATGCCGAACAACTGCAATATCTCGATACTCCGGTCAGGCTCTATCCCGGAATGCATGGCAGCACATCGGTGAAATGCGAGGTGGGCAGACTGCTGGTATGGTATGACAGTGGCCTGAGCACCTTGAGCCCTCTGTATATGCATCTGGCCGAGCGCATTGTGGCGCAGTATTGCTCAGCCATAGAGATACGGGCAGATTTGGTCGGCGCCGCCCGGCTCTGCTTTGATTTGAATAACCCGACCGAGCCGTCGCGGATCAACATGGACGCTACCACGCACCCTGCGATGCGCTTCGTCGGCATGCCGACTCTGCAAACCAAGCTGGAAGAACTGATGAAGGTGCTGAGAAAGAACATCGTTCCGGATGATCTTTCACTGGGCGGACGCTATGAAGCTGAAATCGTCAGGAATGCGGTGCAGCATCTGCTGACTTATTTGACCGCCCCCCCGGTGCGGCGCAATTTTCGGCGCATGGCCAATGCCACGTTGAACGTGGTAAACGGTTTTGACCAAATCGTCGGACTCACTGATCTGCTTCAGTACAGCAAGACCAAAACCGCGCGTTGGGTTACCGAGGAGATCAGTATCGGCGGATTTGGCAGCATCTTGCCCTCCGGAAGCGACGGCATAGGCATCGGAAGTTTGCTTGGTATACAACCGGAGGGTATGTCGCATTGGGGAGTGGCAGTGGTAAGGCGAATGCTGCGCGATGATGCCAACCAGATGCACGCGGGCGCGGAAATACTGGCCAACCGGGTTGCCTGTGTGCACTCGAACCAGAACGGTAGCGAATTCGGCGACGGCCAAGCGGCGCTTTGGCTTTACCCAAGACAGGATGAATTATCCGGCGGCGCGCAGTTATTGTTGATGAAGGCCGACACATTCTCTTCCGGCCAAAGTCTAAAAATTCAACTCGACGGAAAAAAATACTTGCTGATCCCCACTGGATTGCAGGAAAAGGGGCTGGATTACGATTTGGCGAAATTCAAGCTCATCGAACAGGAAGCCGACTCGGAAGTGGCGCATTGATTGGCGCCGAGTCCGGCAATCGGCCTGTCTGAAACCATGTGCCAATGCGCCTACTTGACTCGACGAGTAAGCCAAGCCTCAATGTCTCGAAGCTCTTCCCCGCACACCGAGTGTTGCATGGCATATTCACGCCAATCCACCGCATAGCCCAACCCCAGCAGCGCATCCCTTGAACCCGCTCCCAATGCATAGGGTATGACCGGGTCGCTACGTCCGTGCGCCATGAATATAGGCGTATCCCTGGTTTCCGGCCGGGCCTCGGCGACTGCCTTTTCCGCCAACGGCAAATAAGTGGAAAGTGCCAGCACGCCGCCCAGCGGGGCCGAGTGGCGCAGCGCGGTGTGCAGCGCTACCGCGCCGCCCTGGGAAAAGCCCGCCAGAAAGATATTGCCCGGCGCGATGTTGCGCTGCGCTTCCTGGGCGATGAGCGCCTCGATCAGGCGTTGCGAGGCGCGTATTCCCGCCGCATCCTGTTGCGCGGCCATGCTCGGGCTGGCGATGTCATACCAGGCACGCATCACCATTCCGCCGTTGACGGTAACGGGGCGCATCGGTGCATCGGGGAAGATATAGCGCACTGCGACAGGAAGCTGCAGTTCGTCGGCCATGGGCGCAAAATCCCCGCCATCCGCGCCCAAACCATGCAGCCAGATGATGCTGTGCCGGGGATTTTTTCCGGATTCCAGCGTGATGTGCGTAAGAACAGCGCTCATGCCGGCCCGGGAATGATCTCGCGCAGCACCTGAAAAATCTCGCGATAGTTTTTGGGCGGCTTTTGTGCTTCCATTTCCTTTTGCGCGTTGCGTATCAGCGTGCGCAGCCTTTGTGCATCGGCTTGCGGATGGGCGGCAAGCAGCTCGGTTAGCGCCGCATCGCTTTCCAGCAACCGGTCGCGCCATCGCTCCAGTTGGTGTATATAGGCGACATGCTGCTGCGACTTCCCCTTCCACGCATCCAGCTTGGCTAGTATCGGCGCGGGATCCACGTCGCGCATCAGCTTGCCGATGTACTGGACCTGACGGCGCTGTGCGCCGAACGTGTTGATGTTCTTCATCTCGCGCAGCGCTTCGCGCAGGGTGTCGGGGATGTCGAGCTGCGCGAGCTGGTCCTTGCCCAGCTCGGTCAGTTCCTTGCCGAGGTCGCGCAACTCGTGCATCTGCTTCTTGACCTTGGTCTTGCTCGGCGGCAGTTCTTCCTCTTCCTCAACCTCCACGGACTGGTTGCGCAAACCGCGCCCCCGGGTAGCGGGACTATCCGTCCTGCGCGGTTCATGGCGCGCAGCGGGCCGGATGACTTCCACCTCCCCGTCGTCATGCTCGTCTTCGTCATCTCCGAGATGAATATGCAGCAGCTCCTTTTCATCGCGGTCTTTATTGTGTGAATGCATATCAGTTAATGTGCCGGCCTTAATGAGTTTGTGCGATGCTGCTATGATAGCGCCTTTCGCCTATAGTCCGCCTTGCTTATGAATAACCACGTATCCTCCGCCCCGCGTTTTTCCCATCCGGCCGACGTATTGCGCAACATCGCGCGGGACATGCTGGATTATGCCAGACAACGCGGCGCGTCAGCCGCATCCGTCGAAGTTTCCGAAGGATTCGGACAAGGTGTCACGGTGCGCCAGGGCGCAGTGGAAACCATCGAATACAACCGTGACAAAAGTCTCGGTATCACTGCCTATATCGGCCGGCAGCGCGGCAATGCCAGCACCTCGGATTTCACGCCCCAGGCGATGCGCGACACGGTGGATGCCGCCCTGTCGATTGCCCGCTATACCGCCAAGGACGACTGCTCCGGGTTGCCCGATGCGGACATGCTTGCACACGACAGCCCGGACCTGGACTTGTACCACCCATGGGATTTGTCCGTCGATGCCGCGATAGAATTGGCGCAACAGTGCGAGCAGGCGGCTTTGGATACGGATGCGCGCATCAGCAATTCCGAAGGCGCGACCGTCAACCTCCACGAGGCGCAGTTCGTTTTGGCCAACAGCCTGGGTTTCATCGGCGGCTTTCCAAGCTCCCGCCACAGCCTCAGCTGCGCGGTGATCGCCGGACACGATGACGCAATGGAACGCGATTACTGGTATGCCATCGCGCGCGACGCCAAAGACCTGCCGGATGTCCAACAGATCGGGCGCATCGCCGCGGAACGCACGGTACGCCGGTTGAATGCGCGCCAGATCAAGACCATGCAGGTGCCGGTATTGTTTGAAGCGCCGATCGCATCCGGTTTGCTGGGCAGTTTTGTCAATGCGGTAAGCGGCGGCAGCCTGTATCGCAAATCCTCATTTTTGCTCGATCAGCTCGGTCAAACGGTCTTCGCGCCGCACATCAACATCACCGATGTGCCCGACATCCCGAAAGGACTGGCTTCCGGCCCGTTCGACAATGAAGGCGTGCAAACACAGCGCCGCGTAATCGTTGAAAACGGCGTGTTGCGCGGCTATTTTCTCGGCAGTTATTCGGCGCGCAAACTGGGGTTGCGTTCCACCGGCAATGCCGGCGGCAACCACAATTTGATTTTGCAATCAGGTGCCCTGGATTTCTCCGGCCTGCTGAATACCATGTCGCGCGGCTTGCTCGTCACCGAATTGTTGGGCCAGGGAATCAACCAGGTGACAGGAGATTACTCGCGCGGGGCGGCAGGATTCTGGGTCGAGAACGGCGAGATTCAATACCCGGTGCAGGAAATCACCATCGCCGGCAATTTGAAGGACATGTTCCGCAACATCGTCGCGGTGGGCAACGACGTGCTGGTGCAGGGTTCGCGCCAATGCGGTTCGATTCTGGTTGAAGGCATGACCATCGCGGGGCGCTGAATACGGCCGGTCATTGCATGGACACCGGACCGGACGGCTCTGTGCAAGGTTCCGTCGCACGAAGATTCCAAGATGGCGCGGATGATAGGGTCAAGCATCCAATTTATGTGCTGCGACAAAATCGGCGATTTTCTGCAGCAATTCGTCTTCCTGATACGGCTTGCCCAGATAAGTGTTGACGCCCAGCTGCATCGCATATTCGCGGTGCTTGTCGGCGGTGCGGGAAGTGATCATGATGATGGGAAGATGTTCCGTCGCGGGAACGCGACGCAATTCCCTGACCAGCGCAAAGCCGTCCATGCGCGGCATTTCGATGTCCAGTATCATCACATCCGGAATGAACTCTTCCAGTTTCTCCAGTGCGTCCACCCCGTCTGTCGCCGTCACCACCTGATAACCGGCGCGGCTCAGTATGCGGGAGGTGATCTTGCGCACCGTGAGGGAATCGTCCACCACCATGATCAACGGCGAGGTAATGAGCGGCTTTTCGGCAGCCGGTGCTTTCGCCTTGCTCCCCGGGATGCGCTGGGCAAACTGGATCGGATTCAAAATCATCACCACCTTGCCATCACCCGTCACCGTCGCGCCGGCTATCCCGGGCAGGCGCGACAGTTGCTGACCGATATTCTTGACCATCGCCTCCTGATTGCCAAGCAATGCATCAACAATCAGCGCGATCCGCTGCGGTCCGCTGCGCAACAGCAGCACCATATTGCGCAGCTGGTTTTCCTGGACAACTTCCATATTTCCCAACAGGTGCGGCAAATAGTGCAGCGGGTATGAGTTGTCCTGCCATTCGATATGTTGCGCCTCGTGCAATGCTTCCATTTCTGCAGGCTTCACCTGTCTGACCTGTTCCACCAGGGTCGACGGAATCGCATAAACCAGATCGCCGGAACGCACCATCAGGACTTGCGTGACTGCCAGCGTGAGCGGCAAATAGATCAGGAACTGGGTACCTTCGCCGCGCCTCGAACTGACTTCGATACGGCCACCCAGGGAAGATATCTCGCTGCGCACCACATCCATGCCGATGCCGCGGCCGGCAATTTCGGTGATTTCAGCGGCGGTAGAAAGTCCGGGCGCGAATATCAGCTGTGCCAGCTGATCATCATTGACCGGTTCGTCCTGCCGCAGCAAACCGCTGTCGATTGCCTTTTCGCGCAACTTTGCGAAGTTCAGCCCGGCGCCGTCATCGCTGTACTCGAACACCACTTCATTGCCTTCATGGCGCACGCTCAGGCGAATCTCGCCTATCGTGAGCTTGCCGCTTTTTGCGCGCTGCTCCTCGTTTTCCAGGCCGTGCACGATGGAATTTCGCAACAGGTGCTCGAATGGAGCCACCATTTTTTCCAGCACACTGCGGTCCAGCTCGACGTCCGCACCCTGCAATTCGAGGTTGGCCCGCTTGTTCATTTCCTTCCCGGTTTGCCGCACGATGCGATACAAACGGTCGGTAATGCTGTTAAACGACACCATGCGCACATTCATCAGGCTCTGCTGCAAGTCCCGGTTGAGCCGCCCTTGCTCCAGCATCACGGCAGTCGTTACATCCAGATTTTGCAACATCGATTGCTGCACGGTATGCACGTCATGCACGCTTTCATTCATGAAACGGGTCAATTCCTGCAAACGGGTAAAACGGTCGAACTCGAGCGGATCGAACTGTTCCGCATAATCCTTTGCCAATGAAATCCGCGCCTGCATCTGGCTCTCTGCCTGAATCTCGACTTCGCGCAATTGCTGGCGCAAACGCGCCACGCTGGCCGTCAATTCCAGCAGGCTTTCCTTTAAAACGCGCATTTCGGTTTCCATACGCGAGCGTGTCACGCTGATTTCACCGGCTTCGTTCACCAGGCGATCCACCACGTCGGAACGCACACGCAACATGGCGCGTTCCGCGCCCGGTTCCGCCGATCGCCGGTCTGTCCTGCGCTCGACCCCTGCCGGTTGATCTGCCGCGCGCCGCCCGATCGGAACCGGTTCGGGTTTTTCTGCGGGCTTGCCGCCGCGCAACTCGTTGATCAGGGCCGTAATATGATCGAAATCGCTTTCCAGACCATCCCAGTAGCCTGCCTGATCGCTCAGTTGATCGGCCTCCAGCACACGGCCTTCCATTGCATGGGCAATTTCACCGATGCGCATCGCGCCCACCATGCGCGAACTCCCCTTCATGGTATGCAGCAGCCGTTTTAATAACGGCACTTGCCGCCCGTCATGAGGCGGTTCACGCCATATACGCAATCCCTCGCTGATTTTGGGACACAGGTCGTCGGCTTCCTCGAGAAACACGGGCAGCAATTGCTCGTCGACATCATCAAACACGGCGGGCTTTTCAGCTCCGGCATACGCTCTGGCCGGCTCCATGGTCAATACGTCCGGGGTCACCACGTCCGGCTGCAACTCGCTTTCTGTTGCCCTGGACTCCGCAAGCGCCTCATGCGGCTTGTCGCTTTCGGCTGACAGCCGCTCATTCCTGCTCTCGATCACCTCAGGTTCGTTCGCTTCGTCTTGCCGCTGTACGGGAGAGGATGCATGCGGCTGCGGAAGATTGGTGTCCTCACTGCTCGATGGCGTCTCTGCCGGAGCAGAAACCACTTCAACGAAATTATCCCTGTCGGACACCAGCTGGATGACCAAATCACCTCGCAACTGGGGTATCTCCTTGTTGCAAACGCTCTGCACCATTTCATCCAGGGCTGCGACTGCTTGCTCAAGCATCAGCAGTTGAGTATCGTGCAGCGTGAACCTTTTTTCCAGGCGCGCTTGTAACCAACTTTCCAGCGCGTAGGCCAGTTCGACCACGGCGCCGAACCCCATGGTGCGGCTCACTCCCGCCAGGGTATGTGCGGCACGCATGAAATCATAATGCACAATCGGCTGCACCGCCGTGCGCAACTCATCAAGCTGCTGATGCAGGACTGCGATATTCTGTTCGACCTCGGCACTGGCGATTTTGAACAATACCGGGGAGTACGGAGTCGCATCGGGTGTCTCTTCGGCTTTTTCTGAAAGCACCGGTGCGGGTATGGATGGTGATGTTGAATCCTGCCCCGAGCCCGCTTTCGGCAATTCAGTGGCAGGCGAGGCGGCCGGTTGCATCTCCGAATCGAGACCATTCTCGATTTGTTGGGCGGCCGCAATCAGGTCGCCCGTCTCCATGGTCACCTCGCCCCGGTTTCTGAGCATATCCACCCAGCCGGCAAATGACTGCACTGCCATTCTGATCAATCTGAGCAGCCCCGGCGTAGCCGATTTGTTGTCCTGCAACCATTTGTTCATGGCACGTTCGACACACCAGGCAACCTCACCCAATTCGGTCAGCCCAACCATCCGTCCGCTGCCCTTGAGCGTGTGAAAACCGCGCCTGATCGCCACCAATGGCTCATGGCTGTCGGGATGCAACTGGCAGGTATCCAGATTTCTCGATATGGTGCTCAGAACTTCCTGAGCCTCTTCCAGAAATATCTCGAGCAGTTCCTGATCTTCTGCCGTTGGCTGCGGTATCGCCGTGGAAGCCTTCTGCGGTTCAACTTGCGCAATTTCCACCGCTGCCGGTTCCTCCGGTGCAGATATCTGGGGCGGCTCGACAGAAATGATGGGCGTCGGTTCAGAAACCGGTTCGGCCGGTGCAACGACCGGCAATGCAGACACCGCGGCCTGTTCCGGCGGAGCAATTGTCACTGGTTCCGCGGCTTGATCCAGCCCGACCATCCCGGCCAATGCCGCTTGAAGCTGCGAAACATCGGCTGCCTGCTCATGCCTCAGATACTGCAAGTAATTTTCCAGCGCGCTGATCGCATTGGCCAAGGCATCTTTCTTGGCCGGTTCGAGCGCTGCCTCGCTCTGCGCCATACGGCCGATATTATCCTGAATGGATGCCAGCAATTGTTCGGCATGTTGCAGCGATGAGATGCGCAACCCACCTTGTATCTGGTTCAACAAACGCAACAACTCGTGCAACTCGTCACGCTTTACCGCTCCGTTGAAAAATGCGTTCAAGCCTTGCTCGACATGCTGGAGGTTCACCAGCATTTCGTCGGCCAACGAGCCCATCACCTCCCCCCGCTGTTCCATCTGGTAATGAAGGGCGACCAGTTCATCCAGACGTTTCGCGTTCTCGGGTTGCTGCTTTACCGCGGCCTGCATGCGTTCGGTCAGGATGTGCGCCTGCTCCTGGAAGTTTCCGCCCAATTGGCGATAATTCTCTATACCGCTGTCCAGCAGCAGCAGTGCCATCGCCATATCTATGGCAATCGGACGCGCGTGCTCGGGAGAGGTCGCATACTGCGATAAAACTTGAATCTGCTTGGTCAGATACTGAAGGACGTCGCGGTCGAGCTTGTCGCTCTGCAGGGCAAGCTGTTCGGCC
>CAVWTZ010000090.1:0-13071 GCA_963757485.1 uncultured beta proteobacterium
AGAAGGCTCGCGATGTTGCCCGGCAAATTGCCACGACACCGGAGTATCAAAGATCACGCTGTGAACGCAAGAAGGTCGAGATGCTCTTTGCGCATCTCAAGTCCATTCTTAAACTGGATCGCTTACGACTACGCGGACTGAGCGGCGCCGCTGACGAATTCACGCTCGCGGCTACAGTTCAGAATTTGCGCCGCATGGCCAAGCTGCTCGCGCAGGGACCGCCAATCGACAGGATAGGTGCGCCTGCTTGAAGCAAAAACCATCCGATCAACCTACAAACTGGGTATCAGAACCCAGTTGAAGAACCCGAAAGGGTAATAACGTTCTCACCTCACGAAATTCCAGAACACCACGACGGTTTTAACAACGAGTTTTTCAACAGAATCGACACATTGCCGCCCTTCAACTTTAGGGAAAACTGCCATTCAGAAATAGCTCAGGAAGTGGTCTCAGTTCACTGATGACGTAACTTTTAGCTCAACAACTTTGCAACTTCTGACTGTCGTGAACGGAACAATTCAAGTTGCATTACCATCAACATTGACTGGCGATCCCAAAGTTATAAATTACTCAATATTGTATAGCTTGATCTTGCGCCACAGAGTGGTCTTGTCAATTCCGAGTATTTCCGCAGTCACCGCCCGATTGCCATTATTTTCATGCAGTATCCTGGTTATAAATGATATTTCAAGTTCCTCCAGACTCTGATGCGGTGCATAATCGCTTGATTTAACTCTTCCTTCCTTGATTTCTCTCAGTTCATGCGGCACAACGTCCACATCAATGAGCTCGGTTTCAGTAAAGATGATCATGCGCTGAATGACATTCTCCAGTTCGCGCCCGTTACCCGGCCAATCGTGACGAACGAGCGCATTGAGCGCCTTGGTGCTGATCCCTTTGACTTTCTTCTTGAGTCGGGCGGATTGTTTTTCGATGAAAAAATTGGCGAGTAGCGGAACATCGTTAATGCGTTCCCGCAACGGGGGAATTGTGATCTCGATGATTTTCAGACGGTAGTAGAGATCCATACGGAAGCTGCCGCTCTCGACAAGCTCATGGAGCGGTTTATTGGTGGCCGCCAACAAGCGTACATCGATATGACGCGGCTTGGCATCCCCCATGCGGTAAAACATGCCGTCCTGCAATACGCGCAATAGTTTCGCCTGTAACGACAGCGAAGAATTGTTAATCTCGTCCAGAAACAGTGTCCCGCCGTTCGCGGCATCGAACAAGCCGATCTTGGCAATATCTGCGCCGGTAAAAGCACCGCGTTGATATCCGAACAACTCGCTTTCGATAAGATTCTCGGGAATAGCTGCGCAATTAATGGCGACAAAAGGGTTGTCCTTCCGCAAGCTTTCCGTGTGAATACGTCTCGAGACGATTTCTTTGCCGGTACCGGATTCTCCTGTAATCATTACACAACAGTCATAACCCGCGGCAATGCCAATCATGCGGCGAACCGAGTTGATCGCTTGGCTCTTGCCGATCAGGTCATCGCTACTGCTGATCTTGCTGGACCCGCGTAACTGCAGATTTTCACGGTTGAGCAGAGAGAACTGAAGCACATTTTCGATTGTTCGCCGGAGATCCGCAGGTTCAAACGGTTTGCGCAAGTAATCATATGCGCCGTTCTTGAGCGCATCAACCGCCGTCTCTACTGTAGCATGGCCCGTAATCAACACCACCTGCGTCATCAGGTTGCACTGCTTGGCAAAATTGAGGATTTCGATGCCGTCAGCGTAGGGCATGCGCAAATCAGTCAGAACAACCCCGACCTCATGGTTCCCGAGAATCTCCTTTGCATGCTTGGCATTCATGGATAACAATATATTCGCACCCAGGGGCTCAAGCACTTCCGCGATCATGTTGCGCATCGGCTCGTCATCCTCAACCACAAGTATCACTGGCCGTGCCCCAAGTTCCCGATCAGCGTCAACTTTCATCGCCTTTGCTGTCATGCCACCTCCCTGATTGCCAGCGGCAGTGACAAAAGGAATCGCGCACCAGCCGCATAATCCGGATCGCAGCTCAAGGTACCACCAATTCGTGTCACGATGGACTGGCTGATTGCCAACCCCAGTCCAAGTCCGGAACCATCTGGTTTGGTGCTAAAGAACGGATCAAAAACTTGATTGCGCTGGGCAAGGGGTATACCGGGTCCGTTGTCGGCGATACTGATCATGACACTATCACCTTGGACACTACTGACCACTGTGACCAGTGGGTCTGACGCCACCTCTTTGGTCGCCTGTACTGCGTTCATTATCAAATTGACAAGTACGATGTCGAGTTGCCCTCCTGCTCCCAAAACACGCGCCTTGGTGGCCAGGTGAGTTTCGATTCGTACATTATGCTTCTTGCTTGGGCAGTTATGAATAGTCTCTACCACTTCGCGGATGACAGTGCTGATCTCGCAACACTCCGGCTGGCACACGTCACGCTGCGCGAATGTCCGCAGGTTCTCGATAATCGTGGAGCAACGCTTAGCCTCCCGGTAAATCACCTGCCCGTATTGAAGTCGCTTGTCCTCGTTGGACACGCCTTCGTTGAGCAGTTGGGCATAGCCGACAATTGTCCCGAGCGGTGTATTGAGCTCATGCGCTATGCCTCCCGCAAGCTTTCCTATGGCTAGGAATTTCTCCGAGTGATATATCAATTCCTGTAGTCGTTTGAAATCTGTGACGTCCTGCAGCACAACGGCAGCACAGTATTCAACGTCATCCTGAGATTGCCTGAAGAACGTGATGTTGAGGGTATAGTGCCGCGACGTATTGCCGTTAATAAGCACGATCTCCTTGTTATTCACCTGCTGTTCATAAAGGAAAGCCTCTCGCAAAAGTTCACGTCCTTCATCATTGAGCGGAAGTAATTCAAAAAGGTTTTTCCCCAGCAAGTCATCTGTACATAAATCGAATAGTTGTTCGGCCTGCTTGTTCGACAGCGTCACGAGAAAGTCGCTATCCACTATCAGTAGCGCGCCTGGCAAGCTGCGCAAGATTGCATCATTGCGGTTGCGATCGCCGATGATTGATAACTGGCTTTGCTCCATTTCACGGAACAGCGAGCCCATATTACGAATCAGAATGTTGTAGTCTTCAATTATCGGTCCGAAAATGAAGCGTGTTCTTCGAGGCATCTTGATCGGCTTCAGCGTACCCTCGGTCGCGCTTCTTATGCCACGGTGGATGATTGCAATTCCATGTGGAAAGGTGAGCAAATAATTGATTAGCCCTATAACCAGCACGCCAGCCAATACGAGCGGCAGTATGAAACTTTCCAGAGGATATTTTTGTTCGAAGTGCAGAGGAAAAATCAAGCCCAACACTAACGCAAAAATCCCCAGAGTAAATATCCAGCGCAGCATTGTTGACGAGGGCGCGATTGGCGTTGTTCTCATAAAAGCATCATATTTTCAGAATGGCTTTCATATTTATGTTTCGCAAGAAGCTGGCAAAAGCCCTTTGAAACAAAAAACACTGTAATTGGTTTCCCGGTAATTTGCAATCAGTCCAGAGCATATTTCTTTTCCCGTTTCTTCATCAGCTAATCTAACCGTTGCTGAATGAAATCAACGCTGCTCATACTGATTGCGAAGGGCGCATTCAAAAATCAAGTGTAAAAGTTTTTGGGGGAAATGTTGCATTGGAAAGAACTACGAAAAGTTGAGTCTTGGAGAAAGAACGATGTTCCAGACGCAATTGTCGATGGGGCGCTAGGTTGGGCAGATTGCTCACGAGTTTGGGCGCTCTGCCGGAACGTTGAGTCGGGAGTTGAATCGTTACGGATGGACTCGTGGCAACCGGCCTTGGGGCGTTGGCGAACCTTCGGTGGCTGGAGGTTGCCGTGCTTACGCGGCTCAAAGGCATGCAAATTTTTGCACATCCAACGCGTGTCCCGCGCAAGCCATGGCAGGATTTGCCGCTTTGGTTACAGATTACGCACTACCTGCAAGATGATTACTCGCCGAACAGATTCTGGCACACTGGCAATCGAGCACCCTGACATTCCCCATCGAGGTTTCTCATGAAACCAACTACTCCGCAGTTTATGTCATGCCGCGCAGAAGTAAAAAGTTAGCACATTTTTATAATCGCTTAACTTCCTAATGCCTTCTCTGGTATTTTGAATTCGCGACAATCCGTTAAAATTCGAACTGTAGACCGATCGTGGCCTGGTTATAGTCGCGCTGAGAGGCATCGTTCGGATTCTGTTGGTCGAATTTGATTGTTGCAAATTCGCCCGTCACTTTCAGTTTTTGGCCGTCGATGTAATAGTTTGCACCTACGCTGCTCCACTTGTGATCGTTATAACCGGAGTTCAGGTGGTAATCCGACTTTTCGACGCGTCCGAAAAACTGCAGGCGACCTATCCCAACTTTATTCGGAAACATGTAAGCGCCTTTCAGATAGCCGCCACCCAGTTCGGAAGTTTGCGGCAAGAGCGGATCTACTGACGTGCCATTGATTGCATTCCCGGTCTTGTAGCGCATGGCTGCACCCGACAGGGTATAGGTGCCACTGGCAAATGGTTGCTCATAGAAGAAATCCACTGTCGATGCCTCGTAATTCTGCGGATTGGTCCGCGCCAAGAAATCAGAGTAGGCAACACTGCTCTGGTAATCCCCTGCGATACCCACCGTCAGCACTTTTTTCGTTCCCAGATAAGTGCCTAGATATCCGTAGTCGGTCTCAGGATCGAAAAAACTCCAATGAACGCGCGCGGTGTAACGCGGGGCTTTCTTTGGCATATTGACATCGTTTCGGCCGTTTGCGATCATCAACTGATAATGGAATTTGGCGTTGGCGAGATTTCCCCACATCGCCACGCCGGTATCACGTGTGGCACCCCACGGTGTGTAAGCAAGCCACTCTGCGCGATCCAGCGTCAGGGGGTCGAAGACAACCCTCCAGATTTTCGCGGCTAAATGTGTTTTTGAAACGGCCAACGATGAAGCGAATGGGATCCGAATAATCCAGTGTAATGTAGGAGTCCCGGAAATAGGTGCTCCTGTCGACGTTGCCATCCTTGCCGTCGTTGCCGGCTTCCAGTTGCGCGTAGAAGCCGACATAATCATTGGCTTGGCCGTCAAAAGTCAGTCGATCTCTGCGCAGGAAAAATTGAGTGGTGCTTCCTGAATCAGTTGGCGCGGTGTAGCCACGATACTGCCCCCATGCCTGCACGGCATAGTTAAACGTCACGAAGCCTTCGTTACTGAAGGGGATGGTGGGGCCAGCCTGCGCCGAGGTGCTCAAACCTGCCAAGAGTAGCGCTCCGACTTGCACCAGACCCAGCCCGAAAAGGTTATTCCTTTTTACGTTAGTTTTCGTATTCATCGTTACTCCCCCCTTGATTACTATAGATAACGCTTGTTAAGTTCGGCCGAATTTCCCGATTTGTGGCAATTATCACAAGTGTCCGCCACCCTCGTGCGCGGATCCTTGATTAGGCCGGTGTGCGCAAGCTCCTTCTTGATAAGCCGCTCGTTTCCTTTATGACAACCCACACAATCACCATTTACCGATTCGTGATTAACGTGCCACGGAGCTGTTTTGGCATCCATCTTTGGCGCGATGGCTCGAATACCATTGTGGCACTTGAAGCATGAGGAAGCGCCCATGCCGCACGCATTGGCATTGGCAATGGGCGAAATTGCCGCGACATATTCCTGCACATTCACAATCGCTTCTCGTCCCCAGCCCGAGTCAGCACTGCTGGCTGCCGTTATCGTGGACTCCTGCCCCGCCACAAGCGACAGCCAGGCATCGGTAGACGCAGAAAATAGAAAGGCCAGGACGGTAACTGCAATCATCCCTCGTTTATATTTGCGCAATTGGCTGGTGATCGTTCTGATGATCATTTGGTAACTCCCTTAAGTTGATGTTTATTTACTTACCAGTGACCTGACTGCTGCCAGTAACTGACCCCGAACCTGCATCCTTGTCTTTTTTTAACTTGGCCATTGCTCGCTCGATATCGCGCTCACTCATTCCTTGGCCACACATGCACACCGGACCTGAGGACTTGAATTTGAGACGTCCCTTTGGCGCAGGCACTCCACCTTGCATTAGCGGTATTTGCCCTGTTGTCTGCTCTTGTGTTGCCTGTGTAGTCGTTTCCTGGGAGGTCATTGGGGCAGCGCTAACGGAGGCTATGCCACCGGCCGCCGCTAGAAGTACCAAAGGCCACCCCGTCAAATTCGTCATTTAAATAATCCCCCAGCACACTTAGATTATTGTTTATTGGATTCAAAGCATATTGCATGCCATCTGACCATAATCATATTAAACAAATACTTATAACAATTGATAGGCGGATATATGCATTGCAAATTTGATCGATAGGCTTGCTTCTATTTCAATTTGCAACCGCATGTTGCGATTCACCAAATCGAGCAGGCACAGCCACGACCAGATCATCGAGCCGGTATGCTGTGGCTTGAGCCTTTTGTATCGCTTCGCGTAACAAAGACTGGGTGGTCGGATCCATCTTGGGATTGCGCTTGAGCATCGACTCAAACATGCGCACATAGTGTTCGGCAGGAGCGATATCCATGCGCAATTCAATATAATTTTCGCCTGCTGGCACACTGATTTCAGCGGTGACCACCGATTTGCCTCCGGGTGGAATGCGCGTGTCGGACAGCTCGCGGTCCATATCCACGCTGACCGTCCTGCCTATCACATGACGCGCAATTTCCCTGGTGCCCGCAGCATTGCGCAACTGCAGGATAACCGCCACCTTGGGCACCACATAGGTCGGAAAATAATGTCCGACCCCCGGCGCCGTAATGATGGCTTGCACGGCGAGTCGCGATGAGGAGATGCGTTTGACTATCAGCTCGCGCCGCAGGCCCTTGTCCACCATTGCCCGATCATGTATCCCGCGCCAGAGATGACGCCTTCCCGGCATGTGACAATTTTGACAGGCACGACCCTGCTTGGCCGCCGGACTTGCAAGCCATTCCTCATAGGTGTTCTCGACCAGTTTTCCAGCGAGGCTCCTGCCTTGCGGCGGAAATTGATGGCAAGTCGCACAAAAGCGGCTGTCTTGAAATGCTTGTTCCGCGCTGAATCCATTGTGAGGCTGGTGCGTCACCGGTGCCGGATTTTGGGCATTCTGTGCTCCATGCGTATCTGCAGGCGGCCCATAGCGCTGATGTCTGCGTACATGACAAGCCGCACAAACCAGTCCTTGCATATGCAAATCACTGCTCACATATGCGGGCGCGGGCGTCTTGGGTGCATTTGTCCAGCCCTGCTGCAAAGCCATCAGCGCCTTCTGCTCTGCCAGCGGCGCGTGGCAACGCAAGCAGCTGTTGGACTCTTCCTGGCTCAGCACGCGGAATTGCCAGAGTATCCCCGGCCCTATGCTGTGACTGTGCAGACTGGTACGCCAATCGGCGTATTGTTCCGGGTGGCAGGCACCGCAAGATTCGGGCGCGAGCGACGCCTCAAGGCTAGAAAATTCCGGCGGTGGCTCACCCTGGGGTGCCAGCGGCCGCGCCCAATAACGAGCGAGAAACTGCGCAGTGTCGTCACTCGGCGCATGATCCTTTGCATGCGCGCGATAAAGCGCCCACGCCCCCGCCACGGCAAGCATCATTGCGATAATCAGGATTGCAACTTGCACTCTTGAGCGCATACTGTTTTTACTTGGCTAAAAAAAAGGTGCTGACATTCTATTGCCAGCACCCGTCACTTGAGAGTTTTATTTCTTGCGGGCACCACAGGTGCCCGCGACTCAGACTAACTAATTAGCGCTCAACCACCACATGGATTGGCGGGTGCTGCACCGCCAGTGGCACTGCTGGTATTGCTTGCACTAGGCGTTTTGTATGCCCGGTCCGCGGCAATAAGAACGTTGGAGTTAGGCGCGTAGGCGTTCGTGATTTGACGGGGCGCCACCATAACCGCACTGGCGGCTGGCCGGAAAAAAGACTTCACGTCGGTGCGCCATGGCGAGTCGGCCGGCAGGATGTTGTTTCCCGTAGCATCCGGCAGGTTGGACAGCGAGTTCCACTCTATCATGGCGCCGTCGTAGAAACGGGTCGGATGCCCGAGTACCACCGCACTTGCCATGCCGGTGATCATGGCGCGAAAGGTGGTCTCGCACCATACATAGGCGGTATCGCCAGGCTGGTAGCCATTGCCCGTGCCCACCAGCGTGTCCGTGTAGACGCCATTCACCATGTTGCCGCGGTGCAAGCCATTGCCGGCCGCATCTGCTTCGCCGTTCATGTAGCTCGCGAGTTGCGCCTTGGTCTTATATGAGCAGCCCCCTCCAGCCGGAACAGGGTTGCAATTATCGAGCAGGTTGAGGAAGTTGAGGTCGACCGCGCCATTGGGATGCCCTTGCCGCGAGCCGTTGTTCTGGAACGAACTCATGTAGTTGTAGGTGGGTGCCGCGTTGCAGTAGGCTGCCGTGCCGCATCCGGCAGACGCACCGTCGTTGGCCTCGCGCATATAGCCGGCGCTGTACTGGGTGATGGTGCGTGCATCCCAGAGGAATATCCCGGTACCTTTCATGCTTTGGTCTGTCGCCGGCACGACCGCCAGGAAGTCGCCTAGGGGTGCGATCAGGGAAGTATTGTCATTGGAGAGATTCTTCACCGAGTATGTCCCCGCAGGCAAACCAGGAGGCGTATTGCCAGTAGCGGCAAAATCAACTGCGGTCATCGCACCGCTGGTGGCCTGCCACTGGTTGCTGCCGCTCAGAATGGATAAATGCTTGGCATCCACGCCCCAGTAGTGCAGCGCAAGCCAGGCACGGCCCTGGCTCATCACATTGCCAGAATTGGCAGTTCCCTGCGAGATCACGATCATGTCGTTTGCCGGGTCAATGCCATACTTGTTGAGTTCCGCATCGATGCTGGGGCCGTCGAGTACCAGACTGGGTGTAGTGATCACGCCATTGGAGCGGGTCATCACCCATTCTGAACTTGCCGCCAGATAGCTGACCACGTTTTGGGTGGCGGTGGCAGGCACAATATACTGGTAGCCTGTCTCGCCGGCCGTTACTTCCAGGATCACCAGTTTGCCTGTGATACCTGCCGGGCGCTGGTTAAGCCAGTCATCTTTCCAGCGCTTGAGGGTCACACCCGTGATCAGCCCGCTGACATTGTTGTCGTAGTTGGCATCAGACACATTGGTTATATCCGCCGGGGAGTTATACCTGATTGCAACGGCTGAGGTGCTGCCTGTGCCGTTGGTCGTGTCTGCGCTGCCACCGCAGCCCGCCACCAGCGCCGTCAACAGCAGTAAAATCGGCATCAAACAGCGATACAAGAACCCACTACCCTGCCAGTCATTATCTTGATATTTTTTCATATTCCCCTCCCTTAGTACGTGGACACCGTTTCCGCTCTTGATGATTCGGCCATTATCCCCCGATGATCATACTTGTCGTCCCGCGAATGAAAGCAGAATTCATACCATAAATAATTTATCTTATAATTTATATAGTTAGTTAATTACCTTGCATTAACAACAATTGCACAATTCATCAAAATACATATTGTCTTTCAATTTGCAAGCTATCCTCATTGAAACAATTTCACTATCAATTTGGCATTGCATTATTCAAACCTAGATACTGACTTTCTAGTATATTTTGCAATATCAAACGCACTCATTATTTGCACCCTATTAGAATTATTCAAAAATTTCATATTGTTAAATAACTGGCTCGCAAGTTGCTTTACTCATCAAAGAAGCAATTTGAGGATTTGTCAGAAATGTTGCTTAGCCGAGTTTTCGGGCCCATTGGCTTGGCTTGGGTTGGGGTACGTCATCGCTTGTCCCGATCCAACAGGTTAAGGCTAAAGCAGGTTGATTTACCCAGACATGGCACACTACGGGTAGACGAGTCCCTCAATTTTGTGGGGGACAGCTGTTTGCGTACCAATTTGCTCACGAAATTATTACTGGATAAAGCTGTTGCGGGAACGGTATTTGAAATCAGCTCGGATAATTTGAGTGCTGTGGAAACCATCCCCTTCATGCTTCCCAATTGCAATTGCGAGCATCTTGCCACTATCCATGAACCAACATGCCTGAAGATTTATGTACGCAAACGCAAAACGCAAACGTTGCCGGCCGAGGCGAAATCACACATCCACGGCCATTAAGCATTAATCATTACAATTTCAGAGGAAACTAACGAATGACCAGTCTTCCATGCAACACCGTGAACGTAGACACCCCTCCCATCGCAATGACAGAGCCGCGAAATGTCATTTACGCATTCATGGTGCTGGGATTCTTCGCCCTGATTTCCCTGGGCTCCTTCGCAGTCGATCACCGTTTCATCTATTACTCCGCCTACCTGTGGTTCGGTTTCACCTACGGCATGTCGCTGCAATACGGCCGGTTCTGCATGGCATCCGCAATCCGCGATTTGTTCGCGGTTGGCGTCCCGCGTATGGCCGTGGGAATCATGATCGCGGTGGTATTATTCAGCCTGGTTTCCGCATTCGTGACCGTTGCCGGGAAAAGCACATTTCACCCTTCGCCAATCGGCCTGTATTCCGTGATCGGCGGTCTGATTTTTGGCATTGGTATGGTCTATACGGGGGGCTGCGCTTCAGGTTCCCTTTACAAAACCGGGGAGGGCAGTATTGCCGCGCTACTGGTGGTACTGTCACTCGCCTTCTCGCAGGTGTTCGTGGTGGACGCAGGTGGCTGGTTGAACCATCTGGTGCCGACGGCCTGGACCCAGGCCACCCTCGCCCAAAACCTGCCAGCCGTGATCACACCGACCAACGGCTGGTACGATCAATTCCTCGCCGGATACGTCTGGAATCTCACGGCACATACCGTTGGCGAATTGCTCGGTTTCACCAACGTCATTGCGGCAGCATTCATCGGCAATTCGCTGATCAACTCCATCATGCCGGCTGCCCTTATCCTCACCGGAATATATATCCGTTGGTACCGCAAGGCTTATTTGCGCGACAATGAGACAGAGTATCTGGGCTTCCGTACCGAACTTGCCGGATTCTGGAGCATGGTTACAGCCTCCAAACGTACTGCCATCGCCGGCCTTGTGCTTGGAGTTGCAGCCGGCCTGCACATGTGGGTCATGCAAGGATTACAACAACGCCTGGG
Organism: uncultured beta proteobacterium; assembly: GCA_963757485.1. Lineage (GTDB taxonomy): Bacteria > Pseudomonadota > Gammaproteobacteria > Burkholderiales > Gallionellaceae > Gallionella. Next base: position 11,109 of record CAVWTZ010000090.1, read on the forward strand.
CATCACCAATGCAGGAGAATTGCTCTCAGGCATGGGTTTTAGTGGACTCAGCATCCAAGATACCGTCTTCGATCCGGGCTATTTCTACATCACGACCCAGGAGGCCCAAGGTGCCGCATGGGTTGTCCAGAAACTCGGTGTTAATGTGATGGACAACATCTTTTTCGGGCTAGACAACGGCGTGCCCAATCCGCTGCTGAATCCGGTACTGTGGATGTCCATTGCGCTGATTGGCGGCTCTGCAGTGATGGCACTGCTCAATAATGAATTCAAATTCAAGATGCCAAATCTGGAGATCGCGACCTGGGCAATCTTCGGCGGCATCCTGATGGGGATAGGCGCGCGCATCGGACTGGGCTGCAACATCGGCGCATTTTTTGCAACCGTCACGAACGGCGACCCATCGGGCTGGCTGTTCGGTCTGGGCATGACGGTAGGCGGTTTTATTGGCGTCAAATTCTTTAACTGGTGGATCGGACGTAAAATGGCCAAGGAAATGGCAGTGTTTGATCTATAACAAATCTGAAACTCAAGGAAGGTATGTACCATGGCAGTCAAATTTGAAAAAACAGGCGATGGAGCCTATATGTTGGATGTTCAGGGTTATGTCTGCCCCCATCCGCAGTTGTATACCAAGAAAGGTCTGGAAAAACTTAAGCAGGGCGAAATTCTCGAAGTCGTTTTCGATAATCCTTCTTCAGGTGAATCCATCACCGCCATGTGTCAGGCTGAGGGCAACGTGATCGTCTCGCAGGAAAAGGAAGCCGGAAAATCGACGTGGCACTGGCGCATCCGCAAGAGTTAGACGACCCGCAGAAAGAGCTTCGATGAAAAAATATATCTGGACGGTGATTGCGGTTGTCATATTCTTTTTAGGCCTGATCATAGCCTATACGTTAGTGCCAGCGGATCGTGGTGTTGCAGGCGAGGCGGCAACAGCCGCTGGCAAGCCACTCTAGCCCGACGAATACATTCCAACGCAGGAGAAATGCCCGTGTTACTTGGCATTGTCGCAACAAACGAGTCTGCCGAAGACCATCTGGTGGGCCTGGCCCATGCAGCCAGCGTACGTGGCTGGCAGTGTCGCGGTTTCCTTACCGACCTTGGTGTAAGACTGCTCCACTCGGCTGACCTGCTTGAACTGGTCAACGCCGGCGCGTTGAGTCTGGCCGTCTGCGAACACAGTTGGGAGCTATTTGGCAGCGGTGACGCACCACCTGGTGTGGACATGGCAAGCCAATACCAGAACGCAGAACTTGCTCACCTGTGTGACAAAGTGATCGTTCTCTAGTGCTGGTCTGCCATGACAAAAAACATTCTGGTTATTGCAAAAAACAACAAGGTCGAAGCACTGCGTGTAGCGGTTGGCCTAGTGCTTCTTGACGACAAGGTGAAACTCGACGTGGTGGGCGAACTTGAAGATTCCCCGCAAATACAGGAACAGCTTGAGGTTCTGGAGTTCGCCGATGTGCCATACGAAATACTCGATGATCAAGCCAAACTGATCTATAGACTGGCTCAAGATCTGATCAGTTCAGATGTGGTGTATTTAATATGAACACAAGCCGAAACATTCTCGTTCTCTACTCCAGCGACGATAAACCTGCCGTTTTAGGGCAACTGGCCGAATCCATAACACACCTTGGCTCGACCGCTGTCGTTCGCAAGATGTGCGACGGCCGATACGACCAGATACTTGATGCAGTGGAAATCGCCGATACTGTAATCTACTGGCCACCAGACTATATCGGTTCTGCCGGCAAAACCAATAAGTTCAATGACAAAAGCTGAGTTTCAAAAAGTGCAATATCCAACATCAAATGCAAATAAAGTATCATCGCTGCATCTTGTCGTGAATCAAATAGATTATTAAGCTGAATTTCCGGTATTGGCACTGAACGGAAATGGACCAATCAACATTTACTGTCAGGATGCGGTCACTCGCGAACGGCAGCTATTGGCC